>JBBSPO010000239.1:0-6052 GCA_038258695.1 Gemmatimonadales bacterium | reverse complement strand
GGAAACCATGCCACCGATCCCAGTCCTGCTGCACAGCCAGCCAGAAGTCCGCGCTCATCCCGGTCACCTGCGCCAGGCGCAGCGCCGTCTCTGGCGTAACGCTGCGTCGGCCGTTCACCACTTCACTGAGGCACGGGAAGGACACCCCGAGCTGAATCGCGAATGCCGACTGCGAAATACCCAATGGCTTCAGAAACTCTTCGAGCAGCATTTCGCCAGGATGCGTGGGCGGGCGATGCGTCGGCAAGCGGCGCTGCACCAACGCAGTGACGCGCGGCGCCTTAGTGGTAGTCCGTGACTTTGACGTTGTCGGCATAGCCATCCTCCCAGCGGAAACACATTCGATATTGCTCATTGATGCGAATGCTATGTTGACCGCGCCGAGCTCCCCTCAGGGCTTCCAGTCGGTTGTCAGGCGGAACAGCCAGCTCGCGAAGAGTACGGACGCGATTGAGCTGCGTCAGCTTGCGGCGTGCCAACGCAAAAAACAATGCAAGCTCGCGCACTTCGCCCGGCGAGCGAACGGATGGAAATACCCCAGTAGGCGGTTACGCGAAAACTCGGCCTTCCCTGAAGTGGTCCTGCACCGCTCAATAGCGCGCCGACGCTGACCTTTCTATCGCGGAACCTCCGCCGGCACCGCGCGCATCACCTGAAGCGATCGCACGCCGTCGCCGCTCACGCGGTAAGTCAACAGCGTACGATTGGTGGACAACTTCAACAGACTTTCGCCGGCGTCCAGGCGCAGTCGGTGAATCACATCTGAATCTGGATGCACGAGGTCCCAGACGGTGGGTCGCGCTGCCGCCGACGCGGACGAATCGGCGTCACGACGACGGACGAACAATGCCCCATTCGCGTCGGTGAGCACACCGCCCAGGGTGCGTCCTACCGCCGCACGACCGAGCTCGGCGGCTTGCTGGTACTCGCCGGCTGACATACCCATGCGAGCCGGTGGATTGGCAATCCACTCGGCGACAATCCGGTCATAGGTGGAGTCGGCAAGCCGACCGCTGAGCGGCGTGAAGCGCCACTGCGGTTGCAGCGTGCCGTTGCGTTGCACCGCGTGAATATCCCAATTGGTACCTGACACAAACAGGGGCCCATACGTCGGACTGAGCGCGAACGAGGGCGCGGGCGCAAACGGCGTGGGAAGGGCGCTCACACCGTCGGGTAAGAGGACCCGCGGTGTTGAGTCGGTGTGCGTAAATACGTCGTCCCAGCTTCCGGCGCTCTCCTCCATGCGACGCAATGTGCGATACGGCAGGCCGCGCGCGACGTACTCACCGAGCGAACGCTGCACCTGTACATACCACGAGCCGTTGTAGCGTCCCAACACATACGCCAACTCATCTTCGAGTGTGGGTACTGCGTAGCGACGCAGCGTCGCCCCCGTGGCCGCATTCAGCAGCACAAGCTCGTTCTGATTTTCTGCGTCCCGCTCAACAATTGCCAGTGTGTCACCGTCGAATTTGACAGAAGGCACCGATGAAGTTGCCAGTTCACGCGACCAACGCAGTGTGCCGTCACTCGCGTACACGCTGATGAGCAGCGCGCCCGGTTGCACGATCGCCGCTGCGGCGACTTCTCCCCGGTCACTGAGTGCGGTGGCGTACAGTGAACTCCACCCTCGCGTCAGCTTGGAGTCGGGCTTGAGGGTGTGCACGAGTTCCGCGCGCACCATCGTGGCGTTGGGGCCAAGTATGCGAACTGGCACACTGGCGGTTTGCGCTGCAACGGTGCCTGCGGTAAGGACACAGAAAACGAGTGCGGCGGCAGTAGCGCGTCTTGCAGCGATGCGTTGCACGCCACAGGTACGAGATAGATAGTTGCGCAAGACATTCGTTCGCGGTGCATCTGTGCGTGGTGCCTGCGCGCGACTTGCATACGTTCGTGCTGTGTTCGTGCGTTCTACATTCGTCCGCGCTGTATGCGTGCGTTCTCTACACATCATTTTGCACTCAACCGAAGTTGCAACATTTGCGCGATGCGTTCTTCGTCTGCGTTGACGTCGTGACGGAAGCCACGCATCGTCCCGTTAAACATTCCAGTAGGCATCGATTGCATTGCCTGCGAATACGTAAGTGGCCCCGACTGCGCCAACAGCTGCCCCGATCGTGTGTCGAGCACTTCAATCCATACGCTGACCAGTCGGTCGCGCACAGCAGCGTCGGGCGAGCGACCACGCACCTGCGACCATTCACCGGCGTTGGGCGACAATGCGACCACCATCAAGAGATCTTCGCCCAGGTCCCACATGGATTCGATTTCATGAGGCGGCGCTTCAGATGGCGCTCGCCGGTTTTTGGCGCGATCCGAACCGTTCGGATACCACGGCACGTTTCGACGAAGAGACTTGGCCAGCGTGCCGTCAGTGCGCCACTGTTCAAGCTGGTAGCCGCGCCCAGTCGCTTGCGGCGGACCAGCCCAGAAGGTGTCGCCATCCGAGTACGCCACCATCCGTGGGCGATCGGTCCATGATACCGATTGTTCCTGTTCACTCATTGCACCAAATCGCTGCAACACCGTCGGCCTTTCACCTGCATTCGCCGAGGGTGGCGACCAGATGTTAAAGAAAAACTGTTGGTCGTCGCGACCAGAGGCATCAAGCAGTCGCCCGTTGTTCAGCACCGTCAACTGAGAACCCGAACGCGTGCCGGATGCCTGCACCGTTCTCACGTACGTACCGTTGTTTTGGAACACATGCCATCGGCCACCGTTGTCGAAGAACTGCAACTGGCCGTTGCGTGTGGGCAGTATGGTGAGCGGTCCAGCAGTGAACTCGCCAGGTCCCTGCCCGGTTTTGCCGAAGGTGCGTTCCAGTGCGCCCGTTGGCGACCAGACCGCCACCACACCGGTTCGCTCGCTGGTGTAAAGTCGTCCATCGGCGTCGCGCGCTACGCGAAGTCCAATGTCACCAACACGCGCACCATCGGGCACCAGCACAACGCCCGTGCTTTCGAACGTCATTACGCAAGGTGGCGTCGTATTCGAAACGGCGAACTCTTCATCACGCTTCCACACACGCGGTGCAGCGCGAACGCAGGGTTTCTGCGCTGAAGCGTCAGCAACCTGCGCCCGCTCACTGGCACGTTGAAGCGGTTGATTCCGGTGAATCGGAAAATGGGCGAGCGCTCCAACATGGATCGCGAAGATGAGCAGCAGTCTTTTGGGCATGGCGGGAGATGATTTCTAAAGAAAGATTCGATGTGACCTAAGCGCGCACAGCCAGCGGAAACGACATCGCAGCGGAGCCCTTGTGGCTCCACTGCGATGATCCCTTGCGTAGGTCGGTCAGCTCGGCCCTTGCCCAGGGCCTCCCGGCGGTGAAAAGCATGGTGTCGTTTCGTGATTTACGGCGTATCCCTCCTGAAAATCCATGTGGCGGAGCCGCTTGCCTAATGATCGCGTAAGGTCGCCTGCGAGCATGTGCTCCGCCTCAACGATGCTATCTCCTTCCATTTCTGCATGCGCGTCTACGAAAGCTAAATGCTCTTCTTCACCGAGTCCGAGCCCGTCAATCTCCCAAAGACTCGTCTGCACATGCTGCCAGTAGTCCGGATACCCGGTTGGCACTGGCCCCTGCTGCGCATGCATTTTTTCATCAAACCAAAACGAAATGTCATGCTTCCAATCGTAAAAGGCCACGCATACCGGCGGAGTACGTTCAGCGCTTTCAGGAACGAGCGGATCGAAAAAGCGAAGTAGTAGCGTCGAAGACAGGCCAAGTAGGAGTGCCGATTGCCACAATGCGTACATCGCTACCTTTAGAAAGTTGGGGTTAACTGCATACGCTCATGCTGGGCAAGGAGCGCGGAACGATCGCGAATCGCACCGCAACAGTCACTCAAGACACCCACTTGTACCACCCACCGGATCCGGGGGGTGGGCTTGGACCTCCAAACGTCGGAGCGCTTCTTCGCCAAGACGCACAAACTCAACAGTGCTTGTAACGCCTGTCAGCGCAAACGTACTCTTTAAATGCCAGTCAACGGTGTGCGCGGAGATTCCCAAGGCTGCTGCAACTTCCTTCCTCCGGCAACCCCTTGCGAGAAGTGACAACACACGCCTACACGCTTCACGTCTGATTAGCAGACCGCACAATCGCTCGATCGCTACCTCTTCCTCGTGGCTGAACATACTTACGAAACCCGCAAGCGGCGCGTCGGCCCTTTACATGCAAGTAACCAGCGCGAGTTTTCTACAAACGATAACGTTTGTGCGACGACCGGGACGTTCTTGAACGCCGTCCTGATAGGCACTTTGCGGAACGCCGCCGCCCAACGGCCCGACCGCCCGACGGCCCAACGGCCCAACGGCCCAACGGCCCGACCGCCCGACGGCCCAACGGCCCAACGGCCCAACGGCCCAACGGCTCAACGGCCCAACGCACGACGGTTGCACCTCAGGAACAAAAACGCAAAGGCCTCTTCAACGCCGACATCTAGAAGTCGCATAGGGAGACAAGTCAAAGGAAGCGCGCACCGCTCTGGAAACCGCGGGCGTTACGCAGCGGCAGGAAATGTGATGGTTGCTGAGAGGGTCACACGAGAACTTGGCTTAATCACAATAGAGAAAAGGCAGTTCCCAACCTCCTATGTTCCAATGAGTTCTACCGAACCAGACCCACGGTTCACACCACTTTTTCACGATCAACCGCGATCAAAGCTGTCACTACGAATAGGGCTCATCAGCCTGAGGGGATTCTCTCTCACGCACTTTGCTTCGCTATCTAGCGAAACTTTGCACAATGGGAACTTTTTATGCGCTGCCCTGTGTAGCACTGGGATCGCGCGCCAATCAAGATCTGTCTCATGGAGTGTCGTAAGTACGAGAAGCGTGCGCAAATGAGCGTGTTGGATGACAACGAGCGCAGAGGCACGTACCGCGAGAGTTGTCTGCAAAAAATAAACGACGCCATTCCGTGGCGGTCGTTCGACCTGCCGGATCCGGAGGCGGCAACCAAGCGCTGCGAATGATACGCTGCTTTGCATGCGTCGCATGGGGAGACGCTGCGGTGCCGGACGAATCGAACGTCGCGCGACTTCGCCATTCGCTTGAGCGCCACCAGCACACTATACATTTTGTCGCGGTCAAAATGCTGCTTGAGGAGGCTGGCACGCTTGTCGATTCGATGATCAGCGGCGAGGCGACCTCGACGAAGAACTCCACTCAGACGCACGGGCCGGAGCTAAAGCAATCTCGCGAAGGCAACCAGTGGTCTTCCGGATGACGGCGTACTTGGGCACAGATCGGCGCTCGCTCGTGCATTCGCGAACGACAACGCAGGCGGCAGCGATATCACGTTTCGCACGAGCTGCGTGGCGAGGGAACGACGTGGCACGGCGACAAAGCGTGCCAGAATGCCGAGAACCAACTCCATTGGGCGCTGAGTATAAGACCCCACTTGGGGATTTGGAGCGCCCGTCGCCGCCGCGTATTCGGGTGCTTCGGCAGCCTCTTTTGGGTGCGGCACCACGTGATGCCGCAACCCACAAAGAGTCGGTTTGGGCGCGTGAGTCGTCCTCTGGCGGCCGAAACCACCGCACGAAGACCTGAGTGCGGGCGATGCGGTGCGCCGCAAGCGCCATCGCACGCGACTCGTCAGCAGAGTAATCTTCACATCGCCGTTTCCAATCATCTACTCAGAGCGTCCTTCAAGGCGCCTTGTCGCGCGTCGAACAGAGCGTGCCTGCCGCACTGAAGCGATCACTACTGACGTCCCACGCCGAACGTCGTCGAGCGCAGCCGAAAGTAAACTCCGGCCCACACCCCAACTCTCGCGATCTCAAGCGACCTCACGCAAATGGTCGGTGACAACAACGCTCACCGTGACGACTCGCGCCTCCCCCTCAATCGCACGCCCACACCCGCACCAATCAGATGATACGGCGACGTACCGCTCACCGCGAAAGTTTGCGCACGCGCAAAACTCACCAATGCAAATCGATCCTGCGCAGGAAGTGAGAGGTCCAGGCGTGCGTACGCACCAAACGCGTTGTTATCCAGATACGCGAGCGACGGGCCAGCGAACACACGAACGACTCCCGAG
>JBBSPO010000238.1:0-6065 GCA_038258695.1 Gemmatimonadales bacterium | reverse complement strand
GACCGCCGCACAAACAGCCCCTGCCGCACGTCCAGCCAGCAGCCGCACTGTCCGCGATGTGCTCATGGTGTTCGCGGGCGGTGCGGCTGTGCTGGCGGTGATGTGGTTCAAGGGCGAAGCAGCGCCGTTTATTGGCAGCAACAGCAGCTCTTCTCCCGCGCAAACTGTAGTAGGCGACGCCGCCACCAACGACGCCGCTGCCACCATCGCCGCCGTTGCCTCGGGTGGACCGCCGGGCGCGCTCGCGTCAAGTGCCCAGGGGTTAGGCGCCTTTCCAGTCAGGGACATTTCGGGCGCCACTGTACCGATTGTCGAAAACGGCGAGCCCGCGATTGTGATGATCAACTCACGCACCTGCGGTTACTGCAAGCAGGCGCTGCGCGACCTTGGCCAGTACGCCAACGGGCGTCCCGTGCCGGGGCTGCGCATGTTGACACTCGAAGGCGCGGTTGACGGAGCACCGATGCTCGCGGCCGCTGGCATCAACGGGGCCGTGCCGCTCGGACCGGCCACGTCGCAATCGCAGATTCTGCTCACCTTCCGCTATCGCGGCACACCGACATTTGTAGCTGTGGACGCCGAAGGAAAGATTCGCGGCACCATGGCCGGTTATCCCGGTCCCGAGCAGCTGCAGCCTTGGTTTGACGTCATGCTGGGACAGGCGCCGACGCCCTGACACACGTCCGGCGCTCGGCCGAGCACTCATTCGCCACGCGCCAATCGTTTTGCGTCAAGCGTCACCAACACGGCGCACACGGTAATCGTGACTGCCGATACCGCACACCACGGGCAAAACGATTTCAGGATCACGAACTCCGCCCACTTGAGTCGGAGCGTGAACAGCACGGCGGGCCAGATCAGCAGTTGCAGCGCGCGTGTCACGCTACGTGAGTCTTCAAACCGCGCCAAAGTGCCCACCAGTGCGGTTACGAAAATGAGCGTGTAGCCAATGGTGCCAATGAGCGCCACGTCCACGCCCAGAAACGACCCGTACACACTGCCTTGCACGTACGCACAACCGCCTTCACCGCCACAGGACAGCGAGCCGGCTTTACCGATTTTCCAAAGATGCAGATACAGCGCCACCAATCCGGACACCAGACTGGAAAGCGCAATGAGCATACGGGGCATGTCGCACGGGCAAGAGTGGAGTGAGGTTGTAATATGTCACACGGTCAGTGCCAGATGTACACGCAGCGCTGACGCACGGCCGCGCTGGACGCTATCATCGCCAGGTGACTGCCAACAATACTTCCCCGGAAGACGGACCAGCCGAGGTGCGCGCCAGCAGTTCGAGCGCCATCGAATACGGCCACGCGATTGCAGCCATCGATTTTGGCATCAGCAACACCGACGCCGTGCACATGTTGGGCAGCGAACTCACGCGCTGGACACGCGCCTCGGACGGTGAGCCGGACGCCGACATGGTACACGCGATTCTCGCCGATGGCGGACTCGCACCGTCCGCGCTCACACGATTGGGTATCACCGGCGGTCGTCATCGCGCGCTGCCCGCGCAGGTTGGACAGCTCACACTCGTACCCGTCAACGAAGTGAGCGCGATCGGACGCGGTGGACAGGCGCTGGGCCCGGTGCCTGACGCCGACCACGACACGCCCACGCTCGTGGTCAGCGCCGGTTCGGGAACCGCGGTGATCACGGCACGCGCGCGTAGCTACGCGCACACCACCGGAAGTGCCGTTGGTGGCGGCACCCTGCTTGGACTGGGGTCTCTGCTGCTCAACACTACTGATGCGTGGACGATTGACGCACTGGCACAACGAGGCGACGCCAACGGGGCCGACCTGAGTCTCAAGGATGTCATCTCGGGCCCCATCGGCTTGCTGCCACCTGACGCGACGGCCGTCAACTTTGGCCGAATGGCGCGCGCCAACGCGCAGGCCAGTCGTGAAGACCTGGCCGCCGCACTGGTCACGTTGGTGGGACAGGTGATTGCCATTACGGCCATCAATGCCGCGCGCGCTGAACGAATGCAACACATTGTTCTGATCGGACATCTCACCGATCTACCATCGTTTCGCACCGTGTTGGCGCGGGTGGGTGTGTACTACGGCACGGAGCTGATCGTGCCTGAACACGCGGGCTACGGCACCGCCATTGGCGCGATGTTGCACGTGGCTGATTCAAATCCTCACACACGCTGAGCGACCTTTGCCTGCAGAACCACTGCACTCAGAAAAGCTGGACGCCAAGGCATTATCCGACGCCGCCCTGGTTCGCATGCGCGGCGTTGCCCGCACACGTTGGCGACTGGCTGGCGCACTCACCGCGGTCATGATCGTGGTGTATTTCGGATTCCTGGCGCTCGTTGCCTGGGCGCCGCAGCTGCTCGCCCGGCGTGTGACCGACGGCCTCTCACTTGGTGTGTTGCTCGGCGCCATTGTGATTGTCGCCGCGTGGCTGCTCACCTGGGTGTACGTACGATGGGCCAATCGTGTGTACGATCCCATGGTAGCCGAACAGCGCGCCGCGTTTGCGACGGCGCGCGATGCGAAGGAGCGCTCATGACACGCGCAGCCAGCGCAGCGCATGTGATGCGCGAAATAGCGGAGCGCACATGACGCCTGAGACATCAAGCATCGGCCAACCCAACGCCGTCGCGATCGCCTTCTTTGCCGTCTTTATTGCGGCCACACTGGGCATCACCTACTGGGCCGCGCGCCGCACGCGCACCACCGACGACTTCTACGCGGCCGGACGAACCGTCACCGCCGGACAAAACGGACTCGCACTCGCTGGCGACTACATGAGCGCCGCGTCGTTTCTCGGCATTGCCGGATTGGTGGCGACGTCAGGTTTTGATGGCTTGCTCTATTCCACCGGTTGGCTGGTTGGTTGGCCGGTCGTGTTGTTTCTCGTGGCCGAACCACTGCGCAACCTCGGACGCTACACTTTTGCAGACGTAGTCGCGGCACGTCTCAACCCGCGACCCGTGCGCATTGCCGCGGCCGTTGGCACGCTGGCTACCATCACCTTCTACCTCATTGCCCAAATGGTTGGCGCGGGCGGACTCATTCGCCTGCTGCTGGGCGTGCCGTACGAAATGGCCGTGATTGGTGTGGGGCTGGCCATGATGGCGTACGTGTTATTTGGTGGCATGCTGGCTACTACGTGGGTGCAGATCGTTAAAGCGGTGTTGCTGCTGGGCGGCGCCGCCATGCTCGCGCTGTTGGTGCTGGCGCAGTTCAACTTCTCGCCACTGGCCCTCTTCGCCGCCGCCGCGGAACGCTACGGCGACGGTGTCCTGGCGCCGGGCCAACTGGTGCAAAATCCGCTCGACGCGCTCTCCCTCGGCCTGGCCCTGATGTTCGGCACCGCGGGGCTGCCGCACATTCTCATGCGCTTTT
This sequence comes from Gemmatimonadales bacterium, assembly GCA_038258695.1. GTDB lineage: Bacteria > Gemmatimonadota > Gemmatimonadetes > Gemmatimonadales > Gemmatimonadaceae > JAABRT01. The sequence continues at coordinate 2,697 of JBBSPO010000238.1, read as the reverse complement.
ACACGGTGCCCGATGCACGGGCGGCGCGCCGCTCGGTGTTTTTTGCCACCGGCCTCATCGGGTTGTTTTACCTGCTCACCTTTGTGCTGGGCTTCGGCGCCATGGTGCTGGTGGGACCCGACGCTATTCGCGCGGTGGACGCCGGCGGCAACATGGCGGCGCCGCTGCTCGCCGAACTGCTGGGCGGGCGTCCGTTCCTGGGCTTTATCGCGGCCGTTGCGTTTGCCACGATTCTGGCCGTCGTCGCCGGATTGGCACTCTCCGGCGCGGCCGCAATATCACACGACGTCTGGGCCAGCGTGGTGCGACGCGGTGAACCCAAACCGGGTGAAGAGCTGCTGGTCGCGCGCATCGCCACGGTATGCCTGGCACTCATCGCAATGGCGCTGGGCGTGGTGTTCAAAGGGCAAAACGTGGCCTTCATGGTGGGGCTGGCCTTCGCCATTGCCGCCAGTGGCAACTTCCCCGCGCTGCTGCTGGCGGTGTTCTGGCCCCGCACGAGCACCACGGGCGCGGCCGCCAGCATGGTGATTGGCACACTGACCACGCTGGCGCTGATTACCGCGTCACCAGCCATCCAGATCGATTTGCTGCAGCATGAGTCGGCGTGGTTTCCACTTCGCAACCCGGCAATCGTTTCCATGCCGATCTCATTTGCGGTTGGCATGTTGGTCTCTTTGTGGCGACCTGATCCGGACGGAGCGGCACGCTTTGCCGCATTGGAACGCCGCACGCTGTTGGGCGCAGAATAGTTCTTCTCTCTTCCGGCAATCGGAAACCACTGCAGGACAATGTGTTACGGATCACCGATTCATGATCCGGACAAAACGACGGCATTGGCACGAGCGTTGCATACAGTAGTGCTCGTGTGGACGATCCTGCCGATGCCGGCTGTTCTGTTCTTGCCTTCACTGTCCTCGTACTTATTTATGTGGCTTTCGCTCGCCAGTTCCCCCGCTTCACCTGACCTCGTCATCTCCGCCGCCACCCGGCTGTTCTGGTCGGCACCAGTGCTGTTGCTTGCCGTGAGCATCGCTACGGCCCTGATGGCCCTGGTCATGAGCGTCCGTCTGGCCGAACGGTCGCGCCTGCGGAACCGCGAACACGCGCGCACCGTGCAGACGTTGCAAACGCGTGAACGCAGGCTGCGACTGACGGTCAGCCAGAGTGACGATGGGCACGTGGTGCTTGAACCGGTGCGCGACAGCGCTGGAGATGTGGTGGATTTTGTGGTCGCCGAGGCGAACGACAGCGCCGCCACACTGTTCCGCCGCGACCTGAGCAGTGTGCTCGGTTTGCGCACCTCGTCGTTGGCCAGTCTTTCCATCGACACCGATCTCTTCCGCGCGCTCCGCGCCACGGCCACCACCGGCGTGCTCTACCAGGCCGAAGTACGCGCGCATCCTCGGCATGTTGCCAGCTCCTGGCTGCGCATTCGCGCCACGGCCATGGACAATGGTGTGCACGTCTCCCTGCGCGACATCCGCGACCGCATGCGCGAGTCGGCCAGATTGCGTCGCGCATCCATGACGGACGGACTCACCGGCCTGCTCAATCGACGCGGTTTGCTGGCCGTGGCCGACGAACGGTTGCGTGATTCGCAGGCGGCCGGACATGACGCCATCCTGCTCTACCTCGACTGCGACGCGTTCAAGCAGATCAACGATCAGCATGGACATGCCGTCGGCGATCGCGCTCTCACCGAAATCTCGCGCGCGCTGCGTGGTGCCATGCGCGATACCGATGTTGTGGCGCGCATGGGCGGCGACGAGTTTGTGGTACTGGCCTTTGACGCCGTTGGCCTGTGCGCCGATTCCATTCGGGCGCGCATCGCCGAACGCATGGCGCAGCTGAACCTGTCGGGCATGCTACCGTGCGCGGTCAGCGTTTCGCTGGGCCACGTCTATGCCCCATGTACGCAAGCCATGCCGCTGGCCCAGCTGCTGGAGTGCGCAGACCGTGACCTGCTCGAGCGTAAACGAGCCAAGCGGGAAGCGTCCAAGCTCATTATCCCGGCGGTTGGCGCCCGCTCGAGCCGCCGCGCTCGTCACGGAACGGCGCGGCCGGTGAATGCGCCACAGTTGACCGAAGTGGTGACTGCCGCGTAGGGTTCGGGGTAGGCCCACGCCCTCCCGGACCCGAATGAGCTTTCGTGCGACCAATCCATATACCGCAACGCTGATCGCCAACTACGACGCACTAGATGCGACAGGCATCGAGCGCGCCGTCAGCGCTGCCACGCAGGCGCAACGCGAGTGGAAAGCTCGCCCCATCGAGCAGCGCCTTCCGTTTATTGAGCGCATGGGTGTGCTGCTGCGCGAACGACGCGACCCGCTCGCGCTGCAATGCACACTCGAAATGGGAAAGACGCTGAGCGCCGCCCGTTCCGAGGTGGAGAAGTGTGCCACGTTGTGCGAACGGGCACTGCAGCTCGGACCGCGCGCACTGGCCCCCGAACGCATCACCGAAGACGCACTCGGCGCGTGGCGCGTTGAATATCAGGCGTTGGGCGTACTGCTGGCCGTGATGCCGTGGAACTTCCCGTATTGGCAGGCCATGCGTGTCATCGTGCCCAATCTGATCGCCGGCAATGCGGTGCTGCACAAACCAGCCGGATCGGTGCCCGGATGCGCGCAGCTGTTGCACGCACTCATTGCCGATGCCGCCGCACACACCGACGCATCGCCTGCGCTGGCG
>JBBSPO010000237.1:0-6069 GCA_038258695.1 Gemmatimonadales bacterium | reverse complement strand
GTCCGCCTCGGCGATGCGCCGCAGCACGTTCGGGTGCATGACCGGCTGCTCCGGCGATGCCTCGTGCGGGAGCTGGCTTCCGCCCGCGGCCCAGACGGGTGGGGGTGGGTCGAGCTTCGGCTCGACGATGACCCCGGGAAGCCCGTAGAACCGGCCGTCGAAGTCCACGGTCTCGCCGGAGAACAGCCGCATCGTGACCTCCAGCACCTCGTCGGTACGGGCGCCGCGTTCGGACTTGTCGACGCCGCACGCGGTGAACTCGGGGCCGTAATAATGACGCAGGTACGCTGTGGCGTAGACAATGAGTGCAAAACTCGCCGCATGACTTTCGGGAAATCCGTAGTCCGCAAACGCGTTGATCTGATTGTAAATGCGACGTGCAATGTCTTCCTCAATGCCGTTCTTGGCCATGCCGGCAATGAGTTGTTCACCAATTTCCGCCATGCGCTCACGGCTGCGCTTGTGCCCCATGGCCCGACGCAGCACATCGGCCTGGCCCGGCGTAAATCCGGCCGCAGCAATGGCTACCTGCATGCCCTGCTCCTGAAAGAGCGGAATACCCAGCGTGCGCTTGAGCACATGCTCCACGGCTGGATGCGGATAAGTGATGGCCTCTGTTCCGGCACGACGACGCAAATAGGGGTGCACCATGTCACCCTGAATGGGACCGGGACGGATGAGCGCCACTTCCACCACCAGATCGTAAAAACAACGCGGCTGCAAACGCGGCAGCGTGTTCATTTGCGCCCGACTTTCCACCTGAAACACGCCAACCGTATCAGCCGCGCACAGTTGGTCGTACACGGCCTGATCGGTCATGTCAAGCTGCGCCAGATCAATGTCAATACCGCGCGTATGCTTGAGATAGAGCAGACAATCCTGCACCACGGTGAGCATGCCGAGTCCGAGCAGGTCGATCTTCACAAAACCTACCGGATCAAGGTCGTCCTTTTCCCAGTGAATGACGGTGCGTCCGGGCATGCTGGCCGGTTCAATGGGCACCACGCTGCCCAGTGGTTCGCGGCTGAGCACAAACCCGCCCACGTGAATGGAGCGATGACGCGGCAGCTGATGCAAACCGGCAATGACATCGGCCAGCACTGCCACGCGCGGGTCCGATGGATCGAGGCCCACGGATTCGAGCAGGGCGTTGCCGGTTTGGGGGGGGGAGTCCTGTTCTACGGCGCTGGCGGTGGGTTGTGTGTTTGCCGCGTTTTTGGGCGCCGCTGATTGACGCGACTTCAACGCATCCGGCACCGCCGCTTCATTCGCCAGCCGTCCGGCTTCGGTGCCGCCAATCCAGCGCTGCCCCAACCGCTCCACCAACACGTCGCGCGCGCTGGGCCCGCCAGCCGGTCCAACGGTTGACGCACGATCGGGGGCGTACGGATCAGCCGGTAATGGTTCGGCAACGCGTGATTGAGGGCGCATGTGTTCGGTCTGTCTCGACTGTACCGGCGCTGATTGTGTCACCGGTGACTCGGCCACCAACTTGAGCGCGCGCTTGGCTGCATCGCGCTGCTGATGCGGCTTGAGACCATCGCCATTGGGCGTGGCCGCACGGTTTTCCGGTGTGTTGTCGCGCCAATGCCATGTGTCTACACGCAGCGCGGCGCGTGCCATGTCGCGTTCCGCATCACACGCGTCAGGTGCGTGCTGACTGATGGTGCCTTCTGTGGCCAGACGTGGATCGGGCGCCAGCACATGCGCCGCTTTCTGCAACGCTGCGGCGTTGTCTGTTGCATTGTCTGTTGCATTGTCCGCTGCAGCGCTGTCACCTTCAGCAGACACACTGTGCACACGCAACGACTCTGCCGTGGCCTTGGCGCTGAAACGATCGGCTATTGATGCGAGTGCGTCGCCCTGCTGCACGCTGAAACCCAGCACACGCGCCACATCGCGCACCGCACTGCGACCGCGGTACGTGATCTGTTCGCACACCATGGCCGCGTGTTCACGCCCGTAGCGCTCGTACACATACTGCAGTACGCGCTCGCGATCACGATGCGCAAAATCAATGTCAATGTCGGGCGGTTCCTGTCGCTCTTCACTCAAAAACCGCTCGAACAACAGTTCCATGCGAATGGGATCAACAGCCGTGATCCCCAGGCAGTAACACACCGCACTGTTGGCTGCCGATCCTCGGCCCTGACACAGAATGCCTTCGCGACGGGCAAAGCGCACAATGTCCCACACAATGAGAAAAAATCCCGCCAGTCCGAGCTTGGCAATCAGTGCGAGTTCGTGTGCGAGCTGCGCCTCATGCTTGTGCGTACGATGCTCGGTGTTTGGCGGGCCCCAGCGTTCGGTGGCGCCCTGCTCAATGAGTTGCGCGAGATACATGTCGGCGCTCACACCGGGCGGCAACGGAAACGCCGGCAACGTAGGACGCAAATGCTCGAGTCGAAAAGCACAGCGTTCGGCAATCACCAACGACTGTCTGATGCCCTCTTCATGCCCCTGCCACGTAACGCCGAGTTGTTCGGCACTCTTGAGATACCACTCGGCGTTGGGGCGCAAGCGTGTGCCCATCTCATCGAGCGTGCGTTCGTGTCGCAATGCGGTGAGCACGTCGTGCACAATGCGTCCTTCTGGTTGTGCGTAGTGCACATTGTTGGTGACCACCCACGGCACACCCAGCGCTTGCGCCAGTGGCAACAATCGACGCACCAGCTTGCGCTCTTCGGGCAGGCCGTGGTTCCATACTTCCACCGCCAGGCGATCGGGAAAAAGATCGCTCAACACACCAAGTGCACGTCGCGCGTCGCGCAGTCGTCCGCTGCGCGCGAGCTGTGGTACCCATCCACGTGGACAGCCAGTGAGCGCCGACACGCCAGCCGTGTGTTGCGCCAGCAAATCGAGCGAGACCGCCGGTTCACCACGCATGCGATCCATGCGCGCCCGCGTAACGAGCTGTGAGATGTTGCCGTAGCCTTCGCGTGTTTCGGCCAGCAGGGTCAGATGTGTGCGTCGTGGCGATGGCGGTTCAGTGGTGCGACGCAGCGCCGACAGCAGCTGGGAATCGTCTACGTCTACCGTAAGCTCCACTCCCAGAATGCCGGCCATTTTTACACTGGCCGCGGCCTGGGCAAACCGTACAATGCCGCCGAGTTCGTCGTGATCAGTGAGCGCGAGGGCCGGGTAGCCGAGCATGTGTGCGCGTTCGACCAGAGTCTCGGGCAGTGAGGCACCGTCGAGCAGGGAAAAGGCCGAATGACAGTGCAGTTCGGCGTACGGCGGTGTGATCGGCTGCGGCATGGGAGGTGGAATATAACGCTGGACCGAACGAAAGCCGAAAGTGCGCGACACGGCACTGCGGTCGCGTTGCGTCGTATTATTCGTGCATGACCGATCCCACTGACCAACCCAGCCCCGCTCCCAAGGTTGACGACGTCCTTGAAGTCGTAGACGCCATGTCTCCGGGCGAGCTCGACGGCTTGCCGTATGGCGTGATTCAGCTCGACCGCACGGGTCGAATCCTCAAGTACAACGCGGTGGAATCGCGCCTGGCCTCACTGGCGCCGGAAGACGCGATTGGCAAGCAGTTTTTTACCGAGGTCGCGCCATGCACCCGCGTGCAGGAGTTCTACGGGCGCTTCAAGGAAGGGGTGATTCGCGAGATGCTGGACACCTCGTTCACTTTTCATTTTGCCTTCAAGCAGTCACCACGCGACGTGACGGTGCGGCTGTTTTTCTCCAAGCGGACCCGTACGGTGTGGGTGCTGATTTCGGACCATGAGGGCAAGCCGCTGAGCTCGGTGTAGCAGTTGTCAGACGTTGCAGCATCGAAATCTGCCACCAGTGAGGGCGAGGCGTGTATGGTGGATGTTTGACATAGGGGGAGGGGGTATATAGGTTAGGGGGAGGGGGTATACGAAATCCATCTCCACTTCAGGGTGCGTACATGTCTGCTCTTTCGATGGCCGAATGGTTGGTGATTGCCGGTGGCGTCACGGCTATCGCGTGGGTGAACTGGTATTTTTTTGTGGCGGGACGCACGGTCGCCCAGGCCACGCGCGCTGTGCCAGTGAGCGGATCGGCGACAATGCCCACGCCATCTGGCGGCACGGGAGCAGCAGGTGCAGCGCTATCCAATGCGCCGCCCCAGGGGATCGCGCAAGTCACGATCGTAGTGGACGGTGGCTACAAGCCCGCCCTTGTTCGTGTGAAGGCCGGCGAACCGGTGCAGCTGCGCTTTGACCGTCGCGACACATCAGGGTGCTCCGAAGAGGTGGTGTTGCCGGACTTTGGCATCAAGCGATTTCTGCCAACCGGCAAAACCACCGTTATTGAAATCACCCCGCCCTCGGAGGGTCGCTACGAGTTCATGTGCGGCATGAGCATGCTGCGCGGCGCCATCATTGCCGAAGGTGAGCGCGCGTGAACACGCTTGAGCATCCGAACATGACCACCATTCGCATTCCCGTGAGCGGCATGACCTGCGCGGCCTGCCAGTCGCGCGTGCAGCGTACGCTGCAAAAGCAGACGGGCGTTGAAGATGCGAGCGTCAATCTCATGATGAAGAGCGCCACCATCACGTTCAATCCGGACAGCGTGACACCGGATGCGCTGGTGCACGCGATTCGCGACACGGGCTACGGCGCGCAGCTGTCCAACCCCGATGAAACGGCGTTTGACGAGCAGGAAGCGCGTGACCGTGCGCAAGATGCGGAATACCATGAGTTCAAACGCAAGGCGATTGTCAGTGGTGTGATAGGTGTGATCGCCATGATCGTGTCCATGCCGCTCATGAGCATGCTGGCCATGTCGGGTGCGGGTGGTGCGGGTGGTGCAGGTGGTACGGGTAGCGCGGGCGTGGCCGCCGTTGCAGCGCACGCACATGGCGCGGTTGGCGATCCGTTCATGCAGTGGTCCATGCGTGTGCTCGATCCACCGCTGCGGTCGGTCCTGCCGTGGTTGTACGATGTGCCAACCGTTGTGCTCACCATGGCGTTGCTCATGGCCACCTTGTTTGTGATGCTGTGGGCAGGGCGTCACTTCTATACGCGGGCCTGGGCGGCGTTCCGGCATCATGCGGCCGACATGAATACACTCGTTGCGGTGGGCACCGGTGCCGCTTTTGTGTACTCGCTGATTGCCACCGTCGCGCCGCAGTTTTTTGTGTCGCGTGGTCTCGCGCCCGATGTGTACTACGAAGCCGTGATTATCATTATCGCGCTGATTCTCACGGGCAACATGTTTGAAGCCCGGGCCAAAAGCCAAACGTCAAGTGCATTGCGAGCGCTCGTGCAGCTGCAGCCAAAGACGGCACGCGTGGTGCGCTTTGGCGAGGAGATAGACGCGCCGGTGGACACACTCGAAGCCGGCGAAACGGTGATCGTTCGACCCGGTGAGCGCATTCCGGTAGACGGTGAAATCTTGCAGGGTGAGAGCGCCGTTGACGAATCCATGCTCACCGGCGAATCGCTGCCGGTAGCCAAGCGTGTGGGTGATCGCGTGATTGGCGGGACAATCAATCGCACGGGTGCGTTTCGGTTTACCGCGACCACACTCGGACAGCACAGCGTACTCGCGCAAATCGTACGACTTATGCGTGATGCACAGGGCAGTCGGGCGCCCATCCAGCGCCTGGCCGATCAGATCAGTGGTGTGTTTGTACCGGTTGTGATGTCACTGGCCATTGCCACGTTTGTGGTGTGGTTTGTCGCGGCTGATCAGGCGCCGGCGGTGCGTGGATTTGCGGCCGCAGTAGCGGTGCTCATTATCGCCTGTCCGTGCGCCATGGGGCTGGCTGTTCCCACGGCGGTGATGGTAGCCACGGGCAAAGGTGCTGAGCTGGGTGTGCTGATCAAGGGGGGGGGAGCGCTGCAGCAGGCGGGCGGTATCACCACCATGGTGCTGGACAAAACCGGCACGGTCACAGAAGGGCAGCCCACGGTCACTGACTTTGCTGCTGTTGGAACGTATGCAGACAATGAGGATGGTCTGCTGCGTCTTGTCGGATCGCTGGAAACCTCCAGTGAGCACCCGTTGGCCGAGGCGGTTGTGCGCCACGCAAAATCCCGTGAGCTCCCGCTTGTCACCCCCGAGGGCTTTGACGCCGTGAGT
>JBBSPO010000236.1:0-6117 GCA_038258695.1 Gemmatimonadales bacterium | reverse complement strand
CACAGCATCAATGGTGCTGCCCGCGATCTTGGAACGCGTGGCCAGGACCTTGCCCGTGCGCACCAATCCGTTGGGGGCCGTTTCGCGTTCCACCAGCGCCGTGATGGAATCGCCAACACGCAGATCGCGACTCAGGTCGACGCGGTATTCGAGCACGTTGGCAATCGCGTAGGCCAATTCGGTGCGCGAGTTGGCCGGAAACTGCGTGGCCGATTCCACAATCGCGCCGGTGAGCGTCGATGCAATCACACCCGCAACAGCGACCGTATCACGTGTCCACGGCAACTTCTCTTCGACTTCCATCCAGCCTTCGCCGGTGCGCACCAATCGCACAATGCGATCGATGGCGGTCTGGAAGCTGATGTTCTGCACGCCGGAATCCGGGTGAACGAGTGCGGTGACCTGCATGCCGGCGCGCACACGTCGTGCATCAATGAGCGAGAGATCAGCAATGGCGCGGTTGGCATCGTCATGTTCAAGGCCATGACGTTGCAGCACCGCGAGCAGTGGCTCGCCGCTGTGGATGGTATCGGTTCGGACAGACGAGACAGGCGCAGGCGGCGTCGTCACGGCGAGCAGTTCGCCGGCGGCACGTTGCGGGACTGGACGCCCGATGGCTAGTGCACCAGCTGCGAGAACGCCAAGCGTCCCCACAACCAGCAGCTTCGAGAGCGCCTTGTTCAATCCATCTGTCTCCGAATAAAGGTCGGGATTTCCATGTCGTCGAGCTCTGCGGGGGCGGCGGGCGCCACGTTAGGCCGAATGGGTCGGGTGGCTGGTGGAGCCACCGCGTCCTTGGATGGACGAACCGGAGCAGCCGGAGGTCTCACTCCAGCCGACCGATCGCGAGGCGCCGGGAACGGCAGCACACTGGGCCCGGTGCGCTGAGCGGGCTGCGCCGCCGACTGCCCATGACCAAAGCCATGCGACAGCGCTCCGTTTCCGATGCCACCTTGCAGTAACCGGTCGAAGCCGGTGGCGATCACGGTAACACGAATCTCACCATGCATCGCGGGCTCGTGCACGGCGCCAAAAATAAACTCGGCGTCGTCTCCCACTGCGTCCTGCACGATTTCGTTGATCTGGTGCACTTCACCGAGCGTGAGGTCTTCACCGCCAGTGATGTTGACGAGTACGCCCGTGGCGCCGGAGATGGACACATTGTCGAGCAGCGGTGAGGCGATGGCCTGCTGCGCGGCTTCCGTCGCGCGCGATTCACCGCGTCCCACACCCAGGCCCATGAGCGCCGAGCCGCCGTTCTGCATGACGGTGCGCATGTCGGCAAAGTCTACGTTGACCAAGCCGGTGTCGCTGATGAGCACCGAGATGCCCTGCGTCGCGTGCAGCAGCACTTCGTCAGCCTTTTTGAGCGCTTCGTGGAACGGGATGCCCTTGCCTACAACGGCCAGCAACCGTTCGTTGGGCACCACGATCATGGTGTCAACATGCTTGCGCATTTCGGCGATGCCTTCTTCGGCCTGTCGCATGCGCTTGCGTCCTTCAAACAGGAACGGACGCGTGACAATGCCAACGGTGAGTGCGCCGGCTTCGCGCGCAAGACCGCAGATCACCGGTGCGGCGCCAGTGCCTGTGCCACCACCCATACCGCAGGTGATGAACACCAGGTCGGTGTGCTGCACGACGCGGGCCAGTTCTTCCTTGCTCTCTTCCATGGCCTGCCGCCCGATTTCCGGACGTGCGCCAGCGCCAAGTCCACGCGTCAGCTTTTTGCCGATCTGGATTTTGACATCGGCCTTGGAGTGCATGAGCGCCTGCGCATCGGTGTTCACCGAAATGAACTCCACACCTTCGAGGTGCTCCTCGATCATGCGATTGACTGCGTTGCCACCGCCTCCGCCAACGCCCACGACCTTCATGCGGGCATTTTGGGACGTGCTCTGATCCAACTCAAACGGCATGCGGGGAAGCTCCATCGGGGCGATCACGGTGCAAGGTTGGTACGGTTGGCACACAGCGCGGGGAGTTTGCGTTGCGGCCAAAGGCACGGATCCAGCGCGGAATATACGTGCGCGGTGCTGAACATGCGACCACCGCGCGGACATTCGCTATCGAAGCCAAAGTACGGGTGCTGTCAAGGGTGATTGTCCACATGGACGGAGTGGTTCGCAGGGTTGTGATGTGGGGTGTGGGGGGCTGGGGTGGTGTGGGGGGCTGGGGTGGGTGGGTGCTCGGTGCGGGGTTGCGAAAATGGCGAGGCTTTAAGGCCGCAGGGCCTCACGGCACTGTGAGGCCAGAACGACGAATCAGACAGACCCCTCGGCCCAAAACTTCTCGCCGTTGACGGTTAACCGTTCACGGCAGTTGCTGTGCTGATACGGTCTTACGGCTGTTCCGTGGCGTGAGGCCATAAGGCCTTAAAGCCTCGTGATTTTCGTACGACGAACAGAGCACCAGCGTCTGCCGTGCTTTTCTCCGCCCTGTCTCCTTCACTCACGGTATGAAGGAACGACAACCAAAGTACCTGCGCCGCGCAACTACCAAACCGACTCGCTGTAAAACGCAAGCATGGCGCGATCAGACGACACGAGGCTCGCTCGGTGCCGCATCGCGGTGGCCACAATGATGCGATCCGCCGGATCACGGTGATCCCAGTCGAGATCAATGACGTCGAGCCACGTGTGCAGGTCAACGGCGAGGATCGAAACGCGCTCCATCGCCTGCACGGTGGCGACGAAGTCATCGAAGGACCACCCAAGGTCGAGACGTCCCCGCCGCACTTTGACACCAATCTCCCAGAATGAAACCGCGCTGACCAATAGCCCATCGGGCGGTGACGCCAATGTATTGCGTGCGAGTTTCGACAAACGCGATGGATCACACATCCACCAAATCAGCGCGGACGTGTCGATCATCACCGGAGCGGGCGGACGCTCCCGCAGCTGCCGCCGCTGCCGCCGCTGCCGCCGCTGTCGCAGCTGTCGCAGCTGTCGCAGCTGTAACAGCTGTTACAGCTGTCCCGCTGGTCGCACCGGCCGCACCGTGGCGGTCGCCGCTGTGGCGGCCGACGCCGTAGGCCGCTTGCGACGAGGGTCAGGGGGCATCGCGACCGTGGAAATCTCCCAGCGGGTCATTCCACTCGTCGATAGTGGACTCGTCTGGATCGCCCACGAATCGAACCGGGCCATATGCTCGTGCCCGGAACTCCGCCTGCAACTCGGCCGCCGGCCGCTTATGTGGAATCGGCACCACTTGCAGCACCGGACGACCGTGGTCCGTCACAATTAACGGCTCGCCCGTCGCTTCGACCTGGCGGAAGTACTCAAGCATGCGCGCCTTGAGCACGCTTTTGGATACAGTGACCATAGTCATTAAAATAGTCATTTTTACCACTTGAGGATATTTCGGCTACCGTTCCACTTACTCGCGCCTCGGCGTCACCCACCACAACGTCTCGGGCACAATGCCATCCCACGCAAGCCTTGCTGGGTCATCGGCGGCCAGCCACAGCGCACCGAACGACAGCTTGGAGACGTTCGTGATTTTCTGAATGTCGAGCTTCGCCACATCATCGCTTGGCCGATGGTAGTCGGCGTGCTCGCCATTAAAAAACTGCATGATCGGGATTCCTCGCTCCAGATACGGACCGGCGTCGGTGCGCGGATAATAGTACGAGGCACTCACGTCTTCGTAGCGACGGTCCAACGCGATAAACGGAAACTCTGTTGTGGCTCTCTGCAGCGCGGCTTCAACGCGCGTGCTCAACAGCAGCGGACCGGTGACATAAATGGAATCGGCCGACGATAACGTGAGCTCTTTGGGACTGTTGTTGGGACGACTGCGACCGATCATGTCGTTGCTCACGTGCAACACGAGTTTGTCAGACCACGCGCCGTAGGCAATCGCGCGTGTCCCCCACAATCCGACCTCTTCGCCTGAATCCCAAATGAGCAGGATTGACCGCTTGGTACGTGGCGCGGCGACCAATGCGCGTACCACCGCCATGTTGCCCGCGCTACCGCTCGCGTTGTCATCGGCGGCGTTGTACTGATCAGGCAGTGCGTTGCCGGGCACGCTGCCACTGGCCGGTACAGCACCGTCCAGATGGGCCGCGAGCGACACCCATTCGTGCTGGAGCGTGGAGTCCGAGCCCTCGAGCATTCCCACCACATTGTACGGACGCGCGTCGACGGTGGTGGCCGCGAAGTCAATGCGCAGCCGATTGCTCGCGCCCAGATCTACCGACGTGCGCTCGAGTGTTGAATCACGTGAGAGCACGGTTTCCGGCAGCAGCGTCGTACCGGCCAGCAGTTGCGACAGCGCCGCGACCGAAATCGAAATGCTCGGCACTTGATACTGCGCGTACGCCACACCCAACGATGGGTTGAGATCCTGCCCCGTGACCGCCCGACGCGTTGAGGCGGCGAGCGTCGAGTCATTCACCACCGTGATGATACCCAACGCGCCGCCAAAGCGAGCGACTTCGGTGATGGTTTTGTAATCAATGCCAACCTTCCCGCTTGGCATACCGCTACGAAATGCACCACGTCCCGTTTGCGGTGGCGCGCCACTCACCAGCAACCACTTACCACCAATGTCAAACCCCGCGTACGGATCGACGTCGCGTTTGAGCAGTTGAATGCCCGTGCCAACATAAATCACGTTTGCTTCGCGCACGCCAGGCACCAGGAAACTATTGACGAGAAAGTCCTCGCCCCAGGTGAGCGGTTTGGTGCCGATGGCTCCCGTAACCTTGGTGGTGTCGAGGGTACTGCGCGTCACGGTGTAATGCTGGAAGTAGGTGCCGTTGTCGCCCATGGGTGTGACGTTCATGGACTCCAGAAACCGCGCGACGTAGTGCGCCGCCGAGTCGTAGCCTGGTGAGGCGAGACCCGGGAACGGCGTGCGTCGTCCCATGTTTTCGTCTGACGCGATAGCGCTGACATCCCGCAGAATATCGTCGGCGCGAATGCGCTCTGCGGCGGCCTGAGCGAGTTGCACGCGATCGGGTGAGGACGATTGCGAGAATGTGGCGCGCGGCGCGGTGCAGAGGGACAGCACGGCGAGGGTGAGGAAACCGGGGATTCGCATGGGTTGCATATAGAACGCTACGGTGCGGACGGCGTTCGTTCAATGTGGGGTTGGGGCGTGTGCAGAGCCGATTGTGTCGGGGGGGCTGGGTTGGGTGGGTGCTCGGAGCGGGTAGCGACAATGGCGAGGCTTTAAGGCCGTAGGGCCTCATGGCACTGTGTGGCCGCAACGACGAATCAGACAAACCCCTCGGCCCCAGACATCGTCGCCGTTGACGGTTAACCGTTCACGCCGTTGCTGTGCTGATACGGTCTTACGGCTGTTCCGTGGCGTGAGGCCTTATGGCCTTACAGCCTCGTGGTTTTCGTACGACGAACAGGGCACCGGCGTCTGCCGTGCTTTTCGTTGCCCAGTGTCCTTCACCAATGGCGTGGCACGCGGGGCTGGTTGGCTTGGGGGCTCGGTGCGGGTTGCGACAATGGCGAGGCTTTAAGGCCGTATGGCCTCACGGCACTATGTGGCCAGAACGACGAATCAGACAAACCCCTCGGCCGCACACATCTTCGCCGTTGACGGTTAACCGTTCACGCCGTTGCAGTGCTGATACGGTCTTACGGCTGTTACTTGGCCAGAGGCCATACGGCCCTAAAGCCTCGCGATTTTCGTCGGCCGAACAGGGCACCCGCGTCAGCCGTGCGCGTCTTCCGCAGCTTGTCCGGCTCACCACTCGCGCGGATATCCTATCGCGGCTCCAGCTCGTTTCGCCGTTCCATATTCTCACGGCTTTTGCGGGTGATCGTTGTCAACTCGGCGGTGCGGACTCGGTGGGTGGTGGTGCGCTGGTGTGGCTCGCCTTCACCGGCGACAGCACCGTCAGGCAGGATACCGTGTTGTTCACAGACCGGGTGAAGGAATCGTTTCATCCTGGCGCGTCTGATTCCGGCACCGCACTGGTCTCGTGGCTGTACGCGCCATATGCTTTCTGCAAAGTGCGTTCCAGCAGCATCACTCCATTGCACGCGGTAAGTCCCTACGGTCCGTGACGATGCGGTCGCAGCAGAGGAATCGGTCGCCCTGCGGCCAATGCATTCGTGTACCAGGGCCCCAAACGGCGGAGCACGGTATGGT
>JBBSPO010000235.1:0-6148 GCA_038258695.1 Gemmatimonadales bacterium | reverse complement strand
GCACCCGCGTGTGACGCCGCTTGTTGGGCGCGAATCCATCCCCACGCCCGTCAGTTGCGCCCAATCACATCCTGCCGCGGTGGAATCCACCCTGGCACATACCGCGGACACTGGTCCGGTGTGGCGGCAAACTCAACATCCGCAAAACCGTATCCGCCACACCCGTAGCGCAAATCGGATAGTGAAACGTCTCCGTTGTTTGACACTTCCCAGACCGGCGCGCGCATGAACTCCAGCGCCGCCGCCACTTCGCAGTGCGTGTTTGCCAGCTGTACAAGTTCAGCGCGATTGCCCCGCCAGCGTCTCAGCCACACCACCGTATCGCTAGGCGTTCGGGGCGACGGTTGCAGGCCATCACCGAGTCCGGCCTGTGCTTGTCGCGACCTGGCAATGCCCGCCTCACCGCCCGCACACGACGTCGCCGAGCGTGCGTTGGGCCACGGCGCTACCACGGCCGATGTGACGTCGTAGTAGTCTCCATCAAGTTCAATGACCAGCACGTTCTGGCACAGCGCATTGCCAATCGCCGAGTTGATCACGGCATCAAGAAACTGTGTGTCAGCCGTGGCGCGCTTGAGGTGCGCGCGAGTTGTTGATGACGCGACAAAGCCAACACTCTCCACCAGCAACCACGCACCAACCGCCAGCGACAGTCGCTGTACCGTGTGCAGTCGCCAGAGCAGTACCGTCCACAGCGCTGCGACAACGGTCAATACCAGCGCGACGTCGCCGCCTACCTGCGGGACAAACCACGCCGCCGCCAGAATCCCCGTCAGCGCGAGCGCCAATACCACCCGCCCAAACGCACTGCGCCGGCCGAAAAACAGTGCCGGAATAGCGGCAATCCAGAGCCACGGCTCAACAATGAAAATCGCGTCACCATAAAACCATCGGTTGTCGAGCGGCCAGAACGGATGCACGCCGTAGCTGTTGGTAAAGTCGAGCAGGATGTGCGACAGCGTGCCCCCCAGCGCCAACGCCAGCAACAACCCGCGTTCGGCTGGTTGCCGAGCGTCACGTCGTATGAGCAGCACCAGCGCCCAGAGCGCCAGCGCAATCAGCACCGCAAACACGATGGTGTGCGTATGACCTCGATGATGCAGCAGATATCCGAGTTTTCCGATACCCAGGACGCCGCCGGAGTAAAGCAGGTCCGCGTCGGGAAACTCGGCCGCAACAATTCCCAGTGCCACAGCCGTCCGGCGAAGACCGGTGGGAGCGGGCGTACCCTCTCGCGATTCATATGCGCGCAGCGCCAGGTCGGCCATCAGCAGGCCGGCCAGGCCATGAGTCATGTTGTCCATCCCCCAATCTGACCTACTGCACAGCTCGCAGAATCCCCACGTCTGGTTCTGCCGTAGGGAATATCTGCCACCGTATCGGCCAAGGGCCGACTCACACAGACGTGGTTCGCGTTCAAACCATTCCCGCCTCCGCCCCGTCAAACCGGGCGACACCTACATGGGGGCCATGCACACGCTGACAGTGACCGGATCCATTCCTGACCAACTTCGATCGAGCAGAGCATCGGCTATCAACGCCGATGGCTCGGCGGTCGCAGCAACATCAGATGGACCGGGCACAGACGCCGCCGATATTGCCAGCTCATTGGCGGGTGACCGGCACGCGTACGAGCGACTGTACCGCAAATACAGTCAGCGCATTTACGCGCTCTGTTTGCGAATGACTGGTGAGCGGTCCGTGGCCGAAGAGCTGGTGCAGGATGTGTTCGTGCGGGCCTGGCAAAAGTTGACGTTGTTTCGCGGCGAAGCGGCGTTCGGTACCTGGTTACATCGGGTGGCAGTCAACATTGTATTGTCGCATCGTCAGAAGGCCGGTGTACAGAAAAGACGCACGGTGGACGATGAGCAGGTGCTTCACAATGCGCCGGCCCGTTCGGTCACCGTAGCCGAACGGGTGGATCTCGAAGCGGCCATTGCACGGCTCCCAGAGGGCGCGCGACGCATTTTCGTGCTGCATGACGTTGAGGGCTACACGCACGATGAAATCGGTTCATTTCTTGGCATTACATCAGGCGGCAGCAAAGCGCAGCTTCACCGCGCTCGCATGCTGCTGCGCGAGGCACTTTTAAAATGAGTGAGTCGGGTCAGACGGCACGCATGACATGCGATGAGTTCAACGCGATGCTTGGTGACTTCCTTGAGGGTGGTCTCGCCGAGCATGAGCAGCAACTGGCCGAGGCACATGTGGCCAGCTGCGCGGCGTGCACTGCGCTTGTGTCTGAGCTTGATGACATTGTGCAGGCTGCGGGTGCGCTGCCCGCGATCGCACCGCCGCGTGATCTGTGGCCAGCAATTAATTCGCGGCTTGAGGCGCCGGTGCTCGCGTTGCCGGTGCGTGATCTGTCGGTGCGGCAACCGCGCAGCGCCAGCTGGCGTACACTGGCTGCGGCGGCAGCGCTGTTAGTCACCGCCAGTGCGGGCATTACGTGGACGCTGGCGCGCAACACAGGCACGACGGTAGAGGTACCGGCGCTTGCATCGGGTGACACTATGGAGGCTGACAGCAGTACCGAACCGGCGGCCGTGGCGGTTGTCGATTCTCAGGACAGGATCGCAGGCTTGGCCACTGACGCACCGGCTGCCGATCAGATCACGTTGCGCGAGCCGCCGTTGGTTGCGCCGTTGGTCGCGAGCCAGGACGCCGGGTCAAACGCTGCTGGTACAACGTCCCGCGCAGCTGTGCCGTCAAACCTCCCGCGCAACAGTGGCGCAGCGCAGCTGACGGTTGTGGCCAACCCGGAGCGCATGATGGCGCTCGACACGTTGTACGGCCGCGAGATCGCCACGCTACGTACGGTCGCGGAATCGCAGCTCGACAAGCTTGGCCTGCTCGACAGTGCAACAGTGAACGTTGTACGCCGCAACCTGGACATCATTGACCGAGCCATTCTGGAAAGCCGAACCGCGTTGGCCGGCGATCCGAACAGCGCCTTTCTGCTGGAACAGCTTGACCGCGCCTACGAACGCAAGGTTGATCTGCTGCGCCGCCTGGTACTGATGTAGTCGGTTCGCGTCTGCTTTTCTCCGTTTTGTTCTGCTGCGTCCGCTTTTGTTTGATTTGATCTGTTTTGTCTGCACTAGTCTGCCACAACCTTTGGCAACACCGTTTATGAACCGCTCCGTGAATTATTCATCCTGGGTTTTTGCGCTGGCTGCAAGTGTCGCCGCCGCGCCGCTGTCGGTGTCTGCGCAAATACGCAGCGACACCACACTTTCCATGCACGCATCTGCCACCGTGGAGATTGTTTCGCGCGGTGGCGATATCAGGGTTCGCACCGGCGCCGATGGCATACTCGCCGTGCGCAGCGATGGTGGCGATGCGCAATCCCTCGTCTCCGGCAGCGGTCGAGCATTCCGCATTGACGCCACGGGGGCGCGTTCGCGCGGTGATGTTGATTTGTCGGTGGAGTTGCCGCGAGGTACGGTGGTGTTGCTGCGAACGCAGAACGCTGGCATTTCGGTGAGCGGTACTGGTGCCGATGTTGAGGTGCGCGGTACGTCTGGTGACATCTCAGTCACTGATGCCCGACAGCTTCGTATTTCAACCGTGGCTGGTGACATCACGGCGCGCGATATCAGCGATGGCGTACGCATCTCCACCACCAGCGGCGACATTACGCTCGACAATGTGACCGGTGATGTAGAAGTCGCGGGTACGTCTTCTGACGTCACGCTGCGGGACATTTCCTCCCGCCGGGTACAGGTAGAGGTGGTGAGTGGTGACGTGACGTGGGCAGGTGCGTTTGATGACGCTGGGCGATACGAGTTCAACGCTCACAGCGGTGATGTGCGGCTGCAGGTGCCGGAGAACACTCGCGCCCTGCTCGACGTGCAAACGTTCAACGGCGAAGTCCGTACCACTGACCTTCCACTCACGATGCTTCCCTCATCTGGTGCGGCACGCGGTGACAGCAGCCGGGAGATCACACGCGATGTTCCACGCAATCAGCAACGCGAGCGTGAACGTGAACGCGCTCAGCTGGGCGATTCAATTCGGCGTGCCGTCACTGACTCCATGCGTCGCAGTAGCGGTTCGCGCGGCACGCCTGACAGCGCATCGTGGGAGCGCAATCTGGAGCGCAGCATCTCGCAGCTGGTGGAGTCGGTACTTGGCGGACTGGCCGACAACCTGTCTTCATTGTCACTCGCGTTTTCAGACCTCTCCAGCTCACGCGCGCGGCGCTTTCAACTCGGTGCGGCGGGTGGTCCACTGGTCAGCGTCTCCACTTTCAGCGGCGACATCGTAGTTGGTACGACTGACCGCAATGTACGTCGCTGAGTTCATTCATTCCTCTTTACCGTATCGTCTCATGGCACCTTTCATGATTGGGCCCCATCGCATGCAGCGCGCAGCTGCTGCTGCCGTTGCGGTGACCGCATTGGCGTTGTTTGCCACAGCACCACGAATCGCCGCCGCGCAGGAGATCGAGCGCAACGCGTTTTCATTCAGTCAACGCCTCGACGCCGGTCGCACCGTGCACGTGCGCAATATCAATGGTGCCATTGCCGTTGAGCGCAGTACCTCTGGTCAGGTCGAGGTGAGCGCTGACAAGCGTTGGCGGCGTGGCGATCCGGATAAGGTGCGTATTGTGCAGGTGACCGCGCGTGATGGCGGCATCATGGTGTGCGCGCTCTGGAACGACAGCGAATGCACCGACGACGGTATTCGCGGCAACTCATCAATGCGAAACGGCCGAGACAATGATGTCTCCGTGCAGTTTACCGTGCGCGTGCCTGAGGGAGTGCATGTGAATATGCAAACCATCAATGGCAGCGTCGAGATCGATGACGTATCGGGCATGATTGAAGCGACCACCGTCAACGGCAGCATCGAGGCGTACAGCACTGGCGGACCAGTGCGCGCCCAGACTGTGAACGGCTCCATCAAGGCATCCATGCGTTCGTTCGGCAACGAAGACGTGCGCTATTCCACTGTGAACGGCGGCATTTCTCTCGAGCTGCCACGCGGCAGCAACGCCGACCTCGACATCTCCACCATGAACGGCAGTATTGAAACCGATTTTCCGGTCACGGTTCAGGGATCGATCAGCCGCAAGCGGTTGCGCGGCACGATTGGGTCAGGCGGCCCTGAACTGAAAGCCACCACGGTAAATGGCAGCGTGACGCTTACGCGAGGCCGGTAGTCACCGTTTCGAACAGTTGCTCCACGGCGCGTGCCAGCACAAAGTCCTTTTCGGTAATACCACCGGCGTCGTGCGTGCTCAGATTGAACGTGAGCTTGGTATAGCGCACGTCCACATCCGGATGATGTTCCTGCGACTCGGCGATGTCGGCCACCTTGCGCAGGAAGTCAATGCCGTCGGGGAACGTCGCGAACTGGTATGTGCGCGTGATGGTGCTGCCCTTGCGCGTCCATCCCGGCAAGGTGCCCAGCGAGCGCTGGATTTCGATATCCGACAGGGATTTCATGATTTCAGCCTAGCCTCCGGGGCGAACTGGCGCCAGTCGCGGGTTCAGTGCGAGGTTCGGTTCAGCTGAGCTCGCTGGCCCGGATCAGCCCGGACTGGCCAGGGACCTGCCTGTCAGTTTTCGGCGTATATTCGGTATATGAACTCCACCGTCGCTGCCATCCGGGCCAGTCTTGAGGCCCTTGTACCCACCCCGCCGCCGGCCGGGCCTGCGTGGTCCACTGGTATTGCCACACTCGATGCCGCGCTGGGTGGCGGCATTCCGCGCGGGCGCCTCACGGAGCTTGTGGGTGAGCGAGCCAGCGGGCGTACCACACTGGCCCGTCGCGTGGTGGCGCAGGTGCTGCAATCGGGCGGCTGGGTGGCCATTGTCGACGCCACCCGGACACTGGCGCCGCAGGCCTGGGCGTCGCTTGGGTCGCGACTGGTGGTCATTCGTCCGCGCAGCCCGGACCGGGCCACCTGGTGCGCCGACCGGCTGCTGCGCAGTGGAGTATTTGGTCTGGTGGTGCTCGACGGGGCGCCGGTGCTTCCCCGCCCGCTCACCTTTCGCCTCAGTCAGCTGGCGCGCGATCGGGATGCCGCGCTGCTGGTGGTGGGCACCGGCCACGCGGCTACATCGGGCGGCGCCGGGATCCGGCTGCGCCTCGTGGCGCCGGATACGGGTGCGAGCGGGCGCCGTCCGTCACGTCGCTC
>JBBSPO010000234.1:0-6191 GCA_038258695.1 Gemmatimonadales bacterium | reverse complement strand
TATCGCAGTGTGATCGCCTGGGCACTGGATCACCCCAAGACCATGGTGGGACTGGCAGTTGTCACCTTCGTTGCCGCGTTGGCCATGCCGGCCACCGGTATTGTTGGCGGTGGGTTCTTCCCCATCGATGATCGCAGTGAACTCAACATGGCCATCGAGACGCCACCGGGTGCCAATCTTGACTATATGCGCCTCAAAGTGAACGAGGCGCTGGCGGTCGCCGCGGCGACGGCAACTGAAGACGAGCTCGAATACTCGTTCGCCTCTGTGGGCGACGGCTCGGGTGCTGTGGACAAGGCCAATCTCTATTTCCGGCTCTCGCCCAAGAGCACACGCGAGCGCAGCGCGGAAGACATCGGCGATGCCGTGCGTCTGGAAGTCAAGCGTATTGCCGGCGCCGACATTTCTGTGTTCACCAACGACTTTGCTGGCGCCGAAAAAGCGATTCAGCTGCAGCTGCGTGGACAGGACATCGCGCTGCTGCAGCCGGTGGCTGAACAGTTCCTCGCCGCCGTACGTGAAGTGCCCAATGCAGTGGACGTTGGATTGTCTACACGTGGCCAGAAGCCCGAACTTGACGTGACGGTCGATCGCGGGCTGGCCGGATCACTCGGACTGACCGTAGGCGCGGTTTCTCAGTCGCTGCGCCCCGCATTTGCCGGCATCGAAGTAGGCGACTGGGTTGATCCGAGTGGCGAAACCCGCGACGTACGCGTGCGCTTCAGTGAAGAGGCACGGGCGCGTGCATCCGATCTTGAGCAGATCCCCATTTCGGTGGGAGTGCCCGGTGCTCCGCAGCAAATCGTTCCGCTTGGACAGGTTGCGACCATTACATCATCACTCGGACCGGCCATCATCAATCACCTGGACCGCGATGCCGTCATCACGGTACAGGCCAACACTGCTGGACGGTCCTTGTCGGAAGTGCTGGCTGACATCAAGGCGGCCACCGCCGACATCGCCATTCCGCCCGGTGTCACGTACAGTGAAGGCGGTCAGGTGGAGCAGCAGGCCGAAGTCTTTGGCAGCATCTTCATCGCGTTGGGCATCGCAGTTGGTCTGATGTATCTCATTCTCGTGGTGCAGTTCGGATCGTTCCTCGATCCCATTGCCATCCTGGTATCGTTGCCCCTGTCGCTGATTGGTGTGATGGGCGCACTCGCGATCACCGGTTCCACGATCAACATCATGAGCATGATCGGCGTGATTCTATTGGCCGGCATTGTGGCCAAGAACGCTATTCTGCTCATCGATTTTGCAAAGACGGCGCGCGAACAGCAGGGATTGCCGCTACGTGAGGCGCTTATTGAAGCGGGCGCCATCCGTTTGCGTCCCATTCTCATGACGACGTTCGCCATTGTGGCCGGCATGGTGCCGATTGCGCTGGGAACGGGTGAAGGTGCTCAGTTCCGTTCACCACTGGGCATTGCCGTAATCGGCGGCGTGATTACTTCCACCGTGCTGACGCTCGTTGTGGTGCCTACGGTGTATGAGTTGCTTGATGCCATGCGCGCCCGCGTACTGCGCATGGTGGGGCTCAAGCCACCGCAGACGGGCGAGCACCGCGTGCCTGGCGGGATGGGCGAGCCGGTGCCGAGCATCGGTGACTGAGTTAGGATTCGGGGGCGTCAATCCGGTTTGGCTTGGCGCCCTCACTTCATTCTTCCGATTACCGGGTTGATCTCCAGGCGGCTGTGTTTCTGACTCGTTCGTTGTTGCTGAGTGCCGCTGCGCTGATGCTGGTGCCAAGCGCGGAAGGAATGTTGCAAGCCATCGCGTCGGTCGAAGACGTACTCTCGACATATCTAGGACTTGGTGCGTCTGCGATTGTCATGTCGGAGCTCGCACCGATTTTTGGTGGTATCGCGTCGCAGGAAGGACAGCTGCGGCTGGTGCGGGTGATCCTGGCCATCACACTCGGTGGTTGGGTCGCAACGTCACTGCTCTACGTTGCCGGCCGACTTAAATGGGATTGGCTGCGCCGACGATTCCCGTCCACGCGTTCGGCCGGTACGGTGACGCTGCGCATTGTGAAGCGCAATCCGGCCCGTGCGTCGTTCATTGTGCGGTTCCTCTTTGGTGGACGCATTCTGCTGCCCATGGCCTGTGGCGCGGCGCAGGTGCCGCTGCGCATGTACCTGCCAGTGAGCCTGCTCGGTTCGTTGGCTTGGACGGTGACGTACACACTCATTGGCGTAGCTGCCGGTGAAGCCGCGGAGCAGATGCTCGGGCGCCTTGAAGCGGTAGAAGGCGTGTTCACGGCGGTGGGCGCAGTTCTGATTGTGGCGGCCGTGGTCTGGTTCGTTCGTCGGCGTAGCCGGCGGGCTGCTCGGCGCGCGGCGGCAACGGCCGGTGCGGGAGGATCGAACAGTGGCAGCCCGAAGCCTGAAGTTTAGACGCGGGCTGGGCAACTTCGAGAACAGCCGTTTGACTGCGTTCACGGTAGGGGTGAACGGTAAACGGTGCGGGTTTTGAACTGCCGTTTACAGTGAGCGGGCATCACTCCGTTCGATCAGTCTGGTTGCATCACCGCTGTTGCTGCCGCCCGCAGCGCCGCCCAGGTTTGCACGACGTGTTCGCGCTGCGTGCGTACGCTGCCAATCGCCAGCCGCAGCACCACACGATCTTCAAGCTTTGTATGCGACAGCAGCGCAACGCCACTGGCGTTCACATGTTCGAGAATCGCCGAGTTGATACGGTTGCGCTGCTCTTCACTCGCGCCCGGCGGTGCGTAGCGAAAGCACACCAATGACAGCGGCACCGGCGCGCAGATTTCCCAGTCGCCTTCGTAGTGCAGCGTACCGGCAAACTCGCGTGCCAGCTCACAGTGAAAACGCAGCCGCTCCGCAATTCCGTCGGCGCCAAACGCGCGTAGCACCATCCACAGTTTGAGCGAACGGAATCTACGGCCCAGTTGCACGCCGTAGTCCATCAGGTTGACGACGCTGTCGCCTTCGGCCGTGCGCAGGTATTCGGCCACAAGTGAAAACGCGCTGCGCAAGGCTTCGGGGCGTTTGGTGTAGAGCACCGAACAGTCCACCGGTGTAAACAACCATTTGTGCGGATTGACCACGAGCGAGTCAGCACCGTCAACGCCGTCAAGCAACCAGCGCAGCTCTGGTACGATGGCCGCCGGTCCGCCATAGGCGCCGTCTACATGTACCCAACAGCCGAACTCGCGGGCAATGGGCACAACGTCACGCACCGAGTCCACACTCGATGTACTCGTCGTGCCAACTGTCGCCACAACAGCGAGCGGAAACATGCCGGCTGCGCGATCCTGCTCAATCGCCGCGCGCAGCGCATCGGTGCGCATGCGATAGGCCGAGTCCACGGGAATCTTGACCACGTTGTTGTGGCCCATTCCCAGCGTGATGACCGCCTTGTCCACGCTTGAATGCGCGTGTTCCGAAGCATACACACGCAACACCGGCATATCTGCCCGCCCCGACATGCCTTGTGCACGCACATCAAATCCCGCCGCTTCACGCGCTGCAGCGAGCGCGTACAGCGTGGAGACAGACGCGGTGTCGGTAATCTCGCCAAACCATCCGTCACCCAGTCCCATGAGCTGGCGCAACCAGTCCACCGTGCGCAGCTCAAGCTCTGTGGCCGCTGGACTGGTGAGCCACAACATGTTGTTGACGTTCAGGCCGGCCGCAAACAGTTCGCCCAGAATGCCAGGGTACGATCCGGAAATGGAGAAGTAGCCAAAGAACGACGGATGATTCCAGTGCGTGATGCCGGGCATGATCACGTTGTGAAAATCGCGCACGATATCATCGAGCGATTCAGGCTGCATTGGGGCCGAGAGCGGCAGCTGCGCTGCGATGTCACCCGGTGCCACCTGTGCCTTGACCGGATGTCGTTCAGGATGCTCCAGATAGTCGGCAATCCAATCGACAGCTGCGTGCGCGGCACGGCGAAACTCGTCGGGCGAAATATCGCCGTGCTGTCCGTCAATAATCCGTGCCGCGACTACCGGCGCCTCGGGATGTTCGGCGCCAGGAGTCGCACCAGCAAATGCAGTAGTGACATCAGACATTACGGCGTGTTGTTCCGCACTGTGGGGTACGTGATGCCCAACTGCTCAAGATACGTGCTGTACTTTGACGGATCGTAGTACAGCTTGCGCAGCTCGGGACGGAAACGGTTCATGATCTCGGCGTTGAGCGTATTGGCCGGCTTATCAGTGGGCCGGATGAACGGCTCATACTTCACGTCTTTGGTTTGCACGTCGTTGAAATACGTCCACGCATCGGCCACGATCTTTGGTGAGAGCAACAGATCCAGCATGGTGAGCGCTTGCACTTTTGCACCCGCCACTGCGCCCTTGTGCGCGATGGGCGTGGCCATGGCAATGGAGTTGGCCCAGTTGTGGCCTGGCAATCCCGGAATGTTGGACGGATAACGCAGCGTGATGGTGGGGATATTCCACGACACATCGCCAATGTCATCGCTTCCACCACCGCTGAAGTTCTGCAACGTTTCGGATCCGCGCAGCTCACCAATCTGGGAGCTCAGCCCAAAGGGTGGCTGGCCGAGTTCCGTTTGAATCCCGTTGGCGAGCGCGATGTCCTTGTCATCCCACTTGGGCATGCCCACGCGCTGAACATTTACCTGCGCGGCTTCCGCAATGGGCTTGCTGAAGTGAGCACTCCAGCCAGAACCGAGCACATTGACGGCGTCGAGCTCCGTGTCTGTCATCATGGCCGCGCCCTGCGCAATGCGCTTACCTATGTCGAACAGCTCCATGGTGCGCGGATAATCCTGCTCGCGAAAATAGAACCAGATGCTGGCCGTACTCGGCACAACATTCGGCTGGTCACCACCATCGCGAATCACATAATGCGAGCGTGTCGCCAACCGCAGGTGTTCGCGGCGGTACTCCCAGCCACTGGCCATGAGCATGACCGCGTCGAGCGCACTCTTGCCACGCCATGGCGCACCGGCCGCGTGGGCGCTGGTGCCCTTGAACTTGAACTCGGCCGACACGAGCGCCGCCTGTCCGCTGGCGCCCCATGATACGCCCAAACTGTTGGAGACGTGCGTGAACAGCGCCACATCGGCGTCCTTGAACACACCCTCTCGCACCAGGAACGCTTTGCCCGCCATCAACTCTTCTGCGATACCGGGCCAAAGCACCAACGTGCCCTGCAGCTTTTCACGCTGCATGAGTTTTTTGACCGCAATGGCAGCCGCGACATTGACCGCCTGTCCGGAGTTGTGCCCCTCGCCGTGTCCCGGACCACCCTCAATGAGCGGATCCTTGTAGGCTACGCCAGGCTTCTGCGACGTTTGCGGAATGCCGTCCACGTCGGAGCCAAGCGTGATGACCGGCTTGCCGGAGCCCCAGCGCGCCACCCACGCGGTAGGCATACCAGCCACCCCGCGCTCAATGGTAAAGCCTTCCGCCTCGAGCATCCCGGTGAGATAGCGCGCCGTTTCTACTTCCTCAAAGCCCAGCTCGCTGAAGGAGAACAGCATGTCCACAATTTCCTGCACCCGTTTTGCGTCGCCGTCCACCATGGTCAGCACCTCTGCCTTGAGCTTCTCAAGACGCGGATCGGGCGCCTGTGCCAGGGCGTTGGCAGGGAAGGCAGGGAATGTGGCCGCGACGAAAAGCGCGGCGCACACGAGGCGGCGACTGAAAAATGAAGCCATGGCAGGGAGGGGAATTGGGACGACTACCGGAGCGCGACATACTCCCGGAAGCTACGACACAGATCCCGATTACGCAGCACCCGCAGAAACCCGACGGGATCTCACATCGTACGGATGGGTAATCGAAGCATCCTCCCGTTATTCCTCATCAGTGGCTGTCTTCATGCGTTCCGTCATCGCTGTTGCTGCACTCTTGCTGCTGGCTACCCCGCTCTCCAAACCGCTGTCCGCGCAGCGAACGCGCGATACTGTCCCAGACAGCATCCGCACACTGCTTCGCGACATCAACAGGGAAGCCCGACAGGTAGGGCGTGTGGCGTACGACAGCAGTCGTCCCCGGGTCGTCGTAAGCGACGAGGCACTGGGATCGGCCTTCGCTGACGAGGCTGCGCGCGAGACTCTGATGCGCGCTCGTGTGGCGCGCCTGGAACAGGATTCGGCGCTCAAGTCGTACCGCGCCATCGCCACGCAACGCATGGAGTTCGGTGCCGGTGTACGCCGGCTGGGACTCGAAAAGCTGCTCTTTC
>JBBSPO010000233.1:0-6198 GCA_038258695.1 Gemmatimonadales bacterium | reverse complement strand
TCCGCAGCGTGCGCAGTTCACCAACGGTGCCGGCGAGCAAGGAGTCGAGAAAGAGCTCAAGACCCGTGGCACCCTGCCCCTTCGCATTCACGTATCCGACCAGATCCTGCAATGCATCGGGGCCCGATGAGATGCGCTGCATGGTGCGCTCGCCGGCCACGCCACGCAGCTTGAGCAGGGTCTTCACTTCGCCCGGCGAGAACAGCTTGTTCATGGCTACATAGCGACGTGTCGTGTCGGCCGCGCGTCGCACCACTGCGCGTGGCACACCTAAACGTGTGAGCTCGCTGATCAGTGTGTCGCGTTCGCTGATTTCTTCGCCGGCCGGACGCAGCTGATTGGGCGAAATGATGAGCCTGATCTGCTCGCGACTCACCGCCAGCGGGATGCCGTTATCGTCGACAATCAGACCGCGTGGCGCGGGCAGCGTGTCCAACGCATTGCGCTGATTGTTGCCACGTTCCGCCCAATACTCACCCTCCACCAGCTGCACCTTGCCGGCACGCACCAGAAGCGCGACGGCGAACAACACCAGCGAAAGATGGAGCACCACCGAACGGCCGCGCGAAACGCGCACGGATTCATGATTCGGTGTGGGCTGATCGTTCGGTACCGTCACGAGTGCTGTATGGTGTGAAAGGCGATGCCGTAGTTATGGCGTAGAATCAGGAAAAGGCGCGGCCGGTACAGCTGCGGCCCGAGACAATGTGACAAGCTGCGAATCGGAGGCTCGGCGCAGCCCCAGCTTTCGCGCCGCGGCCGGTTCGATTTGCGACGCACTTGTGGCCTCACGCAGATCCGACTCCAGCTTGGCAATCTGCGCTTCAAGATCACGTCGCTGCTGGTCGAGATCCGTAATCGTGGCTTCCAACTTCTGCCCGCTTGCACGACGCCAGATCACGATAACGGCCGTGAGAACGAATGCAAGCAGTGCCATCGCAATCAGTGACGGGACATGCCATCTCTTGCGCGATGCCTTGCGCGCCGGCGTCACGCCAGACGACGCCAGCCACGCAGCTTCGCACTGCGTGCGCGTGAGTTCAACTGCGTCTCTTCTTCGTTGGCCACAATGGCTCGACGCGTAATCGTTTCGCCCAATCGTTCATCGGTGCAGTTGCAGATGGGCTGTCTGGGCGGACAGGTGCAGCGCGTACTCCACGCACGGAAAGCATGTTTCACCAGTCGGTCTTCGCCGGAATGGTAGCTGATCACGGCCAGCACGCCATCAGGGTTGAGACGGTCACGCAAGATCGGCAACGCGTGTTCGAGGCCGGCCAATTCGTTGTTGACAGCAATACGAACGGCCTGAAAGATACGCGCAAAATCAGGCGCGCCGCTGCGCGGACCGAGTACGGCACGAATGGCGTCCACCAGATCATCGGCAGTCACAAACGAGCGGGTTTGCCGACGTCGAACAATCTCACGCGCCAGACGCGCCGCACGCGGCTCATCAGCAAAGTTGCGCAACAATGCGGACAGATCAACTTCGTCAATCGTATTGAGCAGCCCTGCGGCGTCAACTTCGGCATCGTCGCCCATGCGCATGTCCAGCGGCGCACCCTCGCGGAAGGTGAAACCGCGGCCCGGATCGTCGAACTGATGCGACGACACACCAAGGTCGAGCAGACTGCCGTCAAACTTTTCGGCGGGAGCCAGACCGGCGCCACCGAGATTGGCATAGTTGCCCAGCAGCGCCCGGAACTGGCCGGCGCGCTCCGC
This sequence comes from Gemmatimonadales bacterium, assembly GCA_038258695.1. Lineage (GTDB taxonomy): Bacteria > Gemmatimonadota > Gemmatimonadetes > Gemmatimonadales > Gemmatimonadaceae > JAABRT01. The sequence goes on along the minus strand of JBBSPO010000233.1, from coordinate 4,479 downwards.
CTCACTCAGCAAATCACGCGCCGCCGCCAGCGCCCGCGGATCGCGATCGATGCCGGTCACCCGCGCGCCCTGATCAATGAGGGCCGCCGAGTGTCCGCCACCACCGAGCGTGCAATCGAGCACGGTTCGTGCGTTTCCGAACAGAACAAGCACCGGTTCGAGCAGGACAGGCACGTGATAGACACCAACGCGACCGGCGGGGGCACTTCGTACGGGATTCACAGATTATGAGCGCAGTCGAGAGTGAGCGTCAGACGCCGCCGCTTTAGGCGGGTGCATCATTTGAACACGATTGCATTGTTGCCAACCGCAGTCCCTGAAAGATGCACGGGCCCGCCGTCGAAAGCGACGGCGGGCCCGCGAGATCCTGCTAACCGACGCTGTTACTTACAGATCGCCGCAATCACCTGATCAGCGTACTGATCGAGCTGCATCACATTGCCCATGAGCTGCGGCACTTGTTCCGGCGCAAACCGTCCACCGGCTGGCAGGTTGATCTGCGCCTCGATGAGCTGATTCTTGCCCGTTTTTGCCTCTTCACAGTTACGTGATTCGGCCGACGCGGTGATGCGACCCTGCGCGGACAGCAGGTTGGCGTATCCATAGAGGAACTTGGCCTGCTCCTTGACCTCACCCTTAGCCAGCGAGTCGGCGTAAGCGAGCATTGGAATGGCACGATCATAACCTTCCTGCGACTTGGCGGATGTGGCCGAGTCAAAGACCGTCTTGGCAATCTGCAGCACAACCGGCCCGACAGACGAATCACCCTTGGCCACAACACCGCGAGCCATGGTCATGGCTGCGTCAGGACCGCGCACATCGAGCGTGAGCAGCACGTTGAGCAACCCACCCTGCTCCACTTCGACGCCCGAGTTCATGGCGCGCTGCAGCACTTCGAGCGCCTGCTGGTTCTGCCCGCTGGTGCGCAGGTTTACCACCAGGTCGCGGTTCAGGCCCGGATGCGTCGGGAACTTGGCGACGCCACGCGCCGTGACTTCGGCCGCTTTCTGTGCCTGGCTGTCGGCGGCATAGGCAGCAGCCGTCTTGAGGAAGTACGCTGTGTCCGCGAACGCGGTATCGAGGCGTACCAAATCATCGCCAGCCGTGAACGCTTCTTTATAGTCACCAACCGCCAGCAAGATCAACCAGCGCAGGCGCAGCAGATCTGCGTCACCCGGATTTCTTTCGACGGCTTCTTCGACGATGGGACGCGCGATGCGCGGATCACCGAACGAGGAGATCGCGTCAATGACTTCTTTCTGCAGACGCGCATCGTTGGGATACGCAGAGAGCAGCGTGGTGAGCGTGACAATGGCCGAATCCGGCTTGTCGAGCTGACGGAAGGCCTCGGCTTTGATGGCGAGACCGGCACGACTGCGCGGGGCCAAAGCCACGATTTCGCTGCTCACCTTGAGCAACTCTTCCTGGCTGGCTTCCTGATTCTGCATGACGGTGGCCAAGCAGGTGCGGGCCAACACGGCCTTGGGATACGCTGCAATGCCTTCTTCGGCCGCAGCCTTGGCCGCCGCCCAGTTTTGTTCGCGCGCCGCGTTCACACACGACTGCTCAAACGGCAGCTGCGCACGGGCGATCTTGAGCTCCTCGGCCAGTAGCTCTACTGCATCGTTGAGCTTGGGGGCCGAAAAGGTGCCTAACGGCTGCTGCAGCGTGTTGTCGCGCGTGAGCACGAGGTTGGCTGTCAGTGTGAAACCCGAGTCGCTCTTGTTGACGCGCCCTGTGACGTACTCATCGGCACGCAACGCAGAAGCAAGGGCACGCGCGTCGTGCGGCTCGAGCGGCACGTCAACCGGGAAACCCGAGTTCTCGAGCATGCCGAGCATGTCTTCACGCGGGATGAGATAGACGTCCTTGTTGGAGATCACCCGCCCAATGCGCTTGCGCATTTCGTCGGCGGCTTTGAGGCCCATCTCCTTTTCGGGCACTCCACTCTCGTGGAACACCTCCACCAGCATGAACTTGGCGTTCGGCTGGGGGGGACGGCGATTTTGTGCTGACAGTACCGAGGTAGTGCCAACGAGTGCCAGCGCACTGGCACCGATGAGCAACGAGTGAAGTGACCGAGACATCAAAGTCGTTACCTCCGTACCGTGTAAACGAATGCGCAGACACACCGCACGGTGCGGCGATACTGCGGTTCGAAGCGCTGATCGGCGAACGGACCGCCGTAAGGAGTCAATCAAGCAAACTGGGCCGAGAGGAATGACCTCGCAACCCGTTTTGCATTACAACCACATTAAAACATGTGTTGTCTACTGAAGCGAGGTGGGCAAAAAAGTGGGCGAAGAGGGACTCGAACCCCCGACATCCTGCGTGTAAGGCAGGCGCTCTAACCAACTGAGCTATTCGCCCGAACATTTCCCCAACGGCCTAACCCGATATACCGTTGAGAGGGACCAGCTGTTCCCTGTCAGCCCCGAAGGATTGCCAGAGGGACCAGAACACAATATGCAAGCACGAGCATAATCGGGCCAATGGTAATTCCGCCACGCCATAAATCGGCGTAGCCAATCACCAGCGCCAACAACGATAAACCCCACCACAGCAACGCGCTGCGGCGGGACAAGAGACCGCCCGCCTCCGTCGAACTTTTTTCTGCTGACGACATGGGGGGAACCTTACCGATGAGCGACATTCGAGTCAACGACGAAGCGTGTAAAAGGCGCCCTGTCCCCACGACTATTGACTGTCACGCTCGGTAGCGATGGTGCCGTCCGATCGCGGCTCACCAGTCGCATCACTGTTGTTCATAGCCGCGAACGCCCGCGCCGTCGCCGACACCGCCAGCATCGCCGCCAGCATGCTATCCCGCTCCGCGCGCTCCTGCACCACATCCGCGCGGCGCATGGCTTCCAGCCGGGCCCGGTCACGCTTGCGACGCTGATAAATGAGCGGGCCCAGAATCACCGAGAACAACACCAGCGCCACCGACAAGTTGGCCAGCAAGGCCAACGCGCCGTAGCGCCTTCTCGTCTGCTTTTGCCACTGTTTCTCAAATCCGTCGGACGTCACACCGTACGCCTGGCGCAGCGCCAGCTCAAACGAAGCACTGCTTTGCCACGTCGACAAAAACAGCGAGAGCCCACGGTTCTGGTCGAGCAGCGCCAGATCAGCCACCGCCCGGTGCGCCAGCGCGTACGCCATTTGCGCGTCGCTGGCGCCACGGTAGAACATCAGCTCGAGCTCCTCGAGGGATGGAACGCCGCGAATGGCGAGACCGATACTGGCCGCCAGCGCCTCCTCCCGCCCCCACTCACCCGCCGCCACGCTCGCGTACCCTTCGTCAAACCATCGGGTGGGCACGTCGCCCATGACTTCGTGCAATGCCAGGTGGGCCAGCTCGTGGCGTAGCGTGACCAGCGGATCGCCGGCGTCACTGCCCGAGTTGGAGCCCTGCATGATGATGCGCTGGAGTGCGGGGAACGCCACTGCCGCACCCCACTCCGGCGCCGACGGGCCGGCCCACGCGCGAAAACGTTCGTTGTCAGGCGCAATTGCAATGAGCACCCGGGCCTCTGGCCTCGGCAGTCCAGGAAACGAATCGTTCAACTGCGCGGCACGCAACACGTTGTCGGCCAGCTTGCGATCGCGCGGGAAGGCAATCACCGAAAATCGTCCGGCCCGTGTCACGGTGGCCGCTGTGCGTGTGGCACCGGCGCCACCGAGCATTTCCGATTCGAGCAGATCCGCGTCGAGTGGACGCGCACTGCTGGGCGCGCGCACGACGTCGGCTTGCGCGGCAGCGACGCTGGACACTACAGGCTGCAAGAAAACAGCAACGAGGGCGGCACGGGCGACTGCACGTACCATCCGCCGCACTACATGGCGCGACTTGGCGCCTCGCCCCGCTCCACTGCCGCCAGCTGTTCCGCGCAACGCTTGCCCCATGGGTTGAACTTGTTCGCCGCCGCACCGTCGCGCCATGCCGATCGTGCCGCTTCCCGGTCTCCCGAAAACCAATGCGCACGTCCGAGCTCAAACCACGCCTGCAGCAGATTCGGGCCGAGCGCGAGTGCCTTGTGAAAGAACAAGCGCGCGTCGTCGTACATCTCCCGGTCGAAATACACCAGACCCAAATAGAGGTGCGCATAGAGCGTGGCCTTGTCATCGCTGTCGATCCGGATGGCGCGCGACAGATGTTCAATGGCCTCGCCGTAAATCTTTTTGCGCAGACAGATGTAGCCCACGTTCGTGCGGGCCAACGCGTTGTTGGGCTCCCGCAACAAGACGTTGTGAAAGGTGAGCAACGCCGAGTCGTATTGCTCCTGCATCATTTGCGCCCAACCCAACAATGACTCGGCTTCGCTGCTGCCGGGCGCGAGTGCGAGCGCCTTCCGCAACGCCTCCTCCGCGGCTACCGGGTCGCCCAACGACAAACGGGACCACCCCTTTTCGATGTACGTGCTCGCGCCGAGATGATCGACCCGTGTGGTGGCGCCGGCCCGGTTGGCCGCTTGCCCT
>JBBSPO010000232.1:0-6211 GCA_038258695.1 Gemmatimonadales bacterium | reverse complement strand
CGAAAACCGCCTTACCGGATTCAGTTCACAACAGCTTGAGCAGCTGACCGCTGTACGCGAGACGTTGAACAAAAATCTGGAACAGCTGCGCACCGAGAACGAAGCCAAACTCGAGCAGATGCGCGTGACCGTTGATGAAAAGCTGCAGGGCACGCTCGAAACACGATTGGGCGAATCATTCAAGCTCGTAAGCGACCGCCTTGAGCTCGTGCACAAGGGACTCGGTGAAATGCAGTCGCTCGCCACTGGTGTTGGCGATCTCAAACGCGTGCTCACCAATGTGAAAAGCCGCGGCGGTTGGGGCGAAGTGCAGCTCGGCATGCTGCTCGGCGATTTGCTCACGGTGGAGCAGTACGGCACCAACGTGCGCATTCGACCCGACTCTGGTGAGGTTGTTGAATACGCGGTGCGTCTGCCGGGACGCGAAGAAGGTGCGCCACTTTATTTGCCCATTGACGCCAAGTTTCCGCACGAGGACTACGAGCGGTTGGTAGTGGCGCAGGATAGTGCCAACGCGGATGAAGTGGAGCGGGCCAGTCAGGCGCTGGAACGCGCTGTGCGTGTGCAGGCAAAGCTGATCAGCGAGAAGTATGTTCACCCACCGCACTCCACTGACTTTGCGATCATGTATTTGCCAACCGAAGGCTTGTTTGCTGAAGTGGTACGGCGTCCCGGTCTCGCGTCAGATATTCAATCGTCGCATCGCATCATGATCACCGGTCCCACCACGCTGGCGGCGTTGCTCACCAGTTTGCAAATGGGTTTTCGCACGCTGGCCATTGAGCAGCGTTCAAGCGAGGTGTGGCAGGTGCTGAGCGCGGCCAAGGCGGAGTTCCGCAAATACGGCGAGGTGTGGAGCAAGCTGGGCAAGCAGCTCGATACGGCCCGTCGTACGGTAGACGAGGCGGGGCGTCGCACGCGCATGGTAGAGAAGCGGCTGCGCGGGGTGGAGAGTGCGGAGTTGCATGACACTACAGACGTTTTGCTACGTGCCCCTGGTGAAGGAGGGCAAAGTACACTGTCGGGTGGAGACGACTATCATTACGAGTTGATTAAGCGCCTGTTCGAAGTGTTTTCAGAATGCTACATAGGGTCGCACAAGTTCTTGCCTCCCTCCATTTCCGAACGACGTGCATCCAACCCGCCCTCGGCTCGCACTGCCAACACTTGCTGCATGCGCCGCTGCTGGCGTAGCGCTTGTGGTAGCCGTGGGACTGCAGGCGCCCGCGGTTTCTGTTGGCCTGCGGTGGAAGCCAGCGGAGCGCGAGCGAACCCTGCAGGAGTTCGCGCTTGAGCCGGGCGACATGCGCTTCGAATCTGCTGCTGATGCGGCGCCAGGCGTGGGTTTGCCCGGTTGGGTCGGATGGGTCATCGTAGCCCTCGCCGCTTTGGCGATCATTGTTGGCGTTGCGCGTTGGCTCAGTCGGTTCACGCGTCGCAATCCCGCGATCAGCGTGGTGGGCACCGGCGCCGAGTCAGGCGCGCCAATCGAAGCGGATGCGAAGATCGTGAGGTCAGGCCTCGCTTCGGCGTTGCAGATTCTCAACTCCGAGAGGAGTTCAAGCGACGCCGTCGTACAGGCGTGGCAGGGGCTGCAGGATGCGGCCGCCGCGGCCGGCCTTCAACGTCGCCCCGCCGAAACCGCGTCTGAGTTCACAGCTCGAATCCTGTACCGGTCGCAAGGATCAGCCGAGCCGATTGCCGTGCTGCTCTCACTGTACCAGCGGGTGCGCTTCGGTCACTACGCGCCAAATGAGTCCGACATCACCGCTGCCCGCGAGTCGCTGACCACCCTGGTGGACCTGTGGCAGTCTGATCTTCCGGAACGACGCTCAAGCAAGGCGGCTCGCTGATGGAGCATTTGACCACGCAACCGCGCGCACGGTCTTCGCGTATGCGAGTTGTCATCGGCGTTGCGCTGGCTGTCTGCGCCGCGGCGGGTGTCTGGTTTTTGGGGCTCGATCCCGTCTGGGCCGTTGCCACGGTGGTTGCGATCGCATCTGTCGGTGCGTTGCTCGCCACCCTGCGATTTGAGGAAGACGTCCCGTGGGAACCACCTGTAGGTGAACCTGCGCGCGGGGTTCGACTGGTAGCCGCCACTCTCGAAACTTCACTCGCCGCTTGCGATCGTCTGGCGCGTCCCGCAGCGTGGCGGCGGATGCGCGCCTTTCTGATCGCCGAGCGTGAGGACCGTCTGGCCCGCACAACCACTGTGCGCCGGATGCGTGCGATTCTGGTTGGCGCATTGCACAGGCGCGGTCTCGACCCTGCCAACAGGTCGCACGACGTCGCCATTCTCGCTCTGCTCGGCACCGACGCCGTCACCATACTCCAGCCAACCGAAGACAACCCCGTCACCAGCGCTTCCATCGCGAGGTGCCTCGACACCATCGAGCGCCTGGACAACCAAACCCAAGGATCACCGTGACAGAGATCGAGCATACGACCGCCGCCCCGCTGCCCGTGCCAGAGATCACGAGCCTCGTTGCACGCATTCGCGCCGAAGTCGCCACTGCTGTCGTGGGGATGGAAAACGCGATTGAATTCGCGCTTGCAGCGATCCTCGCCGGTGGCCACACGCTGTTTGAGGATGTGCCGGGGCTCGGCAAAACACTCGCCGCACGCAGCATCGCTTCAGCGATCGGCCTCGATTTCTGTCGACTGCAGTGTACGCCAGACCTGCTGCCCGCCGACATCACCGGCTCGTTTATTTATGCGCCGGCGACTGCAACGTTTGAGTTCCGGCCAGGTCCTGTCTTTACCGGACTTTTTCTTGCGGACGAGATCAACCGAACTGCTCCAAAGACGCAGTCGGCATTGCTTGAGGCGATGGCAGAAGGACAGGTGACGGTGGAGGGACGCAGCTTTCCGTTGCCGCGTCCGTTTCACGTGATAGCGACCGCAAACCCGATTGAATACGAGGGCACGTATGCGCTGCCCGAGGCGCAGCTTGATCGCTTTATGGTGCGGCTTGCCGTTGGTTATCCGGGTCGCGATGGCGAGCAGCAGGTGCTGTTGAACAGGGTAGCGCGTCGACGTGAGCGCGCCGATGTCGCCGCGGTGGTCAACGCACAAACCCTCGCACGCATGCAAGCGGGTGTGGAAACGGTCACCGTTGATCATGACGTTGTGCGATACTGTGTGGATCTCGCCGAAGCAACGCGTGCACATCCGGCGATTGCCGTTGGTGCGTCGCCGCGCGGATCGCAGGCGCTGCTGCTCATGGCGCGTTCGCTTGCCGTTATTGCGGGCCGCGACTTCATCTTGCCAGAGGACGTCAAACGGGTTGCGGTGGTCGTGCTCGCACATCGTCTGTCTCTTACCACGCAATCGTGGGCGGCTGGCACCGACGCGGCTCACGTGGTTGCAGAGATTGTGGAGCGCGTCCCTGGTCCGCTGGTGGCGGGCACACACGCCGCTGGCGCGTGATTACGGGTTCCCCGGAGGTCGCCGCTCACACCGAGCGATTCGGCCCTCCTGCGGCGGGCCTCGGTGATCCCGTTGTCGCGCTCGACGTTGCAGCGAGCCCCGCATGGCGCAAAACCGCGACGCTCGAGGTGTCGATTCTGTTGGGGCTTGTCATCGCCACAGTTGGGACGCTGGCCAGCCGAATGGACGTCGTGCTGATTGCGCTGCCCTTGCTGATGTCCGCGGCAATCGGCTTTGACAGGAAGCCCTCAGCTGCAGCGCGGAGCGTGCTTCGCGTCAGCGTTGTTCGGCGCGAGTGTGAACAGGGTGGGAGCGAGTTCGCCTATCGCATTGCGCTTGATGCGCCGGCCGGCACTGAGCTTGTGCACATGCGCCTCACTCTGCAGGGCTTGGGTACGCGAGAGTTGATCCTCGCGCCGCAAGATCTCGCCGCAGTGAGCGGGCGCATCCCCGTGCTGCATTCAGGTCGCCAGCGTGTCGTGGCGGTAGACTACCGACTGGTCGGTGTGGACGGTGCGTGGCTTTCGCTGCCGATACCGAGGGAAGTAGCAGAGCGAGTGGTGGCGCCTGCGATTGCGCCCGTCGCATTCGTTCCGCTGCCGCATCGGCTCACGGGTCTGACTGGCACGCACGGGTCTGCGAGACCGGGCGATGGCGGCGAGTTCCGTGATCTGCACCCATATGCGCCTGGCGACCGTCTACGACGCATTGACTGGAAGGCGACCGCGAGGCGATCGCAGGGGTTTGGCGATTTGTATGTGCGCCGAACAGATGCGACGTCAGATGCGACAATCATGCTTGTGATTGACAGTCGCGAAGACGTTGGCGAGCGCGTTGCGCATTGGTCGGCTGCCCCCAGCGCCGCGGATGGCATTACGTCCATGGATCTGGCGCGTGAGGCCGCGGCTTCACTGGCGGCTTCCGCGATCGCGGCCGGAGACAGAGTTGGTTTGCTCGACATCGCCGCGCACGACGGGGTTGTGCGGGCAGGAAGCGGGAAGCGACATCTCGACCGGCTGCTGCGCCGAATTGCGGTAAGTGAACCATCGGGCACCCCGCTCAATCGACGGCGAGCGCCCGTCGTGCCAGCTGGGGCGATTGTGTATCTGATCTCGACGTTGCTGGACGACGAGGCGTCGTCGATCGCAGTGCTGTGGCGCGCAGCTGGCCATCGTGTGATCGCGGTTGACGTGCTGCCGACGCCACTGTTGGACGGCAGCGCACACCACACGCGGATCGCCCATCGCATGGTGCTGGCGGAGCGGAGGCGACGCATTGCCGACGCGCGCGCCAACGGCGTTGAACTCTTCCGTTGGCAGGAAGACGAGCAGCAGCCGTCGCGCGCGGTCGTGCTTCGCACACTCGCACGTTCGGGACGTACGCGTCGATGAGTAGCGGCATGCACACAACTCGCGCGCGCCCATCGGTTCCTGAGATCGGGCGGTGGGTGCCGACGGCGACGGTGCATTTTCTATTCCTTGTCGCAGCCGTGGGCCTGTGCCTGCTTGTGTTCGAGTCGCCCCTGTGGCTGGCTATCGGATTGCTGCTTACGGTGACCGGGACGTTGCTGCCCAACGTGGTCCCCACGTGGTGGCTACTCGCCGTGCTCGCTCTGAGCCAGTTCTGGCGTGAACCGATGGTGACGGACTTGAGCTTTTACTTGCTACTCGCTGGCGTGCACCTGCGGCACGTGCTTGGCGGTCTCGTTCGGCTGCTTCCGTGGAGCGGGCAGATGCAGGTGGTTGCATTCGCGCGGCCATTCAAGCGCTTTGTTTATGTGCAGGCGGTCGTGCAAGTTGTGGCTGTGAGCGCTTTGTTCGCCTTTGGGGGGGGGAGGGGAGCGGTGAAAGGTCTGTCAATCTTCACCGCCGTGGTGCTCGGCCTTGTGGCGGCGGGTTTAGCCCGAGTGGTGCGCGAAGAGAAGTCGCGTGCTTAAACCGGCGCCAGCGTTCGTCACTGCCTTCGTGTTCGTGTTTCTGTTACGGCGCGGGTGAGATTCGAACTCACGAGACCCTTTCGGGTCCGCCGGTTTTCAAGACCGGTGCATTCAACCACTCTGCCACCACGCCAACTACGATTTGCGAGACAGGAATCCGATATCCCGCAAAGACTAAACTATTCACTTGCTACCCGCTCTCACAACTCAGGCGCCCCTACCGCGCATTCGCCGCCAGCATGGAGTCGCGCACGCCCCGGAACTCGGCCGACGGTGCCCAGCTCGGCCAGGTGGTTAAATGGGCCACGCGCCAGCCAGCCTCCAACAGCGCACGCGTGCTTTCAACAGCACCGCTCAGGTCCCAGTCGGACTTCACTTCGTCGCTGGGCTTGTGGTAGTCGTTGGTGGTGTACTCATCGCGCTTGAGACGCCCAAAGCCGGCCGGCTTGTCGATAAAATCGATACCGGTGTCGGTGTAGAGCGCCGGCACTCCCTTTTTGGCAAACTCAAAATGATCGCTGCGGAAAAAGAATCCTTTCTCCGGTTCCGGATCGGGTGAGAGCGTGCGTCCGTCGCGTTCCACCACCGCACGCAGCACGTCATCGAGTGTGCTGTTGCCATAACCAATCACGGTGATGTCACGGGTGCGTCCCCACTGATTGATGCCGTCGATGTTGATATTGGCGACTGTTTTGTGCAGCGGGTAGAGCGGCTGTTCCACGTACCACTTGGCGCCCAACAGACCTTGCTCTTCGGCGGTGAGCGCAATGAAGAGCTGCGACCGCGGTGTGCGCTCGGGTAGCTTCGCCATGGCGCCGGCAATCTCCAGCAGCGCGGCGGTGCCGG
>JBBSPO010000231.1:0-6246 GCA_038258695.1 Gemmatimonadales bacterium | reverse complement strand
CGCAGTGCGGCATTGGGCATTCCCGGAATCACCGCGTGTGCCGGGTTCTGCACGATGGCGTGTCCACCGGCCGCACGCAGTATGCGCAGCCCTTCGGCACCATCGCGCCCCATGCCGGTGAGCACCACACCAACCAGTTGACTACCAAACGCCAACACGGCACTCGTAAACATGGGATCGGCGGCCGGCCGAACGCCCCATATTGTGGGACCATTTTCCAGCGATACACGCGACCCATTTACCGTATTGATGACCCGCATATGCACGCCACCGGGCGCGACAAACACTGTGTCGGGCGTCAACAAATCGCCGTCACTGGCTTCGCACACGCGCAGTGCGCTGGCGCCGTCGAGACGTTGTGCAAGCGACGCCGTAAAGCCCCTGGGCATATGCTGCACCACAAGCACCGCAGCTCCCAGCCCGCGCGCCAGACGGGGAATAATCTGCGTGAGCGCAGCCGGCCCGCCGGTCGATGCCGCAATGAGCACCGCGCGTGTGGCGGCTACAGGCTCTGGCCTCGCCCGACGCGCCGCTATGTGCGGAGCCCGTGCCATGACCTGCACCCGGTCCACCCGCATGATGGATGCGGCGCGAAGCGCATCGAGCAATCGATCGCCAACCCGCGCCAGGTCCAGACTGATCGGTCCCGATGGCTTGCGCACAAAATCAACGGCACCCAGCTCGAGTGCGCGCAACGTATCGTTGGCTCCTTCATCGGTGCCACCAGCGCTCAGCATCACCACTGCACGCGGCGCCTCGCTCATGATATAGCCCAACACGTCGAGCCCGTTGAGGCCGGGCATGGCGATATCAAGCGTGACAATATCCGGATCGAGCGCGTGCACCTGCCGTATCGCGTCATCCCCATCGCGTGCGGTGCCCGCAATATCAAACTCGCCGCTGGCTTCAATCACGTCGCGTACCACACGTCGCATGAACGCGCTGTCATCGACCACGAGTACACGCGGTTTGCGCGTCACGTCAGAGCTCCACAACACCGGCGGCCACCGATCGCACGGTGATACTGCCTGCTTCGATGTCAAAGAACACGCTTCGACCATGACCACCACCGGTGTCTTCGGCAACCACCGGAATACCGGCCGCTGCGCACGCAGCTCGGGCCGCCAGCACATTGCGTGTCCCCAACGGCACGGCGCCATTGGGCAGCAACTGTGTAAACATGGACGACCCACCAACCAGACGCGCTTCGAACCCATCAACGGCACCAAGCGCGCGCAGTTGCAGCAGCATGTGTGGCACAGCGGTAGACGCAAACTTGCCGGGGCTATCGGTGTGTTGCGAAAGCGCCGCGTGCGGCAACATGATATGCGCCAATCCTCCCGCCGAGTGCTCTCGCGAGTGGAGTGCGATCGCCACACAGGAACCGAGTCCGATGGTGATAAGGTTCGTACCACTGCGCCCCACGGCGTAGTCGGCAATCGACACCCTGATCTCGGTCATGAGGCGTGTTGCATCGCGCGCCAACATCTGTTCACGCGTCGCTGCCGGCTGCTGCGCCTGCAGCCACCGCGTTTGCCGGTGTCGCGCTCGCCGGTATGACGTCGGATGGTGTCGCGTTGGCACGCGCCACGCCCAGGTTGCCACGCACAATCACATTGTCGGGATCGAGCGCCAGCGCGCGTTCCCACGCAGCACGCGCTTCATCGTGCGCCCCGCGCCGGTAGTGAATGTTGCCCAGCTTGAGCCACACATCACCACCAAACTCAGGCGCCAGACGCACCACGCGTTCGTAGCTCTCCACCGCCTCGTCATAGCGCTGGGCCCTGTACAAATAGTCGCCCAGATTCTTGTGCAGATGCGGCAGTGAACTTTCTTCGAGCAGCGCATGATCGAGCGTGCGCGCCGCCGCTTCATGTGCACCACGGCGCTCCTGCACCACAGCCAGCGTGTTGTGCAGCACGGCCGCATGCGGATGCAGCGCGATACCTTCTTCAAGCAACGTCGCCGCGCGGCCGGTATCTCCGCCCAGTGCCGCCGCCATGCCCGCGTGATGAAACCACACCGCAGTTGGCTGACGTGCACCCCACAGTGCGCGCGCGGTAGACAACCGTTCCTCGGCGCGCGGGAAGTCGCCGCGTCGCATGGCCACCACACCCTGCGAGAGCGCGACACGCGGATCGTCGGCACCACCTCGGCGCGACGCTTCAGCCAGTCGCATTTCGGCCTCGTCCAGGTCGCCGCGTCGCTCGTGTGCATACGCCAACGCCAGCGACACAGCCGGACGCGCATCTGGCTGTTCACTGGCACGCGAGAGGACCTCAATGGCCTCGTCCCACGCGTGCCGTTGCAAATGCACCAACCCCAGATGAAAGCGCGCCCCGAGGTCATCGCTACGCAACTCCAGCACGCGCCGGAACTCGCGCACCGCTTCGTCGTACATGGCCGTGCGGTAAAAGGCTACGCCCAGATTGCGATGTTCGGCTACCCGGCTTTCGGGTGCTGGCTGTTGACGCGAAGAACTGCGGCCGACACGCTGCGCAAAGCCGGCTGATACCAGGCCATAAATCGCCTTGCCTACCGCAAACTCACCCAACCCCGAGCGCTCCACGATGCTCACCACATCGTGGGTGCCGTCAAGCCACGCTGCAATGCGCGACTGCTCCGCCGTAAGTGCCACCCCGCTCTGCTGCAAACGCGTGACGTCGAGCTCGAACATCAGATCCAGCGACGGAATCTTCTTTTCAATTTGCGTCCACTCATCGACCCGTCGCGCTGCCTCCATGAGCATGGAGTCTGCAGAGAGCGCAATCACCGGTGAGTCGGACAGCGACGAGCTGGCCTCAAACGCAAACGTGCCGTGCGTCCACGAGAACAGCGCACACACAGCTTCTTCAATGAGCGCTCGATTCTCGCGTCGCAACACCTCTTCATCAACGTGCGCGGCGCTGAGCAGCTCTGGCGCCAGCAACCGATCATCATCTTCGGGCAGTTCCGCGAGCACGCGAGCCAGCACGTCGGCGTCAATCGCACCAGCGCGTATGAGACGATCACCCAGCCGGTCGCGCTGATTGACGATGGCCGCATGCCACACGCTGCCACGATCAAAGTGCACCGACCCAAAGCTGCCCTCGCGCGCGAGACTCAGCACACCGGTCTTCTGTCCAAGCGCCAGCAGTTGCAGAACATCGGCGAGACTGGCTTCGCTCAGACTTCCACGTATGGCCATCAGCGTAGCTCCTCAATGATGCGATCGCCGATATGTGGCCAGTCCCACAACACCTTTTCATGATCGAGGAAAAACGCATCCTGAGCACCATCACGCAGCGGCGCACCAGCGCGCGGCGTAGACGCCGCGGCGCGCGCGACGCCTTCCAGTTCACGTCGGGCGAGTGGCAGGTCGAGCGGTACCGCCAGCAAATCGGCGGCAGCGGCCAGACGAGTGATCACACCGGCGACTTCGCGCGCACTGGACGCCTCGCGATCGGCGAGGTACGACACCAACGCCGGCTCGTCACGATGCCCTGACTCCACCAACCAACGCTGTACCAGACGCTCGCGCAGTGTGCGGTCGGGAGCCTGCAAGGAGACCACCAGTCCACCTTCAAACCGCGAACGCAGGCGATCGGCGACTCCGCGCAACTCGCGCGGCGGACGGTCGCTGGTGAGCACGATCTGTGCGCCGCGATCATGCAGCGCGTTGAACAAATGGAACAGTTCTTCCTGCGTCCGCTCACGATCCGCGAGGTGCTGTACGTCGTCAATCACCAACACCTCCGCGGCCCGATACCGGGCCCGCCAGCGCTCCACGCCGCCCTCCTGCATGGCGGCAATGAGTTCCTCGACAAACGCGGGCGCGCTCACACACGCCACCGTCGATCGTGCACGTGACGCCTTGAGCGCACCGGCAATAGCGTGGCCGAGATGCGTTTTTCCGGTACCGCTGGGCCCATGGATGTACAACGGGTTGTAACGCTGCCCCGGATGCTCGATCACAGCATCGGCGGCCTTGAGCGCCAGCTGATTGGCCATGCCGGCTTCGAGTCGGTTGCGCGACCACGCGGGATTGGGTGCTGGTAACGGCAATGCAGACGCCAACGCGCGATCGAGCAGCTGCTGTGCCTCATTCACCATTTCGGGATTGCGAAACGCTGCGTGTCCGCGAACTCCCGGGTCGAGCGTGATGGCCTGCATCTCGAGCGCACGCAAATGATCCACGGCGGCTGAGAATGTAGCCAACAGTCCGTTGACGTCGGGCGCGTCGGGTAGCTGCATGGCGCGTTCCAGCACGAGCGTGACATAACCCTCTGACGTCCAGTAGGCGCACGCTTCTCCCAACGTGATGCGCCAACGCTCCACGCGGGTTTCGACTTCCTGCACGACATCGGCCAGGAAACCTGCGTATTCAAGCGGCGCAGCAGCCGTGCCCATTGCTGGCGTCACCAGCTGTTGCGAACCGGTGGCCGAACTCAGGCGCTCGCCAAGCACGGAACGTACGTCGGCCGCCGCAATGGGCGACGGCTCGAGCTGCTGATAAGCGGCCAGTTTGTTGAGTGCGCCTTTGAGCTCTCGCACATTGCCGAGTGCCAGACGTGCCACTTCCTCAAGCACACCATCGGCAAAGTCCAGCCCGCGTTCACCCGCGCTGTTGCGCAGGATGGCCAGACGCATTTCAAAATCGGGCGTACCCACGTCAACCACCAGACCGCCCGAGAGGCGTGACGCGAGTCGCTGATCCACGTCGGGAATTTCAGCCGGGGGACGATCGCTGGTCATCACCAGTTGGCGTCCCCCCCCCTGCATGAGATTGAACAGGCGCAACAGTTCAGACTGCGTTTCACGCTGGCCAGTGAGAAACTGCACATCGTCCAGCAGCAGCAGGTCAACCTGTGCAAAGTGCGCCGCATACTGCTCGTGTTGTCCCGAGGCGATCGCGCGGTGCAAGCGCTCCACGATTTCTTCGGCGCTGGCCAGCTCGACGCGAAGCGACGGATGCTGCTGCCGCGCGTGGTAAGCAATGGCGGCAGCGAGATGCGTTTTGCCGAGCCCCGAATCGCCGTAAATGAACAGCGGATTGTAGGCCGTGCCCGGTGTTTCCGCCACGCGCTGCGCTGCCGAGTGCGCGAGTCTATTGGATGCACCGACCACGAAGTTTTCAAACCGGTACCCGCCATCGATGGAACGTGACCTCACGACGTCACGCCTCCCGCGACGAGCAGGTGCTGAGGCGCATCCGGGTCTGCGGGACTATCAAAGTACACTGGCGGATGTGCGGACACGGCGGGCGTGATTGGTGGCGTCACTCTGGGTATGGCCGAATGCGGCGTGCGAAGCACCGCTCTGGCGCGTGCACCGGCGCGCGTACCGTCTTCGGCGCCCAGACGGCGCAGCACCTGCGTGCCGAGCGAACGCAACGTGTCAAACACACCGAGACCACGCAGGGCATCGGCGGCAAACTCGGGCACGTTGCGAAAGTTGAGCGCGGCCGCCAGCTCAGACACCGAAGCGACGAGTGACTCGGGCAAATCCTGTTTGTTGTACTGCATTGCGACCGGCAGGCTGCGTGCGTCGATGCCATGTTCCGCCAGATTGGCATGCATGTCCTGCAGACTTTCAATGTTGTCGTCCCATCGGTGCCGCTGGCTGTCGGCCACAAACACTACTCCGTCGGCGCCCTGCAGCACGAGCTGACGAATGGCTTTGTAATACGGCTGACCGGGTACAGTGTAGAGCTGGAAGCGCACCTTGTACGCGCCCACCGAGCCCAGTTCCACTGGCATATAGTCAAAGAACAGCGTGCGATCGCGACGCGTGGCAAGCGACGTGAGATTGCCCACCTGCTCGCCCGGCACTGCGGAATGCAGGTATGACAAGTTGGTGGTCTTGCCGGATCGTCCCGGACCGTAGTACACCAGCTTGCAGGTGATCAATCGGGTTGCGTGATCTACGATGGGCATGTGCCCGCTCCTTGATGACGCGCGTTCCACACGTCGGACGAGTTCTCCCGGGGCCGTCGCACGACGGGCCTGCCGTTACGCCACTGGATACAGGAGAGACTGCAGGCGCGCGGTGAGACTGATGGCCTCACGCACCTGATCCGCAGCAGCCGGTGCGTGCGGCGTGCGCAAATACGCACTCCAACACAACATCGCCCGTTGAAAATCACCGCGTCGAGCAGCCGCATCACCGTCTGCACGCCAATCGACACGGGAAGTTGCCGACGTACTGTCAGCGAACTCTGCCTCCCCGTTGTGGGACGGCTTGGCACCCTCCGACGCAACGTGCGTG
>JBBSPO010000230.1:0-6246 GCA_038258695.1 Gemmatimonadales bacterium | reverse complement strand
TATCGCCGTGGACTCCGCTGGTACCGTATGGGCCACTGTGCGAAACCGTGATCTCAACGGTGAACTGCTGGTCATCACCAACGGCGTCGCCACTCGGCTGGGCACGGCTCAAGGGCTGCCCGACGCCGCGTTCCGCGTGGTCCGCCCCGATGAGACGGGTGGCGCGTGGATCGGTACCTACGGCGGCGGTCTGGTGCACTATCGGGACGGCGTTGTGCGCCGCATCACCACTGCCCACGGGCTGGGCGAAGACGTGGTCACGTCACTGCTGGATGATGGCCTGGGCAACCTGTGGATGCACGGCAATCGCAGCGTGCACAGGGCGTCGTGGCAGTCGCTCACAGCGTTTGTGAACCAACAGACATCGCGCATTGACGGAGTGGCGTACGGACGACGGGATGGTCTGGTCACCCCAGAAACCATTGGCAGCTCAGGTGTAACGGGCGCACCGGGACAGCTTTGGTTTCCCACAATCGAAGGGGCGACACTGCTCAACGTGGCGGCCGCGCTGGCCGCCGACAGTGTCGCCCCTCGGGTGAGCATCGTGGGTCTTGTGGCCGAGGGGTTTGGTGCGCAATCGCTGCGCGATCGCGTGGTGCTGCCTCGAGGTGCACGACGCGTGAGTGCTCGCTTTGCGGCCCTCGGAGTGCCTCGTGTGCATGCGGTACGGTTTGCCTATCGCATTGATGCGCTCGATGACGATTGGATTGACGCACAGAATACGCGTCAGGCCATCTACAGCGCACTGCCACCGGGCGTGCATACGTTGCGTGTCAGGGCCACGAGCGCTTCCGGCGTGTTGGGCGACGAAGATGCCGTCCTCACCATGGAGATACCGGCATACTTTTACGAGACGCCGCTGTTCCTGGCGCTCGTGCTGCTTGGTACAGCGGCACTCGCTGTCGCCGCACTGCGCACACGGGAGCGTCGCCTTACGCTGCGATCCGCGGCTCTCGAGCAGGCTGTGCACGAACGCACGACGCACCTTCAGTCCGCGCTCGAAACCGTCGAGACGCAGGCCGAACAGTTGCGTGCGATCGACGAGACACGGTCGCGTATTCTGGCCAATGTGAGTCATGAGTTCCGCACGCCGTTATCACTGATTCTCGGACCAGTCGATGAGTTGCTGACCACGCCAGTCGTTCGGGCAAACGCCGTGGCTGCACAACGGCTTGGCGTTGTCTCGCGCAATGCGAAGCGCCTGCACGCACTGGTTGAACAGTTGCTTGATGCCGCGCGGCTGGAAGCCGGTACCATGCCGGTGTCGTTCGAGGTGCACGACATCGTGCCGTTATTGCGTCGCCTCGCTGATTCGTATGCATCGCTGGCTGAACGCCGTCGTATCACGTTCCGTCTGTCGTGTCCGGTGGGTGCACTGCGTGTGCGCTGCGACCCGGACCATATCGAAAAAATTGTTGGGAATCTTGTAGGCAACGCGCTCAAGTTCACACCGGAGGGCGGGGCCGTGGAACTGCGCGCGCTCCGGGACAACCGTGAGGGAGTACGCACCGTGCGTCTCGAAGTCTCCGACAACGGTCGCGGTATCGCGCCAGCGTTTCACGAGGCGATTTTCGAACGTTTCCGTCAGGTGGATGATTCGATGCGGCGAGCCGAAGGTGGCACAGGCATTGGCCTGGCGCTCGTACGCGAGCTGGTGGAGCTCTACGGTGGCACTGTATCTGTGCAGAGCGATGTTGGTGCCGGCAGCACGTTTGTCGTGCGTCTACCGGCCGACTCGTCCGACACCGCGCAATTGGCGAGCGGGGTGCCGGAGACCACTGCACAAACGACAGCGCCGCTGAACACACCACCAGACTCACCACCTCTTGCACCAGCTGAAACCGCAACCGGTGACACCGCACTACCAACTCTGCTGCTTGTGGAGGACAACGAAGAGCTGCGCGAATGGTTGCGCGAACAACTTGCGACGCGCTATCGCGTGAGCGAAGCTGGCAACGGTGCCGAAGCGCTGGAAATGGCACGCAACGAGCCACCGGACATCATTGTGAGCGACGTCATGATGCCCATCATGGACGGACTTGAGCTCTGCAGCGCCATACGAGCGGATCCGTTACTCGACGCCATCCCCGTTGTGTTGCTGACGGCACGCGCGTCACGGGAGTCGCGCATGAGCGGATTGCGCGATGGGGCTGATGACTATGTTGCCAAGCCCGTGGACGTCACTGAACTCTCCGTCCGCATTGACAACCTGGTTGCGTCGCGGGAGCGTGTGAAGCAACGCTACGCCGCCGTCAGTCACCTGCCGGCGATCTCCGTGCCGCTCGCACAACCGCCGCGCGATAGCGAGGAGCAGCGCTTACTCGATTCGCTGTCGTCGGTGTTTGCACGTCACCTGGACGACGAACATCTCACCACCGACGTGCTGGCCCGATCCCTTGGACTGTCGCGCAGCGCCATGTATCGGCGACTGCAAGTGCTGCTCGGTCGCTCGCCGTTAGAAGCGATGTGGGAGTATCGATTGTTGCAGGCGGCACAGTGGCTCACCGCGACCGAGATCAGCGTGAGCGAGATCGCCTATTCCGTTGGATTCAAAACGGTGCCGCATTTCTCTTCGCGCTTTCGCGAACGCTTCGGGCTCACGCCGACGCAGTATCGCACGGCGGGGGAGAAACCAGACCAGCCCATGCAGACGATACGCAACAAGACGTAGCGTCTGCATGGGCCGTTAATACGGCTCGGAGTTGGTGTTACTCCGGTACCGAGAGCGTCCGGTCAAAGGGCGCCAACGCAGCACCTACCGCAGGCACCAACGACAGCACGCGCCGAGCCTCAACCATGGCCTCTTCAATGGCCGTGGACGCCGCACTGGCCTGCGTTCGCAGCGCTTCGCTGGGCGCTTCCCAGATGCCGGCAATCTGGCTCTTGATGGACGCCAGGTCTCCCAGAGCATTGCTGGCCCCGCTGCCACCAAAGGCGGCTGCGCCACCGCCGGCCGCGCGTGGTGCACCCTCAACCCGACCGGGCGCCACACCAAACTTCACGCGTACGCTGTCAAACTGCGCCTTGAACGTGTTGAACGACTGTTTGGCCTGCCCTGATACTGCCGGAGCGGAATCAATGCGGGCGCTGATGGTGGCCACCTGCTGCGCCAACTCACTGAGCTGGCCGGCCATGTCGGCTCCCCGCTGCTGACGTGTGTGCAGACCGTCCAGCAGTGCATCGTACGCGACACGTGCTTCGCCGGTGAGCTGCACCTTGGGATCCATCACCACGCGCATTGGCTGGCTGTTGACCACGCGACCATTGGCCACCAGTGACACGGTGTAGTTGCCGGGCGACACATACGGTGCCGCATTGGCACCGCCGCCACCACCACCACCACGACATGGATTGTTGGGGCGATATCCGGCCGGTTCGAGCGGCGTCGGCATTCCGCGCATGGACTCGGGCATGCTGCCACCGCCACCGCCACCGCCACCGCCACCGCCGCCACGACGACCGGCTGGTCCTGCGGGCGCTCCGACGGTGCTCGTGCGAATGGGCGCACCACGCATATCCCAGCACGCTGTCGCCAACCCAATCGCGCTGCTGTCTACATCAAGCGACATCTCACGTACCAACTCGCTGCCGCGCATGATGCGCAGTGACAGCGAGTCGACACGTCGCTTCAGGTAATAATGCATGACAGCGTCGTCGGGCGGGTTCTCGCCCACGAACGTCTGATGTCCCCAGAACTCATCGTTGCGATCGTCCTTGTACTTCCACTGCAATGCGTTGGGCACGGGAAACAGCATGGCGTCGGCCACCTGCTGCGCGGCACTGTATTCCTGAATCGGTGCCAGGTCGTCAAGAATCCAGATGGAACGACCGTGCGACGCTACAATCAATGCGTTGTCACGCGGATGAATGGTGAGCTCATCGACACGCACATTGGGGAAGTTGCGACCACGCAGACGCTTCCAGTTCGCGCCACGATCTCGGCTCAGGAAAATTCCGCTCTCCGTACCGGCGTACAGCACATCAGCGTTGCGCGTGTCTTCGGTGAGCGTACGCACCACTTCGCCGCTCAATCCGCTGGTAATGCGACGGAAAGTGGTACCGAAGTCGGTGCTCATCCACACGTGCGGCTCGTAGTCGTTTTCGCGATGGTTATCCACCGTCACGTACACCGTAGCCGCGTCAAAGCGCGACGGCACCACTTCGCTCACAAAGGCGCCCTTGGGAAAGCCGTCAAGGTTGGCCGTAATGTTGGTCCAATCGGCCCCGCCGTTGCGCGTCACACTCACCGTACCGTCATCCGTACCGGTGTACATCACGCCGGCCCGCATGGGTGATTCGGCCAGCGAAACAATGGCCGGCCACGAGCTGATACCGTCGTGACGCGCCAGTCGGATCTCATTGCCCTTGAGTCCCATGACGACAATCGAATCACGATCGCCATTCATGGTGAGATCGGGGCTGATCACGGTCCACGAATCACCACGATCACGCGAGACAAATACACGATTGGCGGCCACAATCAGCTGCCCAGGATCGTGCGGGGAGAGCATCATGGGCGCGTCCCAATGGAAACGAAAGCGTTCATCACTCGGCACTGCCGGCGACACATTCTGGTTGGTGGGGCGAATGCGCACCGATTCGCCGGTCTCGACATTACGGCGGATCATGTTGCCGTTCTGCGATTCGGTATAGACAGTGCGCCAGTCCCGCGGATCGGGCAGTGCGACAAAGCCGTCGCCACCAAGAATCTGGAACCAGTCGTAGTTCATGATGCCGGCGCCAAAGCGCGAACGACTGGGGCCACACCAATTGTAGTTGTCCTGCATGCCGCCGCACACGTTAAACGGCGTTTCCATATCGTACGACACGTGGTAGAACAGACCCACCGGCACGTTGGGCACAAACTGCCAGGTGCGACTGGCGTCGTACGACACGGCCAGACCGCCGTCACTGCCAATCAACACGTGCTCCGGATTACGCGGATCAACCCAGATGGCGTGCACGTCGTCGTGCGTCACACGCGCCGCATCAGTGACCACATTTTTGCCACCATCATGCGAGACGTGCAGTCCAACGCCGCCGTAGTACACACGCTCAGGGTTGGTGGGATCGATCTTGAGCTTGCTGAAATACATGGGACGCGGATTGATCGAGTTGACCTTGCTCCACGTCACGCCGCTGTCATTGGACCGCCACAGCCCCTGCTGGGCGCTGTCTCCCGGTGCGGGCGGTGCTTCCACCAGCGCGTACACCATGTTGCCGTTGGACGGCGCGATGTCCACCGCAATGCGTCCCAGCATGCCGGTGGGAAATCCACCTTCCACCTTCCGCCACGTGGTGCCGCCATCCCGTGAGACGTGCAGCGCGCTGCCACTGCCGCCGCCGTTAAAGCAACAGGTGGTGCGACGACGCTGATACGTGGACGCAAACAACACTTTGGAATCGGTGGGCGACATGACCACATCGTTGGCACCCGTTTCATCGTCTACGTGCAACACGCGTGTCCACGATGTACCGCCGTTCGTGGACTTGTATACACCACGCTCGCCGCCGCTGCCAAACAACGGGCCGGTGGCGGCCACGAACACGATATCGGTGTTGGTGGGATCGAGCACAATGCGATTGATGTGTCGCGATTCACGCAATCCCATATGCGCAAACGTTTCGCCACCATCCGTGGACTTGTAAATGCCATCGCCCCACGACGTGCTCTGGCGGTTGTTCGCTTCGCCGCCGCCAGCCCACACGAGATCCGGATTGGCCTGCGAGATGGTGACCGCACCCATCGACATCAGCCCTTCGTGCTGCAGCAGCGGTGTCCACGTCGCGCCTTTGCTGGTGGTCTTCCATAATCCGCCGTGCGCGGTGGCAACGTAGAACACCGCCGGATTGGCGTCGTACACGGCCAGACCGGAAATACGTCCCGACATCGTGGCCGGTCCGATCGAGCGAAAGTGCAGGGAAGAGAATTCGCTGGCTTCGGCAGCCTTTGCCGAAGCCGCCGTCGCCGATTGCGCGAGAGCGAGCGAGGAAAGGCCGCTCGTGGCGATCACGCAAGCGGCCAGAGCCGTCAGCGTGCGCGCGGGGCGCGAGTCAGTCACAGAAGAGATCTCCGAAATCGAGGGTGGGGTCCATCAGGCGCAGCAGTTGCGACACTGCCACAGTACAGCCATACAACGGGTGGGGGCCAGTGTTCGCTGACCACGGTCGCCCATGACCACGCCAACTCCCCGCGCCGATCAAGCCCGCCCGATCACCGCTGGCCGCGTTGGGCGGTAGCTTTCG
>JBBSPO010000229.1:0-6252 GCA_038258695.1 Gemmatimonadales bacterium | reverse complement strand
TGTGGTAATGAGCAACGTGGCCTGCTTGCCCACTTCCAGCGACCCAACCTGATCGGCCACACCCATGAACTCGGCAGCGTTGATGGTCACCGCCTTGAGTGCTTCCTCCTCTGACAATCCAAACGCCACCGCGACGCCCGCCTCCCACGGCAGACGGTTGGTGTACAGCGCACCCGCTCCGCCGGAGATGGCGAACTTTACACCGGCCGCATGCAGTGCAGCCGGCGCCGAGTACGCGCCGTCGTAGCCTTCATAGTTGCGATCCGGTGCGGCCATGGTGGAGGTCAGAATGACGGGTACGTTTTCCGCCACCAGACGCTCGGCCACATGGATTGCATCGGCACCGCCGCGAATCACGATGCGCAGTTTTTCTTCCTTGCCCCAGGTGATGGCGTCGTTGATTTGCGCCACACCATTGGCTGCGATCACTACCGGAATGTCGCCCTTGAGCGCCGGAATCATGGCCGCGTACCGTGAATCGGTGCGTGTAGGCGCACCCGCTGCCAACGCCGCCTGATACGCACGCGCTTCAGCAAAGAAATCCTTGAGCTGCTGCACCTGCTCAGGGTAGCCAAGCTGTACCGCCTGCGGTCCCCCCCCGCCAGGTCCACCACCGCGACGCGGTCGGGCATTGGGATTGGGCCAGTTCACGTTGAGAGCGGCTGCTCCCTTGATTGACATCTCTTCCCATGTCCATCCCTCCAGCGACATGGCCGACGACAACCCCGAAATGACGCCACCACCAGGCGTACTGAATGCCACGAGCACACCTGCAGACCGTGTGGTGCCGATATGGCGACTTTCAGCATTCACGGCAACATCGGCGCGCACGTTCGGATTGAAGTCACCCAACTCGTTGACGTCGTTGGACACATCAACCGATCCAATCTCCGACATACCAACGGTGCTGTACGCGTCAATAAGCCCGGGATAAATATGCTTGCCCGTCACGTCAACAACTCGCGCACCGGCGGGAGTGGCCACGTCGGTGCCAATGGCACGAATCACACCATCCTGCATGACAATGGTGCCATTCTGAATCACACCATTGGTGACCGTGTGAATGGTGGCGCCACGCAGCACCACCGTCTGCTCCTGTGGCGGTACGGTCATGCGCACCTGCGAGTGAGCCTGTGCCGGCAAGAGCACGCTGGCCGCGATCGCGGTACACGCAACTGCGATCGTGCAACTGTGGATTCTCATGGTTACTTGCTTCCCTGTCCGCGCCCACGCGCCGGACCGTTGGTGGTCACGTTCTGCGATCCGCCGGCGGACAGAATCGCCTGAATGAGCTGCGTGCGCTGACGTGCAATGTCCTTGCGCAGTTCGGCGTCTTCTTCGAGCGAGAAGTAACGACGCCCATCTACCCACGTCTGTTCGGCGCGCGTGAACTGCGAAAGCGGATTGCCGTTCCAGATCACGAAGTCGGCGTCCTTACCCGACTCCAGTGAGCCGATGCGGTCATCAATCGCAACGGCCTTGGCCGCCTGATTGGTGACGGTGGACAACGCCATGACTTCTTCAACGCCTGAGCGCAGCAACTTGCCCGCTTCCCAGTTCATGCGCGTTGAGATTTCGGAGTCGTCGGAGTGCAACGACGTGACAACTCCGGCTTCCATGAGCAATCGCGCATTGTAGTTCGTCGCATCGTACGACTCGAGCTTGAACGCACCCCAGTCGCTCCACACCACAGCCGCAACGCCCGACGCCGCGAGCTCCGATGCAATCTTGTAGGCTTCGACGCCATGCTGCAGCGTTTGCACTTTGAATCCAAACTCTTCGGCCAGGCGGACGAGTGCCAGAAACTCATCGGCACGGTAACCATGCGACGAAATCAGCAGCTCCTGATTCAGGATGTCGAGAAGGGCTTCCATGCGCAAATCCTTGCGCGGCGGAATGCCTTTGCCGTCTGCTTCCCAGCGCTTCCATTCCTTTTCATAATCGCGTGCCGCCAGGAAGTGATCACGAATGATTTCCTGCGTACCCATGCGTGTATTGGGATAGCGATTCGGGCTGCGCTTGGGGTTTTCGCCGAGCGCAAACTTTACGGTGCGCGGCGCATTCTCGATTTTGAGATCTTCAGGCAGTGAGCCCCAACGTGATTTCACGAACACGTTCTCGCCACCAATGGGATTCGCCGAACCATGCTTGACCATCTGCGTCGTGAGGCCACCGGCCAGCTGGCGGTACATCCAGATGTTGTTGTGCGTGAGTACGTCGCCCATCTGCACTTCCGGGACAATGGCAAAGCCGCTCTCGTTCACCGAGCTCACACCCGCGTGCGTGTGCGGATCAATGAGACCGGGCGTGACGTGCTTGCCCGTTGCATCAATCACGACTGCTCCACCGGGCGCCGGGATGTTGGTGCCTACCTGCACCACCTTGCCGGCACGCACGAGCAGGTCGGCGTTTTCGAGACGTCCCTGCGGACCCTGCGTCCACACGGTGGCGTTGCGCACGACAACCACCGCTGGCTGTTCCGGAGGCGCGCTGCGTCCGTATTCCATCATCGGACGGATAAACGGCAGGTCAATCTGCGGCACTTTCATGGCCACCGTGCCACGCGTGGCCTCGGTAAACGGCTCAGTGCGCGTACCACGGAACGACGGATCGTCACCGTTGGGCATGGCGCTGGTGCCGAAGAAATCATCACCGCTGACGGCACCGGCCATTAGCACGCGACCTTCGTAACCGAGCTGTTCGCCGGGAAAGGTGAGCTCAAGTCGTCCCGTTTCCGCGACCACGCGAACCGATGTCAGGTTGATGGCCGTGCGATTGGTTGGTTCGATGGTGCCACGGATGCGATTGAGCGGGCCCTGCAGCTGCAGAATGCCCTTGAAGCCCGATGGACCGTCCGACGCGATGGTCCAGGTGCCTCGCGGATCGATCTGTGGCGGACGCGTGACGCCATACCGTGTGCCCTGTACCCATACATCGCGAACACTTGCTTCCTGCGAAAACAAATCACCATCGGCCACCACAAGATTGGCCACCTTGCCCACGGCAATGGTACCATGCGTACGCTCAATACCCAGCCAGGTGGCGGGCACCGTCGTGAGAGCCGCCAGCGCCTTGTCGGCAGCCAGTCCGCGCGCTACCGCAATGCGCAGGTTGGGCAGAAACTCATTCGGCGACGCGAGCCCGTCAGTGGTGAGGGCAAACGGTACGCCGGCGTCGGCCAACTGTGCGGTGTTGGTGGGCGCCAGATACCAGTGACGAAGCGCCGCCAGCGACGCATTGCGCGCGTCGTCCGGGGTGGCGACGTCAGGTGCGTCGGGGAAGTCAATTGGGACGATGAGCGGATCGGTACGGCCCTTGAGTACATCCACAATGCGATACTCAAAACCGTTACCGCGAAACCACGGCTTGAGCTTGTACTCGGTGGCCAGCTTGTGCGCGCGGAGATAGTCCTCTTCGCCACCCGTCTGAAAAAGTACCGGCTGGGTACCTTTCACAACGTTCTCGAGCGCGGCCAATGCCTCGCTGGTCTCAGGCGGCAACACCGAACGTCCGCCGGCTTCGTAGGCAGCCTGTGCGCGGATGTACCACTCGGCGTCCATAAACGTTTGCTTCATGAGCGCGATGGTGCCCATGGCCGAGTTGGGATAGGACCCGCCGAGGGCGAATGAGCGCTGGAAGCCGATAGACTGGACCAGGTCGGGGCGAAGCACACGCTCGCGCGCACCGGCGTCGCTCAAATTGATGACCGAGGCTTTCCCGCGAAAGATGCCCGCTTTGGGCACGGCCAAGGCTGTGCCAAATCCGAGTGAGCGAAGCGCGGCGCGGCGGGTGGCGTCGTCTTTGAAGTTGGCGGTGGTGCTGTACCACGCGCGAACCTGTGGATTCCAGTGGGTGGGGCCGACATCGCCTCCCTCAGGCACTGCATCGACGCCGAGATCGGCGTGGGCATCAATGAAGCCCGGGTAGACGGTCTGTCCCTTCAGATCCCAGACACGGGCGCCCGCGGGCGCTTGCACGTTTGCACCCACCTGCGTGATCAGTCCGTCGCGGATCACAATGGTGGCGTTATTCAGCACCTGTCCGGGCGCTGTCACAACTCGCGCACCAACCAGTGCGTGAAATCCTGAACTGGTCTCGCGCAGTCCGTTCACCGGCTCGGTGCGAGACGATTGCTGCGCCTGAAGCCCGCTGGTCAGCAGCGCGCCAAGGCTCAGAATGGAGAGAAATGCTCTCACGACGTACTCCGTAAATGACGGCCGCGGTAGCAGGACGGCCAAGAGGTGGGGAAGAGCAGGGCGCCTGCTGCGCCTGAGGGTGGTGCTAAAACCCCTTGCAGGGGAATCCTATTACTATCGCTGGCGGGACGGGTTGGCACCACCTCTTCATTCATCAGCAAAAAGTGGCCCAAACATATGATCCACGGATATATCAACGAAGGAGGACGCCTTATCGCTGTAGAGCGCCCTCCCGAAAACCTCGAGGCGCTGGTCTGGATTGATCTGGTCGCTCCCACTCCCGACGAGGAGCGGCGAGTGGAGCAGCAGCTGGGTCTCAATATCCCCACCCAAGAGGAGATGCACGAAATCGAGATCTCTTCACGGCTCTACACCGAGCACGACGTCGCCTTCATGACCGCGATCGTGCTTGCACAGTCGGAGGGGGACGATCCGGAAATGCTGCCGGTGAGTTTTGTGCTTACGGAAGATCGGCTCATCACAGTTCGGTATAGCGAACCGCGTGCCTTTCAGACCTTTCCGGTGCGGGCCGCCAAAGCGCCAATGGGCTGCGAGACGGGGGAGGCGGTGTTGCTGGCGCTGCAGGAGGCCATCGTAGACAGGCTGGCCGACGTGCTCGAGCGCGCGGGACGGGATATCGAGGCGATTTCCCGGGGGGTGTTCAAGCGCCGCAACGCAACGCCCACCAAAACAAAAGACTTTCAGGCCGTGTTGGAAAATATTGGCGAGAAAGGAGACCTGATCTCAAATATTCGCGACAGCCTGGCCACGCTCGATCGCCTGATGGGTTTTCTCGGTCAGGTCACGTTGCAGCGCAAGAGCGGCAAGGATACGCGCGATCGTGTGAAAACGCTCTCGCGTGACGTGCGCTCGTTGTCGGATCACGCGGGATTTCTGTCGCAGAAAATAACGTTTCTTCTTGATGCGACACTCGGCATGATCGGTATAGAACAGAACGCCATCATCAAGATTTTCTCGGTCGCGGCCGTCGTGTTTCTTCCGCCAACGCTGATCGCGAGCATTTATGGCATGAACTTCCAGCACATGCCCGAGCTCACCTGGGCGTTTGGGTATCCACTCGCGATCGGGCTCATGATTGTCTCCGCGATTGTGCCGTACCTCTACTTCCTGCGTCGTGGTTGGCTGTAAGGCAAAGCGCCTGGCATCACGAGCCAGAACGCTTCTGCCAACCATCCGCAGCAAGTATTACAACGGACCATGCCGCGCGCAGCTTAGCGCCGTGAGAAGCCCCAACCACCAAAGAGCAGGACAAGAACGACGATAATCAGGATCGTGGTGGTGGACATGAGTTGTCTCCGTAAAACGAGGATCCGTTGCGTGACATCGCGAGATGCGACATCAACCTGCGGTCACTGACACGTCGCGAACGTGAAGCAGACGTCGTGTTGCATCGGTCTTCGTGAACCATACTGGGCTGGGCTGTTTGAACAATTGCCCGTGAGGGGGAGGCGGGCGCGACCGCGGTGCGGGTGCCTCTCTCTCAGGAGTGGTGCAGAAAGCTTCCCTGCGCCTCATATCCACGCGGTGTGTGCGTTGCGAGCTTGCGGGTGTCCGGTTTTTTCGGCAGCGAGTTCGCTCAGCGTCCGCTCAGCATTCGCTCAGCGCCCAGCGCGGTGTCTTCCTGCACACGCGACATGCAGCGTCATCCTTTATTCCCACGGCCAATGCTCACTCTTCGTTCGTCATCACCGTATTTGGTGCTCGCACTTCTGCTCGGCGCGTGTGGTGGCTCCGACGAGGCACGCACTCCACGTGATGCGGCCAGCGACTCGGCAGCCATCGCCCTCGAAGTGGCGCGTCAGACAGCGGCCGCTGATTCGGCACAGCGTGATTCGCGCTTGCGCTCACTGACGGCAACGCTGGACGATCTGGCGGCGCGTGACTCGGCCACAGGGCTGCGCGTGGAAGTCGATCTTACGGCACGTCGCGTGCGCGTGCTCGATGCCCGCTCCGATACGCTCGCGCAACACGATGTGGCGATCGGCTCCGAGGAATGGCCAACGCGAACGGGCGAATGGCACATTGGGCAGGTGGT
>JBBSPO010000228.1:0-6278 GCA_038258695.1 Gemmatimonadales bacterium | reverse complement strand
TGAGCCGCGACACGGAGAACTTCTCCATGTACTCACTCATATCCACGCGAATGAGCGCCGACGGATCGGCAAAGAGGAACCGCGCCAACGAACGCGCCAACTCGGTTTTGCCAACGCCCGTGGGGCCCGAGAAGATGAACGATCCAATGGGACGCCGCGGATCCTTGAGGCCGGCCCGACTGCGGCGGATGGAGCGAGCGAGCGCCTTGATGGCTTCGTCCTGACCCACCACCGTGGCGTGCAACTCCTCTTCCATACGAAGCAAACGCGACGTTTCGGCTTCCTGCAGACGCGTGACGGGAATGCCCGTCCAGCGGCTCACAATAAACGCGATTTCTTCCTCACCAAGCTCGGGGCGATGCGACTGACGACGCAGCTCCCACTCCTCCTGCTTGGCCCGGATCTCACCCTGCAACTCACGTTCGGTGTCGCGCAACGCCGCCGCCTGCTCGAAGTTCTGATCACGCACGGCGGTGTCCTTCTCCGTGTTGATCCCTTCCAGACGTTCCTTGAGCGCCGACACTTCCGGAGGCGGAGCGTGTGCCGCCAACCGCGCGCGAGCCCCGGCCTCATCGATCACGTCAATGGCCTTGTCCGGCAGGAAGCGATCGGTGATGTAGCGCTCCGACAGCTTGGCCGCGGCCGCCAACGTGGCGTCCGGAATGTTCACACGGTGATGGTCTTCGTACTTCTTGCGAAGACCCTGCAGAATCTGCACCGTCTCGTCGATTGAAGGCGGCTCGACCACAACCGTCTGGAATCGACGCTCCAGTGCGCCGTCCTTTTCGATGTACTTGCGATACTCGTTGAGCGTAGACGCACCGACGCACTGCAGCTCGCCGCGCGCGAGCGCCGGCTTGAGCATGTTGCTGGCGTCAATCGCGCCCTCAGCAGCACCCGCACCAACCAGCGTATGCAGCTCGTCGATAAACAGGATGATCTGCTTGTTCTGCGCGATTTCGTTCATCACCGCCTTGAGCCGCTCTTCGAACTGGCCGCGATACTTGGTACCGGCAATGACAGCCGCCATATCAAGTGACAGCACGCGGTGGTCACGCAGTGGCTCCGGGCAATCGCCCGTCGCAATAATCTGCGCGAGACCTTCAACAATGGCCGTCTTGCCGACACCGGGTTCACCGATGAGCACCGGATTGTTTTTCTTGCGACGGGACAGCACCTCGACCACACGCTCGATTTCCTTGGCACGACCAATCGTAGGATCGAGCTGACCCTCGGCGGCCAGCGCTGTGAGATCGCGGCAGAAATGGTCAAGCGCCGGCGTCTTGGACTTTTTGTCGCCCTTGGCCGATGACGACGCCGATGAAGGTGTCGATCCGCCCGACTTCTCGGCTGCAGCCGCTCCACCCGAGCCGCCCTGAGGCATTTCGGTACCAAGCAGACGCAACGTCTCGGTGCGCGCCGCGTCGAGATTGACGCCGGCATCGGTAAGCACCTGGGCCGCAATGCCCTTTTCCTCGCGCAGCAGGCCGAGCAACAGGTGCTCCGTGCCCACGTACGAGTGGTTCAGATCGCGCGCTTCCGCCATTGCCAACTCCAACACCTTCTTGGCGCGCGATGTGTACGGTAAATCGGGGCCGGTGGCATTCGCCGCCTTGCCCTTCTTTACCTGGTCTTCGATTCGCTGCTGCACCTCGTCGAGATCGACGTTGAGGTTTTGCAGCACTGCCGCAGCCACTCCCTCGCCCTCACGAATGAGGCCAAGCAGAATGTGCTCGGTACCGACGTACTCGTGATGGAGGCGTGCTGCCTCCTCGCGAGCCATCGCCAATACCTTACGGACGCGCTCAGTGAAGTTATAGCCGTTCATCGTTTCCTCAGCCCAGGGCCGGAGCGGTCACTCGACGCCACTCCCCTCCGTCGCGAGCACCTGCCGCACGTAGCGTGCACGGGCCAGGTTGCTCTCGCTATCTGTCAGCGCGCGCCCTTCGAGATGAGCAAGATGCGCTGACTGCGCAAAGATCAGGAGCTTGTTGAGCGTGTATACACTGAGCCCGGGGATCAGTTTCAGGCCGACTCCCAGGCGTACTCCACTGAGAAAGTTCATGGCTTCCTCGAACGAGAGGCTGCGCGCAAAACGCAACGTCCCGTACGCTCGCCACAACTTATCCTCAATAATATACCCGGCATCGCGCACCAACACCCGCCGAGCCTCCTCTTCCCGCTCGATCACGTGCCGGACCACGCGCACCAGCAAATCCTGCAGCTCCTCTTCAGACCGACCCAACGTTGTCTGGTTGGACAGCTGAAAGAAGTTTCCGACCACCTCACTGCCCTCACCGTACAACCCGCGATAGGTGAGCCCCATTTGCTGCAACCCGGCCAATACCTTGCCAATCTCTTTGGTGAGCACCAAGCCCGGTAGGTGGATGAGCACCGACGCACGCAGTCCGGTTCCAACATTTGTGGGACAGGCCGTCAAAAACCCGAATTCCTTGTGGAACGCAAACGGAACGCGCTCTCCCAACTCCTGATCCATGCGAGACGCCATGGCAAAAGCGGCCGGCACATCGAACCCGCTGCGCATGGCCTGCAGGCGCAAATGGTCTTCCTCATTGACCAACACACCCACCTGCTCACCCAGGAACACCGCGGCGCCCGTGCGCAACGGATGTTGCGGGTCAAGCCCGGCCAACTCTTTGGAGACGAGGTGACGCTCGTGTAGCAACTCGCGGTCCAGCTGCGCCGACTCGTCGAGACGCAACAGCACGCTGCCATCGAGTATCGGCACGTGCGCCAGCGCTTCCCTGACCTGCGCCAGCATGCGCAGCCGCTCCCCGTCGCGAGCGCGACCGGTGAAGGCGTAGCCCACCAGGTTGCGCGCCAGACGCAGACGCGTGGAAATCACGATGTCGGCGTTGGGCCCGGAGGCGTCCAGCCATCGTACGCCGCCGTCGGGCAGCAACGATAAATCGAGCGGTCCCTGACGTGTCATTCCATCACCCGCAACTTGTCGCGTAACTGAGCAGCCAGCTCAAACTGTTCGGCGTCTACAGCCCGCTGCAACTTGTCGCGCAGCTCACTGCGCGCGTCGAGTTCAGCCAGCGATTCAGGACGCGGCGCTTCATACTTCCGACCCACATGCTTGCTGCTGCCATGTAACCGACGCAGCAGCTCACGCAAACTGGTTTCCATGGCGTCGTAGCAGTGCGCGCAGCCAAGCCGGCCGGTGGCGCGAAAATCGCGCGCGCTGGCACCGCAAAACGCACACGCCGCCGCGTCGGCCGGACTGGTGGGCGTGGCCTGCTGCTGCACAGCCTGCAGGATTTCGCCCAGCGGATGCTGCGGCAGCGCGATGGTTGTCTCCACGCCCTTTTCGGCCGCGCACTTTTCGCACAGGTGCAACTGCGTGACCGCGTTATCGACGATGCGCGTCAGGTGCACAACCGCGTCGCGTTCCTTGCAGTGATCGCACAACATTAAAGGTCTCGCTCCATGAAAGAACTGCTCACCAACTTTCCCTCTTCGAGGGACAATGTCCTGTTGGCCAGCGCGGCCAGCGCCATGTTGTGCGTGACCACCACCAACCCCAATCCCATCTCCGACGCCAACGTAGCAAATAGTTCGTGCAGCCGCTCGGCGTTCCCCTGATCCAGATTGCCACTTGGCTCGTCTGCCAGCAAGACCGCAGGCTCTGCGGCCAATGCCCGGGCCACCGCCGCCCGCTGCTGCTCGCCACCCGACAGCTCCGACGGCCGATGATGCCGGCGGGACGCCATGCCAACGCGCTCCAGCAGCGACTCGGCCCGCGAGCGGGCCTCCGACGGCGCGACACCTGCAATTCGCAGCGGGAACATGACGTTTTCGACCGCCGAAAACTCCCGCAGCAGATGATGAAACTGAAACACAAAGCCCACCGTGCGGTTCCGAAGCGCCGCGAGGGCATCGTCGCTCAGCTTCGCCACATCGGTTCCGGCCAGCCGCACGATGCCCGCAGAAGGCCGCTCGAGCGCCCCCAGCACATGCAGGAAGGTGCTTTTGCCCGACCCGCTGGCACCAACAATGGCCACCATTTCACCGCGCGCTACCGAGAGATCAACGCCGGTGAGCACCCGAACGATCCCGCCATCTCCGCCCGGGAAATCGCGCGTGACGCCGATCGCTTCGATCACCGTCGTATCGCGGGCCGATGGTTCGATCACGGGGACGGACGGACCTTGATTGATCGGGTCGCTCATCAGTCGTGCCGGATGGCTTCTACCGGATACAGGCGCGCCGCCTGTCCCGCTGGATAGATCGTGGCCAATGCGGCCACGGCTACGCTGGCGATCGCGACATACACCACTTCCAGATACTCGGTGAACACCGGAAGCTTGTCGATGAAATACACTTCAGGGTTGAGCGGGATCGGGAAGACATGCTGCAAAATGTACGAGATGCCCAACCCCAGCATCACGCCGCCAGCCGTGCCAACCGCGCCAATCACCACGCCTTGCCAGAGAAAAATTCGTCGTATCGATTTCGCCGGCAGCCCCATGGCGCGCAAAATGCCAATCTCTCGTGTTTTGTCAGACACCACCATCGTGAGCGTGGAAATAATGTTGAACGCTGCAATCATGATGATGAGCCCCAGAATCACACCCATGCCCAACTTTTCGAGCTTGAGTGCCTGAAAGAGCGCCGCGTTCTGTTGCTGCCAATCCACGCTGCGCACACTGCTACCCAGTCGTGCGGCCAGCGAATCACCAACCTGCGGCGCAGCGTCGCGATCTATTGCGCGCACTTCAATGCCCGTCACGTCGTTGCCCAGCGCCGCAAAGCGCTGGCCGGCCTCGAGACTCACATACATGTAGGCATTGTCGTATTCGTACATGCCGGTTTCAAACAGGCCGGTGACAACGAACGTGTCGGGGGTGTACCCCGTGGCCAACCCGGTAGCCGCGTTGTACTTCACACTGCTGAAGCCGAGCAAATAAATCGTGTCGCCTTCAAACACATTGAGATTGGCCGCCAACGTGCGCCCGACCACGGCACCATTGGCCCGCCCATCGCGCCCGATAAATCTGAACTCACCCAGAATGGCGGTTTCGCGAATCGTCGTGACATCGTTGCCATCCGGGTCGCCGGGCTCAAGGCCAACCACCTGCGCACCAGTGCTGAATCCGCTGCGGCTGGTCACGAGGCCTTGCGTCTGCGCAAACGGTGCCGCCGCCGCCACACCCGGCGTTTCACGCGCCATGCGCACCAACGGCTGCCATTCGCTGAGTTGCAAACGTTCGCCAACGGGCAGCACACGCACGTCAGGTGAACCCACCAGAATCTTGTCCCGCAGGTCGCGCTGCAATCCGTTCATCACGCCCATGATCACCGTGAGCGCCGCAACGCCCACCAACACGCCGCCAATGGCGATCACGCTGATGAGCGACAACACGCGCGACCCGCGACGACTGCGCAGGTAGCGCCACGCTATCGAGAACTCGAGGCCGCGATGCGACGGACGCGAACTGCCGATCGCTCGATTCACTGCGCCATGTGCCGCGTTCCCTGCCGCGTCGTTCACAGGCTGCGTCACTCCGGACGCATCGTGGGAAACAGAATCACATCACGAATGTTCGCGGTGTCGGTGAGATACATGAGCAACCGGTCAATACCAATGCCCACGCCACCAGTTGGCGGCATGCCGTACTCCATGGCACGCAAATAATCTTCGTCTACCATCGTGGCTTCATCATCACCGGCGGCACGCAGTCGCGCCTGCGCTTCAAAGCGTTCGCGTTGATCGATGGGGTCGTTGAGTTCGCTGAACGCGTTGGCTAACTCCTTACCGCGCGCAAACAGTTCAAAGCGTTCGGTAAGCTCCGGATTACCACGCTTGGGCTTGGCCAGTGGCGACAACGCTTTGGGGTAATCCACCACAAACGTTGGTGTATCGATCTTTGACTCCACCAACTCCTGGAATAGCTCATCGAGCAGCTTGGGTCGACTCAACGTTGCCACGCGCTCCACGCCCACACGCGCGGCCACCTGCTGCAGCTCCGCGTCGCTGAGCGCCATCACATCTACGCCGGCTGCCTGTGACAACGACGGCGCCCACTCAATGCGCGGAAACGGCGTGGTGAGCACCGGCACCTTCTCACCAATCACGGGCACGTCGCGCAGGACATCCGCAACGGCCACCATCAGTGATTCAACGCGCGTCATCATGTGCTGGTAGTCCGCATACGCCTCGTAGAACTCCAGCATCGTGAACTCCGGATTGTGCGTCCGGTCAAGTCCTTCATTACGAAAGTCATGGCCGATTTCGTACACGCGCTCAAACC
>JBBSPO010000227.1:0-6281 GCA_038258695.1 Gemmatimonadales bacterium | reverse complement strand
TGCGCTTTTGAGGCATCATGCTCGACCCGGTGCTGAACTGATCGCCGAACTTCACAAAGCCAAACTCGCTGGAGCCGTACACAATCATGTCTTCGGCCAGCCGGGAGCAGTGCGCCGCCGTCATGGCACAGACAAACACCGTCTCGGCCACAAAATCCCGGTCACCGGTGGCGTCTATACTGTTAAACGAGATGTGCGTGAAGCCCAGATCAGCGCGCAGCGCGTCACGATCAACGGGAAACGCACTGCCGGCGATCGCACCCGATCCCAGCGGCATGACCGAGATGCCGTGTCGGGCGTTGGCCAGTCGCGCGCGGTCGCGGTGCAGCGGCCAGAAGTGTGACAGCAACCAGTGCGCGCCACTTACCGGCTGCGCCCGCTGCAGGTGTGTATAGGCGGGCAGCACGGCGTCCTGCAGTGTCTCGGCCTGCGCGAGCAATACGCTTTGCAGATCGGCCATGGCTGTTTGCAGCTGCACACAGGCGGCCAGCGTCCAGAGTCGGGTGGCAGTGGCGACCTGATCATTGCGCGAACGTCCCGTGTGCAATCGCGAGGCCGGCGCACCAACCTCCTCGTGCAGCAGCCGGTCGATCATGGTGTGAATGTCTTCATCCGTCGCGACAGGAGTGGCGCCAGCCTGGAGTCGGTCGGCCACGCGAGCGAGTCCGCCTACAATGCTCTCCACATCAGCCGCCGACAGCACATCAGCTCGGCCCAGCGCGCGCGCCCAGGCCTGCGACAGGCGTACGTCGTGTGGCCAAAGGCGGAAATCGGTGCCAATAGAGCGGTTGACCGCATCGAGCAGCGGGTGCGGTCCACTGGCAAAGCGTCCGCCCCAGAGTTTGTGCGTGGCGTCGCCGGCGGGCGGCGTGTCAGGAGTGCCGGAGTGTGAGTTGGCCATAAATGAGTGGCGGTTAAGAGCTGGTATTGGGCGAGTAGCTGGCTGATGACAAACGAGGTGTCGCATAAGGTCACATCCAGCCGCTACGAATGAATATGCAGATATAGTGCATAAACATTCACTGCTCGGAGGAGCGGCAGCGCCGTGCGACAGGGTGCGACAGGGTGCGATGTGGTGCCTTGTGATGCGATGTGGTGCGAGTGTACGCCGGCGTACGTTGGCGCACGCTGACGCCCCGCAATCTACGGCGACGGGCGCAGCAACGGCTTCAGACGGCGCATCACGCGCTCCCGCGCCTGCGCCGACCGACAGATAATCAGCACCGTATCGTCACCCGCGATGGTGCCCAGAATATCGTTCCACCCCACGCCGTCGAGTGCGGCGGCCACCGGTTGCGCGCCCGATGGAACGGTGCGCGCTACCACCAACACCTGCACCGCTTCCACTTCCAGCAACATCTGCGGCAACAGGTGCTCGAGCTGCGGCGCCAGATCTTCGGCCGCTCCCTCGGGAAACGCATAACGGGCGCTGCCGTGCCCATCGGGAATACGCGCCAGCCGCAGCTCGCGAAGGTCACGCGACAATGTCGATTGCGTCACGTCCCACCCGCGCTCATGCAGCAGCTTCCGAAGCTCTTCCTGACTGGCCACCGCGCGCTCACCGACCAGTTCGCGAATTGCGGTATGCCGAGTACTCTTGTCGTGCACGTCACGCCCCCACGAAAGATTTCACGCGACGATTGACAGCGCCGCGATGCAATAATATGCATTCACGGTGCATAATATTCCTGTAGGGGTGCTCGGCGCCAGCGGGTACGCGGGCCAGGAGCTGTGCGGACTCATTGCGTCCCACCCGGATTTCCAGCTGGTGTTTGCCACCGCCAACGAACGACGGGGGCAAACACTGCGTGTGCGTACGGCACACGGTGCCCCGCGTGATATCACCATGATTGGCCCCGATGAGGCGCCCATTGGCGATGTCGCGCTGGTCTTCAGCGCCCTGCCGCACGGCGCCAGCGTGGACTGGGTGGGACGCGTGCTCGATGCCGGCGCCAAAGTCGTGGACCTCTCCAGTGACCTGCGACCCGGTCGCGGCGGTAGCACGCATCCTATTCCAGCATCAGTGCCTGAACACGTGCCGTATGGCTTGCCCGAGCTGTTTCGTGAGGGCATTGCCAGTGCACGCGTAGTGGCCAATCCGGGGTGCTACCCCACCAGCATTCTGGTGGCGCTCGCACCCTTTATTCGTGCCGGACTCGTGGCGCCCGAGGCACTGGTGTCCGTGGCCGCGGCCAGCGGCGTGAGTGGTGCCGGTGCGTCGCCCAAGCTGGAGCTGCTGTACGCCGAAGTCACGGAAAACTTTCGCGCGTATTCGGCCGGCAATGTGCATCGCCATCTACCCGAGATGACCGATAGCATCACACGACTCGGCGGTGACTTTGATCTGCTGTTCACCCCACACCTGCTGCCGGTTGACCGCGGCATACTGAGCACCATCACGGTGCCGTTGCGCGAGCCACTGGCTGATCCGTTGGCGGTGCTGCACGCCGCGTACGCGCATGAACCGTTTGTCGAAGTATCGTCGGCGCTGCCCGCACTGGCTGACGTGGTGCATCGCAATGTCGTGCGCGTGAGCGCGGTACCCGTGCAGCATGTGCGCACACCCACGCTGCTGCTCTTTGCGGCTATCGACAATCTTGTAAAGGGCGCCGCCGGTCAGGCCGTGCAGAACGCCAACATCATGCTCGGCCTCAACGAAACGGCCGGGTTGCCACAGTGAATACTCCACCGCCCGCGCCACCGCTACGGTCAGATGTAATCAAAGACCCGGAGTCGTCATCACCGTCGTCCCCGACCGCCGCATCACACGCGATTGTCGTGAAGCTCGGTGGACGCACCCAGGCACACGCCCTGTTGCCCGCCGCCATTGCCGCGCTGTTTGCACAATGGCCGGGACGCGTGGTGATTGTGCACGGTGGGGGTGATCAGATTTCCGTGCTGCAGCAGCAACGTGGTGATACGCCACGTTTTGTGGGCGGGCGTCGCGTGACCACCGAGAGCGATCTGGATGTGGTGCGCATGGCGCTCTCCGGTTTGGCCAACAAGCAGCTTGTATCAGCATTCGTGGCGCTCGGGTTGCCGGCGGTTGGCATAAGTGGAGAAGATGCTGGCTTCCTGCGCGCAGCACCAATTGATCAGGACACCTTTGGCTTTGCCGGTACGCCGGTGTCAGTGGACGTGCGATTGGTGTCGCTCCTGCTGACGCAGGGTTATCTGCCGGTGCTCTCACCGGTGGCAGCGCACGAAGATCGCACGCGCGCTCAAGCCATGAACGTCAACGGCGATGACGCGGCGGCGGCTATTGCGGCAGCGCTTGGTGCAGACGAGCTGTTTTTCATGGCCGACGTTCCCGCCGTCAAAGATGAGGATGGCCAGCCGATTGTGAGCGTGTCGCCAACGCAGGCTGCAGCACTTATCGCCAGTGGCGTGGCGGCCGGTGGCATGGCCGCAAAACTCGAGGCGGGTCTGCGCGCCATCGCACAGGGAGTGGGCCGGGTTCGTATCGGTGATCTCAACGCACTCACAGCACCTGCGTCGGGCACCGCCGTAGTCGCCGCATAACTCACCATCAGCATCACTACACCATGTCCAACACCGCCACGCTCAGCGACCACACACCCGTTCGTACCAGTTCGCCCGACGCCATCCTTGGCACGTACAAACGTCAATCGGCGCTGTTTGTCCGCGGTGAAGGCGTGCACATGTTCGACGAGACAGGTAAGTCATATCTCGACATGGTCTCGGGTATTGCCGTCACGTCGCTCGGTCACGGCGACGCCGGTGTCAAGCGTGTAATAGAAGAGGTGTTGGCCACGGGTTTGATTCACACGTCCAACTTGTATCGCACCGCAGCCGGTGAGCGGTTGGCGGCGTGGCTGGTGGCACACTCTTTTGCGAGTTCGGTGTTCTTTTGCAACTCGGGCGCTGAAGCAAATGAAGCCGCGTTCAAGTTTGCGCGGCGTTGGGCGCGTGCGCAGGGACACGCTGAGAAGAGTGGTATTGTTGCGCTGCGTGGTGCGTTTCACGGACGCCTGCCCGGTACGCTGGCCGCGACAGACCGGGCCAGCTATCGACAGCCGTTTTTGCCGCTCATGCCCGGTGTGCAGATCGTGGAGCGCGATCTCGACGAGTTGCGTGCCTTGCTGGATCCGGAAACGGTGGCGGCGGTGATTGTGGAGCCGATTCAGGGCGAAGGTGGTGTGCGCGTGCTTGATCCTGAGTTTTTGCGCGGACTGCGCGAGCTCACACACGAACGCAATGTATTGCTGATTCTCGACGAGATTCAGTGCGGACTCGGTCGCACCGGACACTTCTTTGCGCACGAAGGACTCGGCATTGTGCCCGACATGGTGACGATTGCGAAGCCCATGGCCAACGGCTTGCCCATTGGTGCGGTCCTGGCAAACGAGCCGGTAACCGGTGCACTGCAGCCGGGCGATCATGGCACCACGTTTGGCGGCGGACCGCTGGTGGCCGCTGTGGCCGAACATGTCGTGCAGCGTCTGGCCGATCCGGTGTTGCTCGAACATGTGCGCGAAACCGGCTGCTGGTTGCACGGCCAACTCACCGCGCTCATGCAGCGCACGGGCCGGCTGCGCGCCATTCGTGGCATGGGCTACATGTGGGGACTCGATACACATGAACCGGTGGCACCGATCATCGGCCGAGCGTTTGAGAAGGGACTGCTGCTTGTAGGCGCCGGTGAATACACGCTGCGTTTGCTGCCGCCGTTGATCATGTCGCGCGAGACGTTGCAGGAAGCGCTGTCCATACTGGAAGCAGTGTTGACTGACGCGTGACGTGGTTGGGTTGCGCGGCCGGAACCGCTGTTGAATGACGCATAGCGTGGTCGGGCTGCACGTTGCGTTGTGCGTGTTGCAACACAAAGTGCTGGCGGATTTGATGATTGGATTACATATTGACCGCGACTTCCTGCGCCTCGCGGAATGTCGTGCGTCGCCACGCGGCAGCACGCGGTACGATCACAGTTCGCCGGCGGGGTGGTTCCCGCTCGAATGCGCCGATCCGGCGGCGCGTTCGAGGCTCGAGCGGGAACCGCCGGTTGAATGCGCCTTGGTCACGGTTTCACCACAGCGTCTGTTCATGCTCTACCCGCGGCGCGCCAGCGGCTAGCTTTCGCTCCATGACCAAATACTTCCGCAGTGCACTTGTCAGTGCACTCACAACAGCATGCGCGACCGCTCTGGTCGTCACTGCCGCTCCGCTTCGTGCCCAGTCGCCGGCCACTGCTGTTGAGCCAGTGTCACCGCAGCTGGTCGTGCTCATTACCGTTGATCAGCTGCGTCCCGACTATCTGCAGCTGTGGAGTTCGCAGCTCACCGGTGGACTGGCGCGCTTCTGGAATGACGGGGCGATGTTCATTAACGGCCAGCACGCCCACGCCACCACTGAGACGGCGCCAGGGCATGCGACGCTGGGTTCCGGCCGACACCCGCGCTCCACCGGCATTGTGCGCAACGAAGCCGGAGTGCAAGACCTGCAGTCGCCGCTGCTCGACGGCGCGCGCGGTGGTGGTGCGTCGCCGTTTCGTTTTCGTGGCTCCTCGTTTTTTGACTGGATGCGAGCCAAGGATCCGGCATCGCGCGCACTGTCCGTATCGCGCAAAGATCGTGGAGCGATCCTGCCGCTTGGTCGGGCCGTACAATCGGCGTTCTGGTATTCACCCAGTGGCCGCTTCACCACCAGCCGCTACTACGCCGACACCATGCCCGGCTGGGTTCGCGCGTTCAATGATCGGGATTTCGTGGGCGCACTCGAAGGCACAACCTGGACGCTGCTCAATAGTGCGGCTACCTACACACCGCCGGATTCGGTGAAGCGCGAAAACGGTGGCAATGACTTTGTCTTTCCGCACACCCTTCCCGCAGAACGGGCGCGACGTGCGTCGCAGCTGACCGAGTATCCGGCCATGGATTCGATCACTGTGGCCATGGCGTTGGCGGGTGTGCAGGCCATGCAACTTGGAGCTGGCAGCAGCACCGATTTCGTCAGTCTGTCGCTGTCCACCCTTGACGCGGTTGGGCATCGCTATGGCCCCGACTCGCGCGAGGTGCACGACATGGTGCTGCGCGTTGATCGATACCTGGACACGTTCATTGACTCGCTCTACACGCTGCGCGATTCGTCACGCATTGTATTTGCGCTCAGCGCCGATCACGGTGTCGCACCTTACCCTGAGCTGTATTGGGCCGGCGACGATCCAGCGCGTGGCCGAGTCGATCAGCGTCCGGTGTTTGACACCGCCCGCAGCGTGCTGGCCACCTACGGTGTGGAGGGAGACGCGCTGCTCTTCGAGTCGG
>JBBSPO010000226.1:0-6302 GCA_038258695.1 Gemmatimonadales bacterium | reverse complement strand
CTTCGGGAGCAGGAGGTCGGAGGTTCAAATCCTCTCGCCCCGACTAACCGCACGATAGTTTAACTCAAGGCCCGTCAACGACTTATGTCGGTGGCGGGCTTTTGCGTCTGGTTATGTAGAGTACGCCGAAATCGAGAGAACACAATGCCGCTGCGCGCTCCCCTTCACCGCATCTCTCACTGTATCGCAAATGACACAGGAAAACTTTTCTTGTACGTTCTGCGAGACGCACATTCGCGCTACTCCTCGTCAGACCTTGCCAGACAAGCGCCGCGCTGGCATGTTTTTGTATCACAGCTGATACGAAACGATGCTTTCTGCACGAGATACGAAGCAATGTCCACAAATCCGGGGAAGGTCTCGCGCACCAAGGGCGGCGTGGTTCACCCTTCAACCACCCGCGGCATCGCCAGCCTGGGGCGGGATATATCCCGTGCGCGCCGCGCGCGCCGGATTTCCACCACCGAGATGGCCGCGCGCATGGGAGTCGGGCGCTCGACGCTCCACCGTCTCGAGAAGGGCGATCCGGGCGTGTCGCTGAACACGCTGGCGATGGCGCTGTCAGTGCTG
Source organism: Gemmatimonadales bacterium (assembly GCA_038258695.1). Lineage (GTDB taxonomy): Bacteria > Gemmatimonadota > Gemmatimonadetes > Gemmatimonadales > Gemmatimonadaceae > JAABRT01. The sequence continues at coordinate 5,732 of JBBSPO010000226.1, read as the reverse complement.
GGGCTCTTCGACCGCTTGGTCGATCTCGCCGACCCAGCCGCCGACGACATCGGGCTAATGATGGCGCAAAGGGCGCTGCCTACGAACGTCGTACGCCGCCGAAGCCCTTCGCGCCTGCCACGGGGTCCGGGGCCGGCCTCGGGCGCAAGTGACGACGCGCCAGAGGGCTGGTAATGGCGACACGACGCGTCGATGTGCGCATCGGCACCGAAGCGGTGCCGGTGGGCGAGCTCATCGTCGAGACCGAAGGCGCTCGTGAGACCTCGATCTTCACCTATCACGAGAGCTGGCGCGCGCTTGACCGCGCTTTTGCGCTTGCACCAAACATGACGCTCGGGCCCGCGCCGTTCTACGGTCGGAGGGAGGAACGCCGCTCAACCCTGCCGCTGCCGATCGCGGACACGGCGCCCGACAGCTGGGGCCGAAAAATCATCGAGCACCTACGCGGAACCCAGTATCTCACCGAGCTCGACTACCTGCTGCAATCCGATGACCATCTGCGCGTGGGCGCATTGCGCTATTTTGATGGATCCGGACCCGACGCCACGGCCCTCGCCCCGCCGCGCGCCGACGGGGTGCGCGTGCCTCGACTGCACGATCTGGACGAAGTTGTCCGACAGGCCCGCGCCTTCGAGGAGGACCCGGCAGGCTACGCGAAGCGTCGGGCACAGCTCGTCGGCGGCGATCTTCTGGCCGAGGCTGTGGGTTCGCTCGGAGGTGCCCGTCCCAAGGTCAATGCTCGCGACAGCGACGGCGCGCTTTGGATCGTCAAGTTGCCGAAGATCGACGACGACTACGCGATGGCGCGCGCCGAGGTGATGACGCTCAAGCTTGCCCGGGAAGTGGGGATCGATGCCTGCGAAGCGGAGATCCTGAACACCTCGCAGCGATTCCCGGCCGCGCTCATCCGCCGCTTCGACCGGATCGGCCCGGACTTCGCGAGTCGGGTGCCCTTCATCTCGGGCTGAGGCAGAGCGGATGGCCGGCGGGATCGCACGCCGCATCGCAGGTTCCTGGCGACGTATTGGCGGACAGCTCGGCATGGACGCGCGCGATGTCAGCGCGGTCGGTGCAGCCATCGAGACTGATCAACTGACAACCGCCTGCCGCTTGTGAGCGTCGCGTTTCTGGCGTCTACACCTGGACGACCGTTAGTTGATGCCACCTGACGTCCGAATCGCCGACGAAAAGTCACCGCCGTCGTCGGCCGGAGAGTCCGGCGTCCTCGCGCTCCATGCGATGAGCAGGGCGATCGTGGTCATGATCGCATTCGCACCCCACATGCCCACCAGCGGCGAGACCATCATGCGGTACGCAAGGTCTTCGCCGGTCATCAGCATCGCGTAGTACGCGCAAAGAATGACAACGCTCGCCCCGACTACGAGCCAGGAGCCGCCCAGCGGCAGCCGAAAGGCAAGCGCCATGGCGATGAGCGTCAGTACGACGCACGCCGCAGGCAAGGCGAATTTTTTCTGCACCTCGAACTCGAACGACGCGGCCCGTGCGGCCGGTGCGGTCGTCGCGCCTGCGATTGTGTCCGCGAGCGACGTGACGCCGCGCGCCTCTGATCGCAGTTGCGTAATGGTCATGCTGCGTGCATTGAGTGCGCCTGTGCCATCCGTGTATAGCGCTGTCAGTCGCGCATTCGTGCGCGGCACGACTTCGGCCGTCACCACAAACGCCAGCGCGGCCACGCCTGCTGCGGCGACGAGTACGGGCATGAGCAGTCGCCGCACACCGCCGCGGGTGTGACGAGCGGCCGCGAGCGTGCCGTTGGTGCCGAGTGCCGAGAACACCGTCATTACGGTGAGCAAGACGGCCATGGGTATGGTCAGTGCCATCGTGAACGGCATGGAGAGCGCGACCGCCTCAATGAGGGTGCCGACGGACGCTCCTTGTGCGTACAGTCGCGCTACACTGTGGCGCGTCGCCAGAAACAGCATCGCGATCGTGGACGCCGCGAATGCAAACGCAAAGACCGACGCGCACCGCGCCAGTAGCTGCGAACGAGACTGCAGTGCCCGCTGCGGCGTGCTGCGACCCGGGCGGGACTCGTACAGGGCGCGATGTACTATGTCCCACAGACCGGCGGCACCGGCAAGTGCTGCCGCCAGTCGTCCGCGTGTGCGGGCCCACTTAAGCTCCTGCGCAAAGAGCTGCTCCATAGCCGCGCCGTGCTTCGTCTGCAGATGATCCGGAAGCAGGCGCAGGGCCAGTGCGTAGAGGTACGTGAGCGCGCTCATGCCTCCGCCAGGGCTAGACGCGTGCGAGCCACGCGAACGAGTCCGTCGAGCCGGGCCGCTTCACACGCCAGCGACGCACGTCCGGTGCGCGTGATCTGGTAGTATCGTTCGCGACCGGAGCTCCCGTCCGGTCGTTCGTCGTCCGGCACTTCCTCAAGCCACCCCTGCTCGACCAGTTCCTCGAGTGAGCCATACAGTGTGGCGGGCCAAAGGCGCACGGCGCCATCGCTGAGCGTGCGCACATCGTCCTGTATCGCCGTGCCATAGCGCGGCGCGGCCGAGACGGAGAGCAGGATGAAGAACCAGTTCGGCTTCATTTAGCGTTTGGGTAGGTTCACAGATGATGGGCACCTCAAAGTATTGAATCATACTATTGAAACATACTATGCGGCGCAAGTGGCGTATCGACACCAAGACGACTGCTGAGACCTGCGACACTCACGTGATGCATCACGCTGCATGTTGTTCACTGCGCCTAACTCCGGAGATCGTATGAATCGCGAAGAACATTGGGAGCACGTATATCAGACCAAGAGCCCGGAGCAGGTGAGCTGGTTTCAACCGGAGGCCATGCTGTCGCGCAGCATCATTCAGCGCGTCGCGCCTGATTTTACTGCGCCCATCATTGATGTAGGCGCCGGCGCATCGCTGCTGGTCGATGACCTGCTTGGGCTCGGCTATCAGTCGCTGTCGGTGATGGATATCTCCGCCGCGGCACTCGACGTTTCAAAGGCTCGACTCGCGCACCGAGCCGGCCATGTCAGCTGGCTCGTGGCCGACGTGCTCAATGCGCAACTTCCGGCCGACACATTCTCGGTGTGGCATGATCGCGCTGTCTTTCATTTTTTGACTGACGCGCACGATCGGGCACGCTATGTCGCGCAAGTCGCGCACGCGCTGCGCCCCCGTGGCTACCTGTTGATTGCCACTTTCGCAGAAGATGGCCCGACCCGCTGCAGCGGACTCGACGTGGCGCGCTATTCGCCAGCTGCCTTGCATCAGGAGTTTGGGCCTGCGTTTCGCCTGATCGAGAGTCACCGCGAACAGCACAGCACTCCCGCTGGAGTGCAGCAGGCGTTCACCTGTTGTTTGTGCCAGTATCAACCATAGCCTCAGGTATTGCACTTGGCGTTCGAACATTCGCAACACACCCACGGACCTCGCCATGTTGGCCAATCTGATTCTGCTCACGGAAACAGGCAGTGGACGCTGGTCTGTTGATGCAGCCATGAGTGCTCGTGCGGAGTGAGGCGCCCGCATTCTATCTTTCCCGTATGCACCACACAGCCATGCCAGCCGCACCACCAACAAACGCCGTACCCACCACCGTCCAAACGCCCTCGCGCTGGCTCCTGATTACCGGCATCGCGCTGGTCGCGCTCAATCTCCGTCCCGCGCTCGCCAGCGTGGGACCGCTCGTGTCCGACATCCGTGCGGACACAGGGTTGTCGAACACGGCACTGGGACTCATTACCACCCTGCCGCTGCTCTGCTTTGGGTTTCTGTCGTTTTTCGCCTTTGGCGTAGGACGACGTCTGGGCATGGACCGCGCACTCGGTCTGGCGGTAGTGCTGCTTGGTGCGGGCACACTGTTGCGAGGCGCAACACCCACGGTTGCGCTGTACGCCGGCACGGCGCTGCTTGGCGTGGGCATCGCGCTGGGCAACGTGCTGCTGCCGTCGCTCGTCAAGCGACACTTTCCAAGCCGTTCAGGGCTCATCACCAGCGTTTACTCAACCATGATGGGGCTCGGCGCGGCCTTGGCGGCGGGACTGAGTGTGCCAATCGCGGCGCGTATCGGGTGGCGTGGCGCGCTGGCGGTGTGGTCTATCCCTGCGGTACTGGCGCTAGTTGTGTGGCTGCCGCAAATGCGAACGGCGCCTGACAAGCTTTTGCACACGTCGCGCGTGGCCTTCTCGGTACTCGGGCGCTCCCTGCTCGCGTGGCAGGTGGCGCTTTTTCTCGGACTCCAGTCGCTCACCTTTTATGTGCTGGTTGCGTGGTTGCCCGATTTGCTGCAGTCGCGCGGCATGAGCGAAATCGCGGCCGGCGGGCTACTGGCACTCTCGCAGGCCATGGGCATGGTGGGTTCGGCGCTGGTACCGCTATGGGCCGGCGCCACCCGTGATCAGCGTGCCATCATGTGGGTGCTGGCACTGCTCGAAGCCGTTGGACTCGCGGGTCTCGCCTTTTCGGGCGTCACACTCGCGTGGCTGTGGGTGTCCATTGTGGGCTTTGTGCTGGGCGGCACGTTTGGTCTCGCGCTCGTGTTGCTCGTGCTGCGATCACACGACGCAGAAACAACAGGCCGCCTTTCGGGCATGTCGCAGTCCATTGGCTACCTCATTGCCGCCACTGGCCCACCGATCTTTGGCTGGATGCACGACATGACAAACGGCTGGCGTGTGCCGCTGGGGTTTTTGATGGTGGTGCTGGTGGCCAAACTCGTGGCTGGACTTCCAGCGGGAAAGCCCGGCACGGTGCGCGCGTCGAATTAGTTGGCTGGGTCGCGACGGTTGCGACTGCGCTGTTTTTGTCGAATGAGCACGACGGTCGCGACGGCGCTGCTGTGCAGGATCACCGCGGTCCGAACAACTCCGACTCTCCTACCACCAGCGGCGGCAGCGCCGCGTCGGGTGTCCAGGTGATCGAGCCGTTGTAGCGCTCCGGAAACTCCGACGCCGACGTCCAGCGCTCAATCGCTCGCGCAGGCTCGTCTACCAACCACACCTCGGCCACGCCGTGCGCCAGATACGCGGGCCGCTTGTGATGGCGATCGCGCATTCGCGTTGAGGCGCTCAGCACCTCAACCACGAGCAGAGGAGCCGGCATGTCACGCCACGCAAGGTTGCGATACTCGGGCGACGGGTACACTGCGATGTCTGGTTCAAGCCAGTTTGTTTCGCTGATGTAGACGCCACCCGGTGTAAGGAAGCACCACCCGGTGTGCGCGCGGCACCACGTGCCCAACGCGAGCACGAGCCGCGCGGCGATGCCCTGATGCCCGCTGGACGGGAGCGGCGTCACGAGCAACTCTCCGTGCAGGATCTCGTAGCGGTTGCCGTCGTCGGGCAGCTGTTGCAAGTCTGACACGGTCCAGAGACCGCGGTCGCGAATTCCGGGTGGTGCAGGCATTGCCATATGGTCAGCTCGGCAGTGGTGGATGCGCAAGGGGCGAACATTCGCCGAGAGTAACAGCACCCCGCGTGATCAACGTGACCAAAAGGCTGCGGGCGCTGTCACGGCAACGCGCGATTGTAGTGTGCGCGATTGGCGACGGGCAACTGGCGAGATGCGATTGGCGACGCGCGCTTGGGGTGTACGCGATTGGTGCGCGCGGTTCGCGCTTGTGGTAGCACGGCACCAAACACAAACGGCCCCCGGCAAAAGCCGATGACCGTTGATGTTTGCCGCACAACCACACAACGACACTGCTACACCGCAATCACGAACAACGCGGCAAGTTTACCGGACACGTTTCCGGATCGG
>JBBSPO010000225.1:0-6333 GCA_038258695.1 Gemmatimonadales bacterium | reverse complement strand
TGCAGCAGTGCGTCGGCGGTCGGGCCGACATCCTGCACCATCTCGCGGTCGGACGGATCGAGCAGCGACCATGTTTCACGAATGGTTGCCGCGTCGTCCACCGCTTCACGCAGCGCGCGCCCATGTGGCGAACGCAACACATCAGTGTCAGCCAGCGACTCCACCTGTTGCGCGAGGCGTACGTTGCGCGGACGGTCGTCCATGGCCGCGATTTTATCCTGCCAGCTTTCACCCAGCGCATCGCGCACGGTCAAACCGACGTCGTTGAGTCGCAGCGTATCGCGCACGAAACGCGCCCCGTTAAAAAGCAGAAGTGCACCACCACCGACTGCCGTGAACACCATGACAGGCTCGCCCTGGGTGGCGACGAGTCCGATCAATCCACCAGCAGTCACCGCGAGCGACGCGCCCGCCCATTTGGCACGCCGCTTGAACTCGGCCAGCACTTTGCGTGCACGATCTGCACGATTGACCTGTGGCTCTTGGCGAACACCCACATTCTCTTTGGGGCCCCGCACTACATCAAACAGGCCAATATCATGGTCGCCGAGCTTCATGAAGGCGCCCAGCAGGCCCAGCAGAATGCCGAGAGACGGTATGATGAACCATGGTGGTCCGCCGGCGTTTGCATTGATGACAAGCAGCATGCCGATGACCAGCAGCGCTTGCAGCACCTGCACGCGGAAACGCCTGATGCGACGTCTGGGCGTCAGTCGGTCGGAGTCGTTGTCACTGACGCGACCGCTGTCAGGCTGAAGCCTCGCGGGTTCGCGGCCGCGTCGCAGCTGCTCACCGGCAAACGCCAGCGACTCATTCATCCGCGCCAACGACGCGTCGAGCGATTGACCGGGCGACGGCACGCGGCTGCGGTCGCGGTTGTGTTCGCGATTATGTTCGCGGTTTTGTTCGCGGTTTTGTTCGCGGTTTTGTTCGCGATCGTGTTCGCGGTTTTGTTCGCGATCGTGTTCGTGATCGGTGTCTACACCGCGAGCGTAATCCGGCCGTGGGTGATGTGCCGGGCCGCCTGCAGGCACCACACGCAAGCCCTCGCCGCGCACGCGAAGTTCATCCTCGCGTCGACGTTCTGCCTCGCGATCTTCCTCGTTGCCGGCCCGCAACGCAGCTGCGAACGCCGCTGCATCGGACCAACGCTGCGACGGCTCGCGCGCAATGGCACGCGTGATCGCGTCCGTGATGGAAAACGGTAAATCGGGACGAAAGTTGGCCAATGGAAACGGCGTGCCCTGCACATGCTGCACGAGCATGCCAGCACTCGTGTGCGCATCAAACGGCAATCGACCGGTGAGCATCACGTAGCCCACCACACCCACCCCATACACGTCGCTGCGTCCGTCAATCTCGCGCTGGCCCATGGCCTGTTCAGGACTCATAAACGCCGGCGTACCAACCGCGATACCTGTTTGCGTGAGTCGAGCGCCGCTTTGCACCGCGCGCGCAATACCAAAGTCAGTGACGATCGCGCGACCCGTGGCATGCTCAAGCAGGATGTTGTCCGGCTTGATGTCGCGGTGAATCACCCCCGATCGATGCGCGTACGCGAGCGCGTCGGCCACCTGCGCGAGCACGTTGCGCACAAACGCCAGTGGCGGACGTGATTCGCGCGCAAGACGCGCGGCCAGACTTTCTCCCTGCACCAGCGCCATCACGAAGTACACGAGACCGTCGGCTTCGTCTACCGCATAAATGGGCACGATGCTGGGATGATTGAGTCGCGCCGCCGTCTGCGCCTCGCGCACAAATCGTTCCTTGATGTCACTGCGAAAACCCAGATCCGGCGGCAGCACCTTGATCGCAATGTCGCGATTGAGTTTGCGATCGCGGGCCGCGTAAACAACGGCCATCCCGCCACGCCCGATTTCGCGAAGTCCATCGTAGCGTTCGGCTACCGCTACTCGCACGCGCGCAAGCAGCAGCTCGCTGTCGTCTTTGCGGACGGAACCGGAGAGGGGCGCGTCGGACACCGGAGTGATCATGATGTCAGGATGTTGCACCGACGCCGCGTGCCGACGTCAGATCGCGCACTTCCTGCGCCGCCGCCACGACACGATCGACTTCACGCGCCAACGCCATGGCCTGTTCGGCCACCAACGTGACGCTCTGCACCGTACTACCGCCTGTGCGCAGTCGCACCAGATCCAGTCGAATGTTCTCAAGCGCCAACACGCAGGAATCCATGCGATCGACCAACTCATCGCGGCGACGCGTGAGGTCAACGGCGCTGCGACGTTCACGACGCAGTGAGGCCAGGCGACGCACGCGCGCATCCGATCCCGCATCAAGCGGATTGGCGGCAGCCTCCAGCTGCTCGATTTCTGCATCAACGTCCGCCAGCGGTTGTGCCGCCAGTGCATCTTCCGTGGCCGCCAGCGAATGCGCCAGCTGCTCCACTTTCTGTGCCAGTGCAATTGATGTTTGCGCTACGTCAGGGATGCGCGCGCGCTCACCCGCCGGAATGGTTGCCAACAAACGCGCGATCTCATCACGCGCCGTACGTGCTTCCTGCACGATCTGTGAATGACGGCCGAGCGATTCAGCGCTGGCGGAGCTGGCCGACACGCTGCGCACTGGTGCACGTGGAGAGAGTGCATTGGTGAGCACAAAGCCCGTTTTGCCTTTGGACCGCAGTTCGTCACGCTTCTTTTTGGAGAATGTGGACTCCATCGACTCTCCCACATCCGAGAGCACATCGCCAAACATCCGCTCGCGCGGCTGACGCAGTACATCCCGCCAATCGTATCCGTCTGACCACAGCTTGGCGTACTGATACGAAAGGATGATTGACCAGATCGCGGTCACGGGCAGAAAATTATTGCCCGAAAAGATCGACACCACAACCAGCGCGCCATTGATAAAAAGAAAAGGCGCGATCTTTTTGCGGTATTGCTGCACCATCGGTGCTTCCCATCGCACGAGCTCTTCGGCCGATGGCACGTACGTGCCGTCGTCAGCGCCAGACGTCGCAGCCGTGTTGCCACCCGACGACGACAGCGCCTGGTACTGACGCGACATCTCCTGCCGCTCAGGTACAGGCTTGTTCGTGCGTGCATTGAGTGGCGCCGTCCCTCCCCTGTTTTCAGCGTATGCCGAAACGGGGGAACCTGAGTTCGCATCGGAACCGGCCGGCCGGCCTGCTCGTCGCGACGCTGTTGGCACAATGCCCGAACGCAGCGCCTCCGCCAGCTCAGTGGCGCTTTGAAAGCGATGTGCCGGATCCTTTTCAAGCAACCGCATGATCATCGCCGCCAGCATTGGTGGCGTATCTGGTCGGCGCTCCTCAACCGGAACCGGCGTTTCCGTGAGATGCTTGACCAGCAGCACGGGCGTAGTGTTGCCCGTAAACGGTGGTTCACCGGTAAGCATCTGATAGCCGAGAATGCCTAGCGCGTACAGATCGCTGCGTCCGTCTACATCACGATCACCGGACGCCTGCTCGGGAGACATGTAGGCCGGCGTACCGATGGCCAGCCCTGTGGCTGTGAGCCGCGCGCCATCGCCGCCTTCAGCCGCGCGTGCGATACCAAAATCGGTGACCATCGCGCGTCCATCATTGGAGTCCACCAGAATGTTGTCTGGTTTGATGTCGCGATGAATCACGCCGCGGGAATGCGCATACGCCAACGCATCGGCGACTTCGGTGAGGTAGCGCTTGATGTCGGCCGTGGGCAGTGGTCCGCGCTTGGCAAGCTGCGTCGCCAGATTGTCACCGTCCACGCAGGCCATCACGAAAAACACAAGATTATCAACTTCGTCAACCGAATAGATCGGCACGATGTTGGGATGGCTCAGCTGCGCCGCGGTTTCGGCCTCACGCTGAAAGCGCGAGCGCACATCGCGACGGAAGGCGAGTTCAGGGGGCAGCAGTTTGATGGCGACCGGGCGCTTGAGGCGCTTATCGATGGCACGATAGACCACGCCCATACCGCCGCGACCAATCTCCCGCTCCACATCGTATGTGGCAGCGAGTGTGCGCTGGACGTGTTCTCGAAGTTCGGCGTCGCTCGAAGCGGCGGAATCGCTCACGCGCGTGGGGATCCAGGGAGAAAATGCGGGTAGATGACCCGACAGCTACTGATAGTGTAGCACGGGGTACAATCATCGGAACAGGCATCCGCCGACTCGGCAGACAGTAAAGGCACACTACGTCACCTGGTCAGCAAAAAGTTGCAGAGTCTGCCAGCTTGGCACATCGGGGACGGTGCGAAACCTGCGCTCTTGCCACACATTCCCTTTTCTCCCGATCCAGGAAGTCAAATTATGGGCGAGCGTCAGACGCTACCCGTCCTGCCCCTTCGCGGGACGGTCATGTTCCCCGGTATCACGGCCCCCATCGCGGCCGGCCGACCGGGTACACTGCGGGCCATCGAGGCCGCACTCAAGGGCGACCGCGTCGTCTTTGCCGTCGCACAGCGCGACAATACAGAAGAGCCGTCATCGGATATTCTGTACCAAATGGGCGTCATCGCCCGCATTGGCCAGATCCAGCGCGGTCTGGGCGGCGTGCAGCTGCTGCTCCAGGGCGAGCAGCGCGCCACGGCGCTCCAGTACACCGACTCCGACGGCCATTTGCAGGCCATCGTGGTGGCGGCCGACGAAATGCTGCCACTCGAGCCCAAGGACGCGGCGTTTGAGGCGCTCCATAAGGAGACGCGCGAACGGGCCGCCGAACTGGGCGAGAAGCGCGGGCTGCCGGAAGAAGTGCTGCATCAGGTGCTCGACTCCGTCACGGAGCCGGGTCGGTTTTCCGACCTGGTAGCCGGCTACATCGAACTGACAGTCCCGGAAAAGCAGGGGCTGCTGGAGACGCTTTCGGTCGAAGAGCGCCTGCGCCGCGTGCTGGTGCATGTGCAGCGCCAGATTGGCCTGCTCGAGGCCCAGGAGGACATCAAGTCGCAGGTCCAGGAAGAACTCGGCGAGCGGCAGCGTGAAATGTTCTTGCGTGAACAGCTCAAGGCGATTCAGAAGGAGCTGGGCGACGACGATCAGAGCAAGGAAATCGAGGAGCTGCGCGAGAAGCTCAACGCGCTGCAGCTACCCAAGGAAGCGCGCGCCGAAGTGGAGCGCGAGCTTGGGCGACTCGAGCGTACAGGTCGCGAGAGCATGGAAGCACAGGTCATTCGCACGTATCTGGAGTGGATTGCCGAACTGCCTTGGAATACGCGCTCGGACGATCAGCTCGATCTGGCGCGCGCCGAAGTGGTGCTCGATGACGACCATTACGGCCTCAAGGACGTGAAGGATCGCGTGCTTGAGTTCCTGGCCGTGCGTCAGTTGCGTGCCAAACAGATCGCCGAGGAAGTGGCAACAACGGGTGAGTTTCCGGTGTCCAAGCTGCGAGAAGACGGTGAGAGCGGTCGCACGAACGACGAACGCACGATCAAGGACGCAAAAGAAGCCAAGGCCCGTGCCATGGCCAAGGGCCCGATTCTGCTGTTCACGGGTCCACCGGGCGTCGGCAAAACGTCTATCGCCAAATCGGTCGCGCGTGCGCTCGGCCGTGAGTATGTGCGCGTGGCGCTGGGCGGCGCACGTGACGAAGCGGACATCCGCGGACATCGGCGCACTTACGTGGGCGCGATGCCCGGTCGCATTGTGCAGGGCATGAAGCAGGCGGGCACCAAGAACCCGGTGTTCTTGCTCGACGAAATCGACAAGCTCGGTTCATCGTTTCAGGGTGACCCGTCAAGCGCGTTGCTCGAAGTGCTTGATCCGGCGCAGAACGATTCGTTTACCGATCACTACCTGGGCATTCCGTTTGACCTGAGCGAAGTGTTGTTCATTGCCACGTCAAACTTTGTACAGAACATTCCCGGCCCGCTGCTCGATCGCATGGAGGTGGTGGACTTCAGTGGCTACACAGAGCGCGAGAAGCTGGAGATCGCCAAGAAGTATCTCATTCCGCGTCAGCTCGACGAATCGGGGCTCGCGTCGCGCAAGCTGGCGTTTGATGACGACGCGGTCATGAAGGTGATTACCGAATACACGCGCGAATCGGGTGTGCGTCAGCTTGAGCGACAGCTGGGGGCTGTGGCGCGCAAGGTTGCACGTCGCGTGGCCACCGGTGACGAAGCTGTGCTGGCCGATAATCGCGTCGACACGAGTGAAGTCCGTGAACTGCTGGGCCGCCCCAAGGTGCATCCGGAGCGTGTCTCGGAGCACGACGAAGTGGGCATTGCCTCGGGCATGTACTACACGCCTATGGGCGGCGACATCATGTTTGTGGAAGCGTCCATTCGTCGCACGGGTACGGTGCGTCCGATGGCGGAGGAGGGTGCAGAGGTGACACGCGTGGGACCGATTGCGCTCATTCTCACG
>JBBSPO010000224.1:0-6340 GCA_038258695.1 Gemmatimonadales bacterium | reverse complement strand
GGTATCGGCCATGGACAGAGTCGGAAAAGCGCGCTTGAGAGAAAGCGTCCAAGCCCGTTCCGGTTGATGAGTATGATCGCCGGTATGATACAATCATTGAGGTGCTCGACGTCGCTACGGGCCGAGTGCTTGTCTCGCAACGATTTGACGCGTTTATCCCGCGGTTTATGGATGGAGGATTGCTCTACGACATCCAGGAGGCGCCGAGTCTGCTGCTGCGTGCTGATGTGTGGCGGCCGGAAATCGTCCGGCAATAACGCGGCGCCAGGCGCAACAACCCAACATGACTCGTTTACTACTTGTGGTATCCAGTTCGTTAGTCTTTACGTCGAACAAAGGACATTCCCGAGTGCAAGTTGAACGCTCGGCATCACCAGCGACGAACTTGCGGGTCGCTCCAACTTCCGCTCCGACCTGGTTTCTCGTTCAGGGCCTCACGATCCGGACGAGGCGCCCGCGCACCTGAGCCGCGTGCCGTGTCGTACAGCACCGAGTCTCGTGCCGTAACGAAAGATCCCGGCGTTTGTACCAGCCAGATCAATCACACCAGTCTTGCCATAGCACGACTACCGTGCTATCATGGTAGCGTGATCGTATCTTTCCGCGATACTGGCACAGCCGATGTCTTCGACGGCATTGACTCGAAGCGCGCGCGTCGGGCCTGTCCGACGCTGCTCTGGAAAGTCGCCCGACGCAAGCTCGAATGGATGGACGCGGCAGGTGCGAGATCGTCGACTACCACTCGTAACCGCACACCTCGATATGGTTCGCATTCCAACGCATCGGGAACCCACGCATCCAGGCGAAATGCTGCTGGAGGAATTTCTCACGCCGATGGGACTCACGCAGCGTGAGTTGGCGGACGGCATTCATGTGCCCTACCAGCGCATCAATGAACTCGTGAACGGCAAACGGGGCGTCACCCCGCACACAGCCTTGCGGTTGGCCAAGTTTTTCGGGACCACGCCGGACGTGTGGATGAATATCCAGTTGCGCTGGGATCTCTATCATGCACAGCTCGATGAAGCGATCGCGCTCAATCGGATCAAACGCGTGCGCGTCAGCTAAGGACTAGGTCGGGCAGCGCGACCCACCGAGCGTTGCTGTAGTCAACGGGAGTGCGGTGCGCTGTGTAGCTGCGGTGCTGTGCATTAGTGCGCTTCATTAGCATCCCGATGCTTGTCCGTGAACCCAAGTGCCCTTTCCGGTTCCATTGGCGGGGTAACGATGAACGAGTTGCAACGACGCATGACGGCAACACTGGCCATCGTGTTATGTGGAGTGTGCATTGCTGATCCACTAACCGCACAGCAGTCGGGCACGCCGCTGCAACCTTCCACCGTCATCATTGGCACGCAACGCTGGACGGCCTCGAATCTGCAAGCCACTCGCTTCAACAACGGTGATGCGATCCCTCAGATCACCGACGGTGCGGCTTGGGCCGCAGCCGGTCGCGCTGGAGAGCCCGCGTGGAGTTTTTATGCCAACGCCAACGAGCCCCCGGCCAACTGGGGCGTGCTCTACAACTACGCGGCAATCACTGATCCGCGCGGACTGTGTCCGTCCGGCTTTCGCATTCCCAGCAACGACGATTGGTTGTTGCTTGAAACTTCACTCGGAAGCGCTGAAGCAGCCGCTGCGGCACTCAAGTCTAAAACCGGGTGGCCGGAATCAGGCGCCGGTACCAACAGCAGTGGATTTTCGGCGTTGCCCGCGGGCTTCAGAACCCAGCGCGGAGAGTACTTTCTTGGGCAACGTGTCACCTATTTTTGGTCATCAAGCCGACAAGCAGACGAAAGCACTACTGCCCACATGTTGTTTGACGACCAACGACCGCTTTTCCGCATTCAGTACAGCCTCGCCATGGGTATGTCGGTGCGATGCCTGCAGACGTGACACCATATTCGCCGAAAAGATCGGCCGAGACGTTCGTGATTGCTGCAACATTCGCGCACGTGACTGCCAACCCGCGGCGCAGCAGACGCTTGCAGGAATGCTGCGTGGTGCCCGACCTGTTCGAGGAGTTCCACGCGATCAGCGTCGCTCGGCGGTATCAGCCGCCGTTGTTGCGCGCGCTGCTGGCTCGGCGAAGTGCGGACATGCTGCGTGGGGGGGGGAGTAGGCGGTGTGGTGATTTGTGTCAGGCGCCTGTTGGTGCTTGGTAGAGTGCGATGATCAGCGCGCCCACGCCGACAAACGCAATGCCGATCCACTGCTGCGGGGACGGGCGCTCCCCGAGCAGCACATACGCAAACACGGCAACCAACACGACGCTCAACTTGTCGATTGGTGCCACCTGTGACGCCGGTCCAATTTGTAGCGCACGGAAGTAGCAAACCCAGGACGCACCGGTGGCCAACGCCGACAGTCCCAGAAAAATCCACGTTTTTGACGAGAGCGCCAGCGGGTTGCTCCACTTTCCTGTCAACCACACGAACGGTGAGAGCACCGCCAAAATCAGCGCGGTCCGAATGAGCGTTGCGAGATCGGAGTCCACGTCACGAATGCCGATTTTGGCGAAGATCGCGGTCAACGCCGCGAAACACGCCGAAAGCAGCGCCCAGAGCAGCCAGCCTGAAGGAGTCGGCATTTTTTGTTTGATCCGATTATTTGACGACCGGCGTCGCAGTCGTTCGCGCATTTAGCGCCCCGCCAGCAGTTGTGGTAGCCTTCATAGCGTCTATCGTCGCCCCGCGCACCACCACCAAGACTCGAGTATCTGACTTGCGCCCTCCCCTGCGGTCTCACGCAGATGGGGTGTGCTGTTTCTGGCGAAAGTATGTGTTGTTCGTAAGAAAACTGATCGCCTTGGCGTTGATGTAGAATGTATGCTCCTGAACGAGGTTTTTTGCTTTGCTCTCCCATTCGGAATCCAGTTTGGCAAAACTCGCGGCGTTTTGAATGATGGTTTTCGGGAGAACCTCATGAAGAAGCTCGTGCCGCTGGCCGATGGCGCTACCGAAACGTGCTATCGCGAAGCGGTGCGCACCGATGGCATCTGGTGTCCAACTAAAGTGGGCACTGACGATACCGCGGTGATTGAGCGGTAGAACGCATCAACCGAGGAACCCGATTGCGCAAGCTCGAAATGCCGGATTGGCGTTGGTTGAAAGCAGCGGGATGGACGCCTACACAGGCGAGATGCTCGACTGGACGATTCTTAGCAAATACAATAATGCAGAATCGAGTATACAAAAACGCGCCTACAAGCACTCTTTTGCGAAGCTGCCCACCGTCGATCACGTTGGTGACGGAAGCGGTGATCCGGAATTCAGAATCTGTTCCTGGCGAGTAAATGATGCGAAGCACGATCTTCTCTACGCAGACTTTGTAGAGCTATGTCGATTGGTCGTTAGCTACGCCGACAGCATACCAGTGAGTCCGACCGTCCCAGCCTTACATAGAGCGTTGCTACAGGTAAAGACAGCGTGAACGCAATCATTCGACAAGCCCAGCCTGGCGATGTGGCGGCGGCATCACGCGTGGCCCGTGCGGCGAAGGCGCATTGGGGTTATCCGCTTCGCGTCGAGTCAGACCCGCACGCGGCGGGGTTCTATGCGCGAGCGGGCGCGGTGCAAATTGGCGACGTCGCGGCCGCTATTCCGGGCGAGCCCTTGCGAACACTACCGCTCTTTGAGTTTCGGAGCGTGACCGCCGCGCAACGACGCTGATGGTAAATTTCAAGCTGCACATTGAAGCGTTCACGCCTCGCCAGAGCGACACATGAGCAGCAGAGTCTTTGTCAGCATCGCGCTGACCCTTGATGGCTATGTAGCGCCAGAGGGCATGATCATGAGCGACCCCAACCACATGAACTGGGGTGCAAAGTGGGGCGAACTGATGGCGTGGCTTATCAATCAAGAACACTTCCGTGAGAGTCTGAAATTTGGCAGCGGGGGCGAAACCGGCGAGGTCAACGATCTGGTGCGCGCGACGTCCGAGCGCATCGGGGCCAACATCATGGGCAAGCGCATGTTTGACCAAGGTGAAGTGGCTTGGCCTGAAGAAGCGCCGTTTCACACGCCGGTGTATGTGCTCACACACATGAGGCGCGAACCGTGGGTGCGCCCCGGCGGCACCACATTCCATTTTGTCAACGATGGGCCGCAGCGCGCCCTCGAACTGGCCCGGACGTCCGCAGGTGATCGTGATGTGCGCATCGCAGGTGGTGCGGATGTGATCCAGCAGTTCCTCAGCCTTGATCTGGTCGACGAACTCCAGATCGCCTTGGCGCCTGTTTTCTTTGGCGGCGGGCGCCGTCTGTTCGAGAACCTGGGTGAGCGCATTGCGCGCTTTCGTATTGACGGCGTGCTCAATGGCCCGGCCGCGACTCACCTGCGGTACGTGCGCGCGTAGCGGTGTTTGAGGATGGGGGCGGTGAGTTTCATCTGTATAGCGCAGGGCGACCGTGCATCGGGCACTGGGGGTGAACTCATTGGCACAGTTGTGCTTAGGCCATCAGGCAGCGATTTCTCGAGTGCATCTTATGCTGCGAAATACGGCGTGATAACATTGCCCATGCGGCAATGCGCTGCAGTCGAATTGGCGTTATGCCGCTATGACGACCGCCCGGTCATGGTCTAGACTTTTGTACGCCATTGGCGTATAGTTCCCAGTGCGCTTTGTCAAGACGTCCGTCTTCACCGCAAGCCTGCGACGACATCTCGACGATGAGCAGTATCCGGCGATGCAGTTGGCGCTCGCGTTACGGCCCGAGCACGGAGCGCTCATTCCCGGCGGCGGGGGGCTGCGCAAGTTGCGCTGGGGTGCGGAAGGCCGCGGGAAGCGCGGCGGCGTGCGCACCATTTATTACTGGGTCGCAGACGACGAGCTCTGCTACATGTTGTACATGGACGCGAAAAACGAACAAGGCGATCTTACCGCCACACAGCTCCGGGCGCTCGCGCGCGTGGTGCGGGAGGAGTTCAAATGAAAGCGGCCGCGTTTGAAGAACTGTTGGCGAGCGTGCGCGAAGCGGGAGCGATTCGTCGTGGGACGACGAAACCGTCGCGCACGACGACGTTCCGTCCAACCGATGTGAAGGCCTTGCGTGCCGATCTCGGGCAGTCGCAGGTCGAGTTCGCGCTGATGATTGGCGTCAGTGTCGCGACGCTCCGCAATTGGGAACAAGGCCGGCGTGCGCCGGACGGCCCGGCGTTGGCATTGCTGCAAGTGGCGGCGCACAATCCCGCCGTCGTCGTCGAAGCGCTACATCGTCCAGGTCGGCGCGGCGCGGCATAACGAGCGTTGCTGCAGTCAAAGGCATCGCGGTACGCTGTGTAACTGCGCAGCGCTCCGCCCTGCTCCGTTCACAGCTGTTTTATTGGAGCCTTTGCAGCAGAACGCGGCGTTATGCACATAGAACGGCCCAAGACTACGGTGGGGGCACTGGCGATCCGTATATGACCAACATATACTGTTTGGTGTGACCGACTTCGCTGCTCTGACCGCCCCGTTGGTCGGTTTCGACTGGGACCACGGCAACGCCGAGAAGAGCTGGGCGCGCCACGGTGTGTCGCGGGCAGAGGCGGAAGAGGTATTCTTCAATCGGCCAGTGCTGGTGGCCGAGGATGCGAAGCACTCGGCGCGCGAGCGGCGCTACAACCTACTCGGGCTCTCGAACGGCGGGCGCCAGCTCTCCGTCATCTTCACCGTCCGACAGCAACTCGTTCGTGTCATCTCGGCCCGGCCTATGAGTCGGAAGGAGCGTTCGCATTATGCCAAAGTCCCGTTCGACGAGCCCTAGCTCAAAGCCGAAGGTGCGCGCGAAGACCCCGCTCAAGGCCATTCCACACTTCCGTTCCGACGACGAGGAGCGGGAGTTTTGGGCGACCGCTGATTCGACGGAATACTTCGATTGGGCCAGCGCGCGACGCGTCGTGTTCCCCAATCTGAAGCCCTCCACCGAAACGATTTCGCTGCGCTTGCCGCAAGGCCTACTTGATGATCTCAAGGTGCTCGCGAATCAGCGTGATGTGCCGTACCAGTCTCTCCTGAAGGTGTACCTGGCAGAGCGCGTCGCCGTCGAGCGCGATGCGGCCACACGTCCAACTCGTCGCGCGAGTGCATAACGATCGTTGCTGTTGACAGCGCATTTCGGCATGCGCGCTTCGCGCGCAATGCAATGAGAGCGCTGCAACAGAACCAAGCGTTCGGTGGACAACTCATAACAGCAACGTGAAAGCCTCTCTACTTCTCGTATTTCTCGCTGCGTGTGCGGGCTCGTCACGTGGGCCGCCACTGCAGCTCCACTCCTGTGTCCATCCGGTGGGTTGCCGCCAGAGCTGAGGACTGCGGCGATAACGCCACCTCGTCCCACCAAGCCATTCATTCCGCCGAT
>JBBSPO010000223.1:0-6347 GCA_038258695.1 Gemmatimonadales bacterium | reverse complement strand
TGCGGCGGTCTCGTGGGCCGCCTCGCTGTGGTCTGACTCCGCGGCGGCTGCTGAGCGCGGATCGTCGTTTGACGGGGGTACTGGGCTATTGGTCATAACATGAATAATCGCACGAATACTCCTTGGTCGGCACCCTCGGGCCGTTTGACGCCGCCTGATGAGGTGCCCTGCCTGAGCGGGGCTGCGGCCCTTTGACGCCGTCTCAGCAGGGGCCGGACGCGAACGGGCACGGACGTGCACGGGCGTTGGCGCAGCTCGATGTTGACGCGCATCTGGCCGACCCGGCGCGGCGGCAAGCGTTTGTCACACCAATGTTTGACGTCATCGCGCCACGCTACGATCAGTTCACGCGGGTGTTTTCGTTTGGCATGGACGCGACGTGGAAGCGCGAGGCGGTGCGGGTGGTGGCGGAGGCGCTGCTGTCGGGCGCGAGTTCGGGGAATCGCTCAGGTGATCGGTCGGGCAACCACGCGGGTGATTGGTCGGGTGATCATTCGGGCAACGACGCGGGTGATCGGTCGGGCAACCTCGCGGTCGAGCGCTCGCGCGACCACGCCGGCAACTCGGCCGGTCCGCGTGTCCTGGATCTCGCCTGCGGCACCGGCGACTTCGCGTTCTCTGTGGCCCGGGCGGTCATGGACCGCTGTCCGCAGCTCGAAGTGCTGGGCATTGATGCGTCGTACGAGATGATTCGATTTGCGACACAGCGCTTGCAGGGCGCCGACGCGGATGTCTCGCCGCTGGTCTCCGTGGGCACGGGCGACATGACCCAGCTGCCGGTGCAGAGCGCCAGCGTGGATGTGGTCACGGCGGGCTACGCCGTGCGCAACGCCCCCGATCCCATACTGGCTATCCGGGAGGCGGCGCGTGTACTGAAACCGGGTGGCCTGTACGTGACGCTGGACTTTTACCGCCCGGAGTTTTCACCGTGGCGTGTGCTGTTGCTGAACTATTTGGCCGTGGCGGGTAATGTGGTAGGGTGGTCGTGGCATCGCACGCCCGTGGTGTACGGATATATCGCGCGCTCGATCGATCATTTCATGTCGTGGCAAGCGTTTTCCCGGGCGCTCTCAGACAACGGGTTTGCCACTCGATCAGTGCGGCGCTGGCTTGGTGGTGGCGTGGCGTTGCATGTGGCTGAACGGATCTGAAAGAGATCGAACGCAGAGTTTCAACGGATTGTAGCAGAATTCCATACGGATCAACGACCGATCCAGATCAGTAATCGCACGCGGCCGTTTTGTGGGCCGTGTCTCAGTCTCTCCAGCTCATATCGTATATGCCCTTTGTGCCCCGTGCGTTGTTTCCAGTCGCGAGTCTTGTGCATCGTTCGCGCAGCGTCGTCGTCGCCCTCTCGCTGTTTGCGCTGGCCGCTTGCGGCGCGTGCAACTCGGCCGATTCCACAGGGCCCGGTCGTCCATCCGATCCGGCTTCTGACACGTTTGCTTCGGAACTCGGCGTCAATCTCGGCAACATGACCGAGCGCGCCGACAAGCTTTACGTTCAGGATCTCGTGACGGGAACGGGCGAGGAGGCTGTAGCGGGACGAACGCTGCGCGTGCGCTACACCGGGTGGTTGCCCTCGGGCGTGCAGTTTGACAGCAACGTCTCGTCAGGTGCGGCGTTTGCCTTTGTGCTTGGCGGCAATCGGGTGATCGCGGGCTGGGACATTGGGCTGGCGGGAATGCGCGTTGGCGGAAAGAGGCGTCTCGTGTTCGGGTCCGAGTACGGATACGGCGCCCAAGGCTCTGGTCAGATTCCGCCCAATGCCACGCTGGTATTTGATGTAGAGCTGATCAGTGTCGCGAACTGAGTGGCGTGGCAATGGCGGTTGCCACCAGATGATCATCGAGTGGCGTCCACCACGCACGCACCGTGATTGTCTGGCCGGCAAACTCCGGTAGCAACAACCGCACCTCGAGTTCGCCTTCGCCCTCTGGAAACACCTCCACCTCCTGA
This sequence comes from Gemmatimonadales bacterium, assembly GCA_038258695.1. Taxonomy (GTDB): domain Bacteria; phylum Gemmatimonadota; class Gemmatimonadetes; order Gemmatimonadales; family Gemmatimonadaceae; genus JAABRT01. The sequence goes on along the minus strand of JBBSPO010000223.1, from coordinate 4,388 downwards.
AAGCGCACGTAGCGCTGCACGTGGGGGTCAATGGCTTTGTACACGGCTTCCTTGAGCGCAAAACGCAGTCGCACCGCCTCGCGATAGGCGAGTGCATCACGCAGCGACAGATCGCCGAGCGCGTTTCGCTCATGTGCCGTGAGGATTTTGGGCGCGAGATCCGGGCGAGCCAACTCCGCGACGCCCGGACGTTCCTCCACGTCTACGCCCAGTGTCTGCACGTCGGGCGCGAGCGGCGCCACCAACGCCACCGCCAGCCTGCGTTTGTGACTCACTGAGCCAAGCACGCCCGCTGGCATGAGCGGCGCGCCGCGGGCTGTGCGCAGCACTGGGTGCGGCGCGAGACCGGGTGAGACACGGGTGAGTGCGTCACGCAGCGCAACACGTCCGCCAACAAAACCAACACGACGTGCCACCGCCAGCGTCCGGGCCAGCTGCTGTTCGTCATCATGTAGCCGCCGCTGCGCCACGAGCAGGGCATCGAGCAACTGTTGTTCGTCTTTCGTGTTGGGTAGTCTCACAGCCGACAACAGGCCGTGCGGCAGTGTGGACTGGTTCAGCAGAGCAAAATGATCGTCTCGCGATTCCAAGCTCGGTATCTCCAATGTGAGCTGCGTTGGACTGCCTGCGTAATCATCGCTGTCCGCAGCGCTGCTGCCAAGCGGCAGCTCGTATCTGTGACCTACGATTGCCACGAGCGTGATGCGCGGGTAACGTGCGGCGGTTTCGCCCGACATATCCTCACGCCCACGCGTTTCATTTATGCGCCCATCCAGCACGCCGCCGTCTGTTCTTGAAGCGCTTACGAACAGGCAGGCGTGGTACATCGTTGGCATCCTCACGCTGGCCAATGTGAGCGGTTTTGTGGACCGTCAGATTCTCGCATTGCTGGTGGAACCGATCAAGCGCGATCTGGGTGTCAGCGATACGCAGGTGTCGCTGCTCATGGGGCTGAGTTTTGCGGTGTTCTACTCGGTGCTCGGCATTCCCATTGGGAGGCTGGCTGATCGTCGCAGCAGGCGTGCCCTGGTGGCCGCAGGTGCTGTGTTGTGGAGTGCCATGACCGCGCTCAGTGGACTCGCTCGTTCATTTGGACAGCTGTTTGCGTTGCGCATTGGTGTGGGTGTGGGAGAGGCCACGTTGGGTCCGTCGGCGGTGTCCATGATTGCCGATTCTTTCCCGCGCGAACGACGCGGATCTGCCATGAGCGTGTACATGCTCGGCACGTTTCTGGGTAGCGGCATTGCGTATGCGCTGGGTGCCTGGGTGGTGGGGTTGGCCGATGCGCAGGGTGCGGTTGTGCTGCCGCTTGTGGGTGCAGTGCGTCCGTGGCAAACGGTGTTTTTTATTGTGGGATTGCCTGGTCTGGCCATCGGTGCGCTGGCCATGACCATGCGTGAACCACCGCGCACCGGATCAACGGCGGTGCTGCCGTTTGCCGAAGTGCTGGCGTACTTTCGCACGCACGCGCGCACCATGACCACGCTGTCACTTGGGTTTGCCTGTTCAGCTGCGGTGAACTACGGCATAGCTGCGTGGCTGGCCACCTTCTTTGTGCGCACGCACGGTTGGACGGCCACGCAGGCGGGCACGTTGCAGGGCGTTCTCACCATGACCGTTGGTGTGCTGGGCACGCTGCTCGGGGGATACTTTACCGACAAGCTTGTGCGGCAGGGCAGTACCGATGCGCCGTTACGCATCGGCATATACGCTGCCGTTGGCATGCTGCTTTCCGCGTCGGTGTATCCACTCGTTTCGTCGGCGACGCTGGCGGCGTGGTTATTGGTCCCGGTGAACCTGTTTGCCGCCATGCCATGGGGCGCGGCCAACGCGGCCGTCGCCGAAGCACTACCGGCCCGGATGCGCGGACAGGGGTCGGCGGTGTACTTTCTGGTCGTCAATCTTTTTGCCGGTGCGTTCGGCCCAACAGCCGTTGCACTGATCACCGATCATGTTTTCGGAGATGCACTCGCATTGCGATGGTCGCTGGCGCTGTGCACAACTGCGGGTATGGTGTTCACGATCATTCTACTGGGACTCGGACGCGCGGCGTACCGAACGACGGTAGCAACACGGGAGCCTTGATGCGTCGGACGGTACTGGCAGTGGCGGGACTGGTTGGTTGCGTATTGGGTGCGACAGATGCGCTGCAGGCGCAGCTTCGGCCCGCACCGCGTGTGGAGGCGGGAATCTCCATGATGATGTCGCCGGCCGCTGGTTCACGCATTCCCGAGCTGATGGCGGGTCCGATGGTCAACATCAAACTGGCTGACGTGGCCGGTGGAGTGGTGGGTGCCGAAGGCGCCATGCGATTTCGCGCCGATGGCACGCAGCTGGTGGTGTGTCCGCAGCCTCCCGGTGTCATCTGCGACGCACGCAACGTCAACACGCTCACCACGGCAGGACTGACGTTTCGCCGAGGCTTTGGCAGTCAGCCAATGAATTCGGGCGCGATCTTCCGTGCGGGTATCGGTGCGGCCTTTACGTCGCTCAAGGGAACGGCAACGATTTACCCCAACACCGATGGTACGCGCCCCACGCTGGCCGAAGTAGGCAAGAATGCCGCAGTGCTTGATCTCGGCCTCGGATGGATTCAGCGTTTTGGCAGCGTGCCGCTGCGCATTGAGACGCGCGTGTCCGGTTTTGCTCCGGAGCTTGCCGATACACGCTACAACTACGGCATTCAGTTCGGACTGGGCTACTAAGTCAGTTCGACCCGCGATCGCCTTCCGCAAACTCTGGCCGCGCGATACCGGTAATGACATTGCCGGCGAGCAAACCGGCGGCCAGTGAAATACCAACAATCGCCACGCGGAAGGCGGTCTCAATGCCCAGTACGGTCTCGTTACCGAGCATGGACGTGACAGATCGAAAACCAATGCTGCCCGGCACCAGAATAAGCAGGCCGGGCACCTGCGTGACCATGGCGGTGGTGCGCTGCCAACGCGCCAGCAGATTGCTGCCGGCGCCAATCACCAACGCGCCCAGAAACGCGCCCAACTGTTCACCCAGCTCGCGTCCGGCAAAGCGTGATGTGACGTAGGCGAGCGCGCCGGCCAGCACAATCCACCCGACATCGCGTCGTTCGGCGCGCAGCAGCACGGCAAAACAGAGCGGGGCGAGCAACGCGGCAATGGGCTCGGTCCACCAGGGCACACGCGGCGTGGCAATGATGAACGCGGCGTCGCCTTGCAACACGACAGCCGCCAGCAGCGCACCAACTTTAGCGCCGAGTGCGAGGCCAAATCCGAGTCCGAGAAACGTGACCAGCGCACCGGAGAGTCGAGCGGTACCGGACGCCAGATGGCGCGTGCTGAGTTCGGTGAGACCGATGGTGAACGTGAGTCCGGGCATGAGCACGATCAGGCCGGCGAGCGACGTCTGATAGGCGCTGCCACTGGTGGTTACGCCGGCAATAAAAAACGCCAGTGTGGCCACAGTGCCGGCGGTAAACGGCTCGAGCACTGGCGCCAACGCCGCCGTTTTGTTGGCCGTGAGTGCGCACAGTCCGGCCACCAATCCGAGCACCGCGGCGACCACTGCTTCAAAAACCGTGACGCCGAAAAAGCACGACACGGCAGCCGATGATAGCACAAAGGCCAGCAACGTTTGAGCGCGCGTCCAGCGAGGCGGCTCGTTGAGCAGCGCGGCAATGCGAACTGAGCCTTCGGACGCAGTGATTCTGCTGTCGAGCACGTCGGACATGATGGCGTCCAACCGGGACAGGTGCCCAAGGTTAGGCTCCCCCGGTTCAACGCGCAGCAGGTGGGTACGCTGCGCGTCCTGAGCGCCGAATCCGGCGAAAATGGAGGTTGGCGTGGTAAAAAACTGCGCTTCAACACCGAGCTTGGCGGATACGTCGCCGAGCACCGACTCGAGTCGGTGGGCGGGATAGCCGTGCGCGTGCAGCGCTCTCGCGAGGTGGAGAATGAAGTGCGACGAGAGGTGCTGGGCGGTATCGATGGGTAGCGGCAAGACTGGCATGGTGTGAGCAGTCTAGCGACTTGAGGAAGTGGGTGGCGAATGGATAGGGGGGTGGGGTATATATCGTTTTTGTAGGGGAGAGGGGAACGGCCGTTTGACGGCGTTTACGGTGGAAGTTGACGGTTTACGGTTTGGGTTTACCTGCACTGTTTACTGTGAACCCCAACCGTTGACGCCGTCAAACGGCTGGTGGGTGGTGGACAGATTGGAACGGCCGTTTGACCGCGTTCACGGTTGGAGTTGACGGTTTACGGTTGGGGTTTACCTGCACTGTTTACCGTGAACCCCAACCGTTGACGCCGTCAAACGGCTGTTGGGTTGTGGACAGATCGGAACCGCGTTTGACAGCGTTCACGGTGGAAGTTGACGGTTTACGGTTTGGGTTTACCTGCACTGTTTACTGT
>JBBSPO010000222.1:0-6409 GCA_038258695.1 Gemmatimonadales bacterium | reverse complement strand
CGTGGACTTGCCGGCCCCGGTGTGCCCCACCAGCGCCAGCGTCTGGCCCGGCGCCACCACAAAGGAGACGCCACGCAGCACCCAGGAGGGCGGAGCGCTGGTGTCGGCAGGCGGAACGCTGGTCTCGGCTGCCGCGGCACTCTGCGGCTGCACCAGGCGATCGTCGGTCACCCCCTGTCCGCCGTCGTAGCGGAACCAGACGTCTTCAAAGGTGATCGTCACGCCCGCCTCCCGCAGCGCCGCGACACGAGTCTCGCGATCCGGGGTGGCCCCTGCCCCCTCGGCGGCCGGTGTGTCAAGCAGGGTGAAAATGCGCTCAGCCGCCGCCATGGCCGCCTGCAGAATGTTGAACTTTTCCGACAGGTCCTGCAGCGGCTGGAAGAAACGGCGCACCAACTGAAGAAAGGCCGCTACGGTACCCACCGTCAGCGCCTGTTCCTGCACCCGCGCACCGCTGCCCACAATCAGCGACGCCAGCGCCAGCGTGGTCAGAAACTCGATCACCGGGAAGTAGAGCGCGTAGACGCGAATGGACCGCAAGTGAGCGTCGAGGTGTGCATTATTGAGCCCATCAAAGCGACGCCGCTCGTCGCGCTCGCGGCTGAAGAGCTGCACCACACGCACGCCGGCAATACGCTCCTGTAAAAAAGCGTTCAGCTGCGCCAGCTGCGTCCGGATGTCGCGATACGCAGAGCGCACCCGCGACTGGAACAGACGCGAGACAGCAAACACCATCGGGATCACAATGAACGCCGCCAGCGCCAGCCGCCAGTCGATCACCAGCATGACCACGCTGATGCCGGCCAACGTGAACAGGTCACCCAGTCCGGCCACCACACCCGATGTAAAGAGTTCGTTCAGTGCTTCGACGTCGCTGGTACTGCGCGTCACCAATCGCCCCACGGGTGTGCGATCGAAAAACGACACAGGCAATCGTTGCAGATGGGCATACAACTCACGCCGCAGATCGCGCATCACTCGCTGGCCCAGCAAAGCGGTGAGCAGGGTTTCGGCGTAGGTGGCAAAGAACTGCACCAGCAACACGCCGGCGAACGCCAAAGCAGCCAGCGTCACGACACCACTGTCGCGAGCGGGCAGCGCCGTGTCGATCACCCACCGGGTAAGCAGCGGGCCAACCAGCTGCAGCCCCGACTGCAACACGATGAGAACCAGCGCGGCCACCACCAGCAGCCGCCACGGCCGTACGTACGCCAACAGACGCCGGATGAGGCGGGAGTCGTACGTGGGGGCGGACTTTTGTTGTTCGGAATCAGGTGCAGCGGCCATAAGCGGGAATCTAGTGCGTCGCTCTGATAGTTTTCCGGTTGTGGAAACCTCCCAATGAAAGATTTCATACGAATCCGTGGTGCTCGGCAGCACAACCTGCAGAACATTGACGTTGACATCCCGCGCGCTGCGCTGACGGTCATCACCGGCCCCTCAGGGTCAGGCAAATCGTCGCTCGCGTTTGACACCCTGTACGCCGAAGGACAACGACGTTACGTCGAATCGTTGTCGGCCTACGCACGCCAGTTTCTCGAACGCATGGAGAAACCTGACGTTGATCATATCGAGGGCATCTCGCCAGCGGTGGCGATTGAGCAAAGCAACCCTGTGCGCTCGTCGCGATCGACGGTTGGAACGGGCACGGAGATTTACGATTATCTCCGGTTACTGTGGGCACGCGTGGGCCGCACGTTCTGTCGTCAGTGCGGTCGTGCCCTGCGACCCGATTCCGTGGAATCGGTGACGGAGGCCATCAGTTCGCTGCCACAAGGCACGCGGTTTCTGGTCACCGCGCCGCTCATTCGTTCATCGCTGATCACACACGATGTGCTGGTGGAGAATCTGCGTGCACGCGGCTTCGTGCGTGTGGCGCTTAACGGCGAGGTGCATCATCTCGACGAACTCGGTGATCGCAATCTGGCGCAGTCCGACGATGTGCTGGTGGTGATTGACCGTTTGCGTGTTGATGCCGAGGCGGTGTCGCGTCTGGCCGATGCGGTGCAAACCGCGTTTCGCGAGGGCGACGGTGAAGTCACCGTGCTCTTCCCCGAAGCGGTAATCACGCCGGCCACGCACACCGGTAGCGAAGCGGGTCAGGCGGTATCGCGGCTGCGTTATACCGAGCGATTCGAATGCCCCGACGATGGGACGCGTGCACCGCACCCGACGCCGCAGCTGTTCTCGTTCAACAATCCGCGCGGCGCCTGCGTGACGTGCAACGGCTTTGGTGCCGTGCTTGCATACGACGAGTCGCTCATTGTGCCCGACCCAACGCGCTCTCTGCGCGACGGCGCCATTGATCCGTGGACCAAGCCGCGCTACGAAAAGCAGCGGCGCATGGTGCTGGATGCAGCGCGCACGCTCGGTGTAGATCCCGACGTGCCGTGGCAACGCATTCCGGCGGCCGCACGTGAACAGTTGCTGCGCGGGACAAAGCGGCCTTACGTGGGGATTTTTCCGTTTCTTGTGGCGCTCGAAGAGAAGCGCTACAAGCAGTACATCCGTGTGTTCCTGCGACAGTATCAGCGTGCAACAACGTGTGCCGACTGCGGCGGCGCGCGTCTGCACCCCGACGCACTGGCGGTGCTGATTGACGGCCGGCGCATCAGCGATGTCACCACGCTGCCCATTGATCAGTTGCGCGACTGGATTGACTCACTGTCATTGGGCGCGAATGAACAGCGCATTGCCGATACCGTGCTGCGTGAAGCGCGCGCGCGTACGCGCTTTCTGTGTGATGTGGGGCTGACGTATCTAACGCTCGACCGCGCGACGCGTACGCTGTCGGGTGGTGAAGCGCAGCGCATCAGTCTGGCCAATGCGCTGGGCGCGTCGCTTGTGGACGCGTTGTACGTGCTCGATGAACCGTCCATCGGCCTGCACCCGCGTGACATGGAACGACTGCTTGGCTTGTTGCATCGGTTGCGCGATGGTGGCAACACCGTAGTGATGGTGGAACATGATCTCGACGCCATTCGCACGGCCGATTACATGATTGAGATCGGGCCCGGCGCCGGTGAGAACGGTGGACGCGTGGTGTTCAGTGGCCCACTGTCACTGGCCGCCGAGAGCCCACTCACCGGGCAATATCTCACCGGCGCTCGCACCATCCCGTTGCCCGAACGCCGGCGCGCGGTGGGACCGCGGTGGCTCTCATTGCGTGGCGCGAAAGCACACAACCTGCGCGGTGTTGACGTGCGCATTCCGCTTGGTGCACTCACGGTGGTGACCGGTGTGAGTGGATCGGGCAAAAGCACGCTGGTGCACGACGTGCTCTACCGCGCACTTGAGTCGCGCTTTGATGGTGAGCATTCCGCCAAGGAGCATTTGGGGGAAACGGTCGGCATGTTTGACGCGCTCGAAGGCGCCGACGCGCTCGATGCCGTGGTGTTGATTGACCAGAGCCCGATTGGCCGTTCACCGCGCTCCAATCCGGTGACGTACGTCAAAGCCTACGATGACATTCGCAAACTGTTTGCCGATGCACCGTTGGCGCGCCAGCGCGGATTTGGCCCCGGACATTTTTCATTCAATGTGGCCGGTGGTCGGTGCGACAACTGCGAGGGGGCGGGCGCGCTGGAAGTCGAAATGGTGTTCATGGCCGATGTCTTTGTGCCGTGCGACATGTGCGGGGGCCGTCGCTTCAAGCAGGAAGTGCTCGACGTGAAGGTGCGCGGCCGCAGCATTCACGACGTATTGCAGCTCACCGTTGATGAAGCCATTCGCGCCTTCCCGCGTGAAGACAAACTCGCCCAGGCGTTGTGGCATGTGCAGCAAGTGGGACTGGGCTATTTGCGCTTGGGCCAACCGGCCACCACACTCTCGGGCGGCGAAGCGCAACGCTTAAAGATCGCGCGTGAGCTGGCGCTGACAGCCAAGGGTGGTGGCAAGCGCTTGTACATCATGGACGAGCCCACCACGGGTTTGCATCTCGAAGACATTCGCAAACTGTCGGCCGTGTTTGAACGACTCATTGATCAGGGTCATACGCTGGTGCTGGTGGAGCATAATCTTGATGTGATCAAGCTGGCCGACTGGATTATTGATATGGGTCCGGACGGTGGGTCGGGCGGCGGCGAACTGGTGGTGATGGGGCGGCCCGAAGAGGTGGCAGCGAATGCCGCGTCGCACACAGGACGGTGGCTGCAGAGTGTGCTGCCGCCCGGCGGTGTGCCGGCAGCGTCAGCGGCAAAAGCATCGCCTGATGCACGCGTAGGCGCAGCGCGGCGCAGCCGATCATCACGAGACGCTTGACTGACGGGCGTCAGGTGGTGACTATTCGGCGTATTCCCGAGTAGCTCAGCTGGTAGAGCAGGTGACTGTTAATCACCGGGTCGGCGGTTCGAGTCCGTCCTCGGGAGCTATCATTGGTAAGGTTTGGGGTTGCGTTTCCCAATCCAACGTTGTCCCAGTGACATGCGGGGCGTTCGCCACGGCGGACGCCCCGTTTGTGTTCATTGGCTTGCATTCGGTGTCGGGGCGACTTCCCTCTGGCGAGTCCATGCCCCAATTTCAGTTGGTTGTACCTCACGACGGGACGCCACGCGTGGTTCACGCTGCGCCCCGTCGCCTGCTTCCCTTCCGATGTCCGTCGTGAACGCCTGTCCACGCTGCGGAGACCAGTTCGAGAAAGACGTCGCGTTCTGTCCAAACGACGGAGCGCGACTCACTGCGGCCCGCAGCGAAGCCGACCTGATAGGCACGATTGTGGCCGACCGCTATCGCATTACCGAAGCGATTGGCGGCGGCGGCATGGGACAGGTGTACAAAGCCGAACACATCCGCATGAAGCGGCAGTGCGCCATCAAGGTGCTGCGGTCCAACCTGGCCGGCGATCCGGAGGCCACCCAGCGGTTTCAGCGTGAAGCCGAAAACGCCAGCCAGCTCAGCCATCCGAACGTCGCGCAAATCTACGATTTCGGTGAGCACGAAGGACTCGTGTACCTGGCCATGGAGTTCATCGCCGGCGAGTCGCTGGCGAGCATGCTACGCCGACAGACGGCCATTCATCCGGACATTGCCGCCGATATCATCGCGCAGTCAGCGGCGGCCCTCGAAGCCGCTCACCAGCGACATGTGCTGCATCGCGATGTGAAGCCGGACAACATCATGCTGGCCAAAAACTCCGACGGCACCTTCCAGGTGAAGCTGGTGGACTTTGGCATTGCCCGCGCGATGACCAGCAATGACCAGCGGGTCACGCGCACCGGGCTGGTGATTGGTACGCCAGAGTTCATGAGTCCCGAACAGATCGCCGGAGAAGAGCTCGACCCGCGATCGGATCTGTACGCGCTGGCACTCGTGGCCTTTCAGTGTCTCACCGGCAAGGACGCGTTTCCCGCCACCAGCTCCAAGCAAAACCTCATCATGCGTCTCACCAGCCGTCCGCGAACGCTGGCCGAAGTGCGTGACGACATGCCCTGGCCTGAGCTGTTGCAGGGCGTCTTTGATTCGGCGCTCGCTCCCGACCCGGCCGAACGGTACGACTCCATCGGGGTCTTCGCCGAGGAGCTGTCGACTGCGATCAGCCAGATGACGCCGTCGGAGACGTCGGAGCTGTATCGCAAGGCGCTCGATCAGCGTGTGGTGAGCGTGGCGTCGCGCACACCGCACGGTGATTTGCGCGCCATTTCAAATCCAGCAGCGGTGCCGGCCGAAACGGTGCCTGGCCGCTCCAATCGGCGGGGCGACGGTCGTACAGCCAATACGCTGGAGTCGCAGCCGACCGTAGAAACCGTGGCGCCCGGCGCCACGTTGACGCCGCCTGGTGCGGTACCGCCAACGACGGCGCCAACGCCCTATCCACCGGTTTATCCACCAGGCTATCCAGTAGGCTATCCAGCGCCGGGATATCCGCCGCCGCCGGGGTACCCGTCTCCGACCATGCCTCAGCTGCCCTACGGTGCCTACCCCACCGCCGGTGCAACGCCGTATCCACCGCAATCCGCAGGATTTCCGGCCACCGGCGCCCGAAGCGACATGGCGCCGCGCCTGCTGCGACGCAGGCCGCGATTCATGCCGTGGTTGGTGCTGCTGGCCATCGTCGGCTGGGGCTACCTCGTGGTCACCGACCAGACAGATGTCGCCAAAGCCAAACTTGGTTCGGTGATATCAAACGTGCGTGGACTCATTAACATGGGCGGTGACGTGACCGCGCCGGAGCAGCCCTCGGCACCCGCAGCGCAGCCAGGGGCGGCGTCGGGCGCGGCCAACACTCGCGCATCCCGCGCGGCCGATCCGGCAGCTGCAGCATCAGGCGCCGGTGCAGCAGGAACGGCCGGCGCATTGGCCGACACGGTCACTCGCGACAGCACCGCTTCGGCCGTCCCGGGATCTACCAGCCGCTCGACAGCTGGCTCGCCGGCTCGGGGCACGGCCGATTCGTCGGCCGGCGCGACCGGTG
>JBBSPO010000221.1:0-6423 GCA_038258695.1 Gemmatimonadales bacterium | reverse complement strand
TACGATCCTCGACAGATGGTGAGTCGGTGCCCGCGCAGCCCAACGCCAAAAGGCCCGCGGTTAAGACAAGCAGCGCGATCGGCAGCTTCAGGCGCGGTGAACATGTCAGCGTTGGACAGCACTCGCGTGCCGTCACCGCCGATACCCATACACTTCCACGAGCGTTGCGCCGTCTTCTGACAGCCGGAAGGTGAGCAGTGAATCATCGTCGTCATCAACGATAAGCTGCTGCCCCTTCAATCGCAGCGTGCCCAGCCATACACCTTCGCGATCAAATACATCGTAGACCGTGTGTGTGTGCGACGGCAGATGTCCTTCGCGCATGACGAGCATTTCACCGCGCGACGTGATTGCGATAATGAGCATCGCGGGCATCGAGTCGGGAGCGGATACCTCAGCAATCACGCGGTCAACAACCGTCGGATCACCACTCAGCACTCCGCTGCGAAGGGCTTGCTCGGCGTCTGCCAGTTCAGCTTCCGTTGGCGCACGGCGCGCACCGTGACGCATTACGACGCGCTCGAGTGCACCGTCCGGCGTCCAGAGCTCAATGCGATACTCAGGGTTGAGCGCCGTGGCGATGCGTAGCGGGTCGCCACCGGCCGCGGTGAGCGAGCGTGAATAGAACGGATGCGACGCAAACTGTGTGCTGCTACCGATAGCGACGCCATACTGTTCAATGCCCGCGCCAACACCCAGAGGGTACGCCGCGTCAAGCGTCGGCGTTACCAGCCAGACGCGATGCAGCTGCCGCAGCAATCCCGGTCCGGGCGAGCTGCTGCCGTCCGCCGTCTTGCGAGACGGGCGATTGGTGGCGGTGACCGGTATTGATGCATCACTCTGGCACAGCAACCGCGATGCGTCGGCAAGGTAGCTGCTCTGGCACTCCGTCCAGCGTCCATGCGCGCGCAGCTTGTCAGTGTCGGTGCGCTTCTCGTACGCGAGCGTGCCATCAGGTGCGAACACCGCATATTTGAGGCCGCGTGAATCGTGCACGCGCAGCGAGTCACCCGCCAACACATGCAGCGCGCTCACATGTCGAAACTCACCTGGACCGTCGCCCGCAGTGAAGGTGCGCAGATGCACACCTTGGCTGTCGAACCATCGCAGCTCTCCCTCAGTCGCCAGCACCACACCACCATCACTGAATCGCGCGGCCGCTTCGATATATCGCCAGTGTTGATTGCTGTCCGCCTCGGCGCCGCCGAGGCTCATGCGCGGCACAGAGTCCAGCTGCCAGCCGCCGTCTTCGGGCCACTGCGGTCGGTAGTTGGTGACCATGACCACGCCCGCCGAGTCGCCAACTACCACGGCTTCTCGCGAGACTGGTTGTTTCTCGCCGCCGCACGACGTGAGTGCGAAACCGGCCGCGAGGGCAAGCGCAAACGCGAGCGGTTTGAGACGAAGAGGCGAACGTTTGCGCCGAGGGTGAGCGTTCATGTGCGATGCTGGTGGGAGGAGCAGTGACACACGCTAAAGCAGTCGATCAAATAAGAGTCCGTGCACGGGAGAGCGCCAGCGACGGAATTACCCGGTGAACCGATCAAACCCTGGTTCCCGCGCACAGTTAGCCCGCACCGTCCGGGTGATCCTCATCATTCGCGAAGAGGTGCCGGAAATACGCCTCGGGATCGTTCAGAAACCGCCGCGTGAGCTGAAAGTGTTCGGTTTCCTGACACGGAGTAGGCGTGATGTCTCCATCCATGAACTCCAGCACCTGCGCGCCGGGCAAACAGAGCAGCATCGGCGAATGGGTGGCGACTATGAACTGGGCCACACGTCGCGTCGCGAGCTCGTGCATAATGCGAAGGAACGCCAGTTGACGAGCGGGCGACAGCGCCGCCTCTGGTTCATCGAGCAGGTACACCCCATCCTCGAAACGATGTTCGAACAACGCAAGGAACGCTTCACCGTGCGAACGCTCATGCAACGATTGGCCACCATACCGTTCGAAGCGCGATCCGGACTGTTCGAGATTGGTCACGAACTGATGAAACGTTTCGGCGCGCAGGAAAAATCCGTCCGTGGATCGCTGCCGCCACGACAACGCGAGCGCGCGACCCAATGCGTGCCCCTCGGTCTGCTCGGCAAATTGATGATCGCGGCTGCCGCCATGCATCCCAAAGCCGATGCTCCAGGCGAGCGCCTCCAGCAACGACGACTTGCCCGATCCGTTCTCCCCAACAAAAAAGGTGACGGGGGTCGTGAACTCAAGCGACAAGCTGTCGGCAAAAATCGGCAGCGTGAAAGGGTGCACGCCTGGCTTGACGCGGTCCTCGCGCAACGTGACGTGTGTGAGAAACGGACTGCCTGTTGCGCCATGTGACGCGTGATTGCGAGAGCGTGGTGGCACGGCGACGTGGAAGCGGGGAAGACGGCGGTGCGGTCTGACGCCGCGTTACGTGTCGCCGCGCAGATATTGGTCGACGAATTGACGAGGCTCGTCCCTTCGCTGGTTCGACACTAACACCACGATCATCGTGCATTGTATCGGGTGACACAACCAACTGCCTGCGTCCGTCGGTCCACGCGACGAGCACGCGCGCGCGGCCACCACCAGAGTACAAGCCGAAGATCACTAAGTTCGTATTGCTCACCGTTTTCTTTTCGCGCGCTATTTTCCCCGCATGAACACCCTGCTCGTTGCACTCTTCGCCTACCTCCTGCTGCAGTTCGGCATCGGCGCGTTCATCGCCCGCCGCCTGCGATCGGAGGACGACTATCTGGTGGCCGGCCGCTCGCTCGGCTGGGGGCTTGGTACCTTCACGATCTTCGCCACGTGGTTTGGCGCCGAAACCGTGATCGGCTCCTCTGGTATCGTGTACGCGGAAGGGATTGGCGCCACAAGTGCGGAGCCGTTTGGCTACGCGGTTGCGCTGATGCTCATGGGGGTGGCGTTCGCCGTACCGCTCTGGCGGCGCGGCCTCACCACTCTGGCCGATCTGTTCGAGCAGCGCTACTCTGCCGGCGTCGCAAAGCTGGCTGCGGTGGTGCTGATACCGGCCTCCCTGCTTTGGGCCGCCGCGCAGGTGCGCGCCTTTGGACAGGTGCTGGCCAGCACCTCTGGTACGATTGACACATCGCTGGGTGTGGCCGTGGCCGCCATGCTCGTGATTGCCTACACCGCCCTCGGCGGTATGCTCGCCGACGCCATTACCGACGTCATTCAGGGTGGCGTTCTCATGGTGTCGTTGATCGTACTGTTCTTCGCCGTGAGCTCCGATCTCGGCGGCACGACGGCCCTGCTCGACGTAGCGCGGCAAGCGGTTGCCACGCGCCCGCCGCGACCCGACACCAGCTGGCTCGCGTTCGCCGAGTCGTGGGCGATTCCGATATGCGGCTCGGTGGTGGCCACCGAGCTCGTGACCCGCGTGATCTCCACACGCAGCGCACGCGTCGCGCGCGGCAGCGCACTGATGGCGGGCGGGCTGTACCTGTTGGTGGGACTGGTGCCCGTGGTGCTGGGACTCGCCGGCCCGGTGCTCGTGCCGGGCCTCACGGACGTCGAGCAGCTGCTTCCGGTTCTCGCCACCCGCCACCTGCCGAGCGTACTGTCAGTACTCTTTATCGGTGGCCTGGTCTCCGCGATCCTGAGCACGGTGGATACCACGCTGCTCACCGCCGGTGGACTGCTCACGCATAACATCGTGCTCCCCGTCATGCGCATCACAGACCAGCGCACAAGGCTGCGCGTCTCACGCGCCGGCGTGGTGCTGTGCGGTGTGGTGGCGTGGGCCATCGCCTACAGCGCCCAAGGCGTATTCGCTCTCGTGCAGCAAGCCTCCAGCTTCGGGACCGCCGGTGTGCTTGTGACGGTGTGTTTTGCTCTGTTCACCAACATAGGCGGGCGTTGGGCGGCGGTGAGCACGCTCGTTGGTTCGCTGGTGGTGTACCTCGGCGCGTCAGCGGGCGACTTGGACACGCCGTTCCTGGCATCGTTGGCAGGAGCGCTTGCGGTATACCTTGCAGTGGCGGTTTGGGAGAAACGGCGGCCGGCCACGATGGATCAGGCCTCGCCCGTTCACACATAACCTGGCTCGGCGCCCTCTCACATAACAATGCGGGCAGCGCCTCACTGATCTGCGGTCGCCACCGCCGAGCCGACCATGAGCACCAGTACTCCCAACAGCCCCGTCGCGCCGAGCGCGGGTTTCGATCCGAGTCGCACACCTGCGTAGAGCGCCGTCGCCGTGCGATTGTCGGCGCGCATGACATCGAAACGCATGACGAGGGCGCCATAGTCAGCGGCGTTCAATGCGACGTCGCTGGTGATCCCGGCGCCGTCCGCCATACCATCCACGGTGTAGAGCGTCCCTGCGAAGAGTCCCGAGCCAACGTCGATTGCCAGGCCACCGTCGCCGAGCCAGCGCCGGTATCGCCCTTTGAGCCCCACGTCAGGGCCGCCGTCGCCTACGCCGAGCAGCAGCGTGGCACCGATTGCGCTGTTTGCACCACGGTTGGCCATCATTCCGAGCGCCCACGTGAACTGGGGGCCCATGTCACGCGCCTTTACGGAGTAGTTCGGCCGCCCCTGGCCTCCGGAGCCCGGCATCGTGAAGGTGGTGCTGGTGCCCACAGAGCTTGCGTAGTAGCCGATCTCGGTGAGCACAAAAAGAGTGCAGGCGGGGGTCGGCCGGCCGCGATAGCAGAGCCTGGGCTCGGTTCGCGTTGAATCCTGCGCGCCGAGCAGCGACGTTGCCGCAGACAGCGCGAACGCGGCGGCGATCGCCGGAAACCGTATGCGTGATATAGACGGTAGCGTGCGCATGGTTATTGTCGGATACTTGGATGTGGCGGCCGCCGGCGCAGGCGGAAGAACGAAGGGCACGTAAAGTATACAGCGCATACCACATGCGGATCTACGCGCCGTAGAGATCGGATGTTGCCTCACGGGCGGATGCAAAATTTAGATCCCGTCAAACAACCCCACGCTGAGCTTGTGACGACGCTCTTTCTGCGCGCTCAGCGGCTGCACGTGTGTGAACGACGCTTTGCCAAGGCGCACGGGCAAGTACGGCCGGACGGCACGCAGGGCATCAAGAAACGCCTCACTGGGCGTGGGAAACGGGAACACCAGGCCCAGGTCGAGCCGCACGCCGGCAGGCGAAATCTCAATCCCGAAATAAGACGGTGGCAGCAACGTGTGCGGATCGTACCCGTCGCCGGCCAAGGACGCCCCGCTGCGTGGATCGCGCAGCCGGGCGTTCAGCTCGCACCGCATTCTCAAGGCGAAGATCCCCCGGGCGTGATCGCGCGGCTCAGCGAACAACCGCTGTACGAGCGACACGTGATGCGTTCCATCGTAGGACCATTCAACGGTACGTTGCTCATTTTCGCCCCCGAACCCTGCAATACAAAACGTACTGCGGTGTTCGCCCAATAGAGCACTGAACTCCGCGATCATCGCGTCGACGTTGTAGGGCGTCTGTACAAACGATCCCGCCTTGAAGAGGCTCAACTCACCACCGGTCCACTCGCCAGACCAGTTGGTACACGAGTTCAACAGGTCGAGCACCGCTTGGTACGCAAGCGGCGGACTGCGCCGCTGCACCGCCTGCCCAGCAACACCCGAGCTATACCGGATGTACGGCGGAGGCGTCTCGCGCTCGGGCTCGACGCTCACGATCCCGGCTTCAACGCATCCTGCAGCATGGCCAACGCAAGCTTCGCGTCCGCCAACGCCGCCTTGTGTGTGCCCGTGGGCGGCTGCAGGCTCGCCTGCCGTACACCACTGCCCGTGTACGCACTGATGATCTGGCCCAGGCCCGCCACCGGACTGCGCGCACCACCGCGTCCACCGCGCGCACCGCCGACGGCACCCGGTGCCAGTCCAAGCTCGGCTGCTACCAGCTGCAACCGTTCCGCGTCGGCGCCGGTGGCCGCCTGCAGACGCGTCCGGAAGTCCGCCGAACTCGTTGCGTACTGCGCCTGCGTGTCGAGCACCTCGAGCAGAAACATCTCGCGTTCCTGATGCTCGGCCAGCGTAATATTGCTCGTTGGGTCGGCGCGCACTTCGAACTGCTGACGCAGCGTGTCAGTCCCCGCGATCATTGTCACGGTGAACGTACCGGGCGCCACATGAAATCCGCGTCCGCCAATGTTGTGCACCGGAATCGGCAACGCGGGCCGACGCGCGCCCGACGCCGGTGACCGGGTCATGCCGCCCGCACCCTGCGGTACGCCGCCGCCATCGCCGCCGAATCGACCACGGCCACCCTGCGCCGTCGCCCAGCGCAAATCCCACTGCACACGCTGCACCATGCCTGCATCATTCGGTGCGGTAAAACTTCGCACTTCACGTCCGTTCGCATGTGTCACCACAAAACGCACCGTGTCCACTGGCTGCGCGAGATGGTACGTGAACGTGGCACCCTCGGCCGGATTCTCCGACGCGTAGATCGCGTGCGCTGCAGTGGACACGTC
>JBBSPO010000220.1:0-6474 GCA_038258695.1 Gemmatimonadales bacterium | reverse complement strand
CTCGTTGAACCACTCACGGCCATCATTCCCGGCGTCGCGCTGGGCGAACTGTGGGCCAACATTTCCAGCGCCGAAGTGGGACTGCGCATTGTGGCGCTTTTCGCGGTGGCCATTGGTCTCACGGGCATGCTCGTGGCGCTCTATAGCTCACTCGACGCGCGTCGCCGTGAAATGGCGATCCTGCGTGCTGTCGGCGCTGGTCCTCGAACGATTGTTTCGTTGCTGGTTATCGAGTCTGCGCTGCTGGCGCTCATTGGCTGCGTTGTTGGTGTGGTGCTGGTCTACTCGATTTTGGCACTCGGACAGGGCGCAATCGAAGCGCGGTCTGGCGTGCATCTGGCGATCCGCGCACTTGGCGCCACCGAATGGATGTACCTCGCGATTGTACTCGGCGCGGGCACGCTCATTGGCTTTGTACCGGCCATCAAAGCGTATCGCACGTCGCTCACCGATGGATTGAGTCCGCGGGCGTAATCGCTGTTTCAGGTACCACCCCGTGCGCGTTTGATTGCGGAGCGACGCGCACACACTCCCGTTCCGCGCAGGAGCTACACAATGGTGTCACGTAAGGTATTTCAATCGGGGATGGCGTTCGCGCTGGTCGCGACGTCACTGCCCATGTACGCACAAGGCCGCGGCGGAGCACGTGGGCCCGAAAAGGCGCCCGGTGCTACCGCGCCCGTGATCGATAGCGCACCTGACTATGTACGTCGCACCGCGCCCGACAACGCCGGAATTCTGCGAATCTGGGAAGAGGGCATGCAGCGCTCACAGGTTGCAATTATCGCGCAGGTGCTGCTCGATTCCATCGGTCCGCGCCTCACCGGTTCGCCCAACATGGATCGCGCACAGGACTGGGCCGTTTCACTGCTGTCGAGCTGGGGCGTTGACGCAAAGAAGGAAGAGTACGGCACATGGAACAAGTGGAAGCGTGGCGTAGCCTACGCGTCACTCACCGCACCACGGGTCAAGACGCTCGATGCCACCATGCTGTCCTGGAGCGGCAATACCAACGGACAGTTTGTAGAAGGCGGCGCGGTAATTCTTGAGCCGTATGCGTCGGCCGAAGAGTTCCGCGCGTGGTTGCCGAGCGTAAAGGGGAAAGTGATTCTTTCGGGCGGACCACGCTTGTCGTGCCGCTCAGCGCTGCAGATCTCGCAGTTTGGCATGCCCGAGACAATCGAATCGCTCAACAGCGAGCAGGCGCAGCTCACGGCCAAGTACCGCGGCTTCAATCAGCGCGTGCCCACGTTTTATCAGGACGTGAAAGACGCCGGCGCACTGGCGGTATTCGAATCAAACTTCTCGGCCTATCCGGGCGTGCAGAAAATCTTTGGTTCACCGCGCAACAATCCGTTGCCAACGTTTGATATTGGCTGCGAAGATTACGGCATGCTGTTCCGCCTGGCGCAAAACAACCAGAGCCCGGTGGTAAAGCTCATGGCGGAGTCGGAGTCGTTGGGTGAACAGCCGGTGTTCAATGTTGTGGGCACCGTCAAGGGCTCCGAAAAGCCCAATGAATACGTGTTGCTGTCGGCGCACTACGATTCGTGGGAAGGTCATTCGGGCGCGACGGACAACGGCACCGGTTCGGTAACCATGCTCGAGGCGCTGCGCATTCTGAAGACTGTGTATCCAAACCCCAAGCGCACCATCATCATCGGCTTGTGGAGTGGCGAGGAGCAGGGGCTCAATGGCTCCGGCTCATTTGCCGCCGATCATCCTGAGGTGATTGAAGGACTGCAGTTCTCGTTCAACCAGGACAACGGCACGGGCCGGGTTGTGAACATGAGTCCCAACATTTTGCCTGAGAACGGTCCGCGTCTGGCGAGCTACATGTCGGCCATGCCGGCCGAAGTAACGCAGTGGGTGCGTCTGGGTGGCCCGGGCGGCTACGGTGGCGGCTCCGATCACGTGTCGTTTGCCTGCCGCGGTGCACCGGGCATCAGCCTGGGCGCGCTGTCGTGGGACTACAGCAACACCACGTGGCACACGCAGCGTGACTCGTACGACAAGCTGATTATTGATGACGTGAAGAACAACGCCATTCTCACCGCCATGCTGGCCTACATGGCCAGCGAAGATCCGCAAAAGAGCTCGCGCACACTCATGGATCCAATGCCGGCGGTACGTGGTCAGCCCATGACCATTCCGAGCTGCGGTACGCCCACGCGCAGTTCGCAAGGGAATCGGCGGTAACAGGCCGTACCAAGCGGGAACAGCAACTGACTGCTGGCAGCCATCGCTAATTGTGCGGTGGCTGCCAACGCACAATCAGGGCTCAATGCGAGTGAGCGACGGTAGCGTGTCAAAATCTCTGTCGTAACTACAGATCGCTTGCAGCTCATGCTGCTGAACAACCGCGGCGTGCAGCGCGTCGCGTGCCATGAGTGACGGGAACGTATCCATGAGCACGCGCGCACGATCGAGGGTGTCGCTGTCTATGGCAATCACACTGGGGAAGATCTGGCGGGCCAGGTCGTACACCTGCCGACCATCGGTCCATCGATTGATGGACCGATAGCGGTGCAAAATCTCCTGCAGCGTTTCTGCGTCAAGCACGGCGTCTACCTCGCCGCGAGCGACCCGCTCAAGAAAGGCAGCGCTTGGCGCCTTGTGCCTATGGGGAGCTCCGGCGGCGTACATGAGCACATTGGCGTCTACAAGAACCATTGGTGGCGCGCTCTAGGGCGGTCAGGGGAGCAAGTCGTGGGCCGCGACCACCGATTCGCGCTTCATCTGGTCTGGGGTGCCAACGGGCAGCGACAGCGCCGCGAGCGCCTCCACAGCAGAGATCCGGGTGTGTTGATCTGTGATGCCATACTGCGCCACGCAGGCCTCCCGCACGAGCACACCCATGCTCACACCCTTGCGAGCCGCGAGCTCAGCGAGCCGCGCGTGCACCTCGGGAGAGAATAGAATCGTGGTCTTTTTCGATAGCTCCATATGCGCCTCCATATGTGGAGGTTAGCGGTTTCCGGATCGGAACGCAAGAGGCGGAACTGCGGACCTGCCGGAGGTGCAACCTGCGGACTTGGCGGAACTGGCGGACCTACCGCGCCAGCAACGCCAGCGCCGCGCGCACGGTGGCTGATACATCACCGCCTGGGCCGGCCTCGCGCACCGCCGCCATTGCTTCGGTTTCGCCGTAACCGAGCGCCACCAGCGCGCGCACAGCATCGTTGGATGATCCGCCGCCCACCACTCGTCCACGACCGGGAGCCTGACCGCTCGCCGCGGCGCCGGACGCGAGATCGTCTACCTTGTCGGCCAGATCGAGCACAATCTGTTCCGCCTTGCGACGTCCCACGCGCGGTACACGCATAAGCGTGGTGATGTCGCGCGTACGCAGCACCTCCACCACCTGTTCCGCGCCAATCGTGGAGAGAATGCCCAATGCCAGCGACGGACCTACACCTTTCGCGGTGAGCACGCGGCGAAACACATCGCGTTCAAGACGCGAGACAAAACCGTACAAATCCCACGCGTCTTCGCGTACGGATAAATGTGTGTAGACGGTGAGCTCGTCGCCGTCGGCCGGCAGCTGCTCAAACACCGACAGCGGAATGTGCACCTCGTAGCCAGCACCACCGCTCGTGTGCAGTTCAATGAGCGATACCGAGCGATAGACCAAGCGGCCAGTGAGCAGCGCAATCATGAACGGCGTGCAGGAGTGGAGAGTGAAGCGAGCGACGGCAGCTGCGGAGACAGCAGAGCACACAGCGCGGCCGCCACACCGTCCGACGCATCGGCCGGCGTGGGAGGCGATTTGAGACGCAACAGCTGCGCAACCATGAACTGCACCTGTTCCTTGGTGGCCGCACCGCGTCCGACAATGGTTTTCTTGATCACCGCCGGCGGATACTCCACGATTGACACTCCAGCCATTTCGCCGGCCAGCAAAATCACACCTCGTGCATGGCCAAGCACCACGGTGGTGCGCACGTTGCGCGCGTAGAACACATCTTCAACGGCCATCACCGACGGGGCGTGTCGTGCAACGAGTTCGCTGACGCCTTCATGAATGTCGCGCAAGCGAGCCGACAGCCGCTGATCGGCGCGAGTGCGAATCACACCACACTCAATCAGTTCCGGCGCCCCGCGCGCACCGAGTCGCACCACACCGTAGCCGGTGACCGCCGTGCCCGGATCAATGCCGAGTACGACGTCACCATGCGTCATCACGCTTCGGCCAGGGCGTCTTCGTCCATCTCGAAGTTCGCATCGATATTCTGCACGTCGTCGAGATCATCCAGTGCGTCAAGCAACTTGAGGAGCGCGGTGGCGTTCTCACCTTCCACCTTGACGCTCGTTTGCGGTACCCACGACAGCGCTGCTTCACGCACGGCGTACTGCGCGGTTTCCATGGCTTCACGCACCGCATGCAAATCGGCCGGTGCCGTGGTAATCAGATAATCCTCGCCATCACGCGTGACATCTTCGGCGCCCGCTTCAAGCGCCGCCATCATCACCGTGTCCTCATCCAGCCCCTCGGTGGCCAGCGACATGCGTCCCTTGCGATCGAACAGGTACGACACCGAGTTGGTGGACCCGAGATTGCCGCCGTTGCGCGAGAGTTTGTAGCGAATATCGGCCACGGTGCGCGTGGGATTGTCCGTGAGCGCCTGGATCATGAGGGCCACGCCGCCTGGCGCGTAGGCCTCGTACAGCACCTCGGCGTAGTCCACGCCTTCGAGCTCGCCGGTGCCCTTCTTGATGCCGCGCTCAATGTTGTCCTTGGGGCACGATACCTTGCGCGCATTTTCGATAGCCGTACGCAGACGCGGATTGCCATCGGGGTCACCGCCTCCCGCCTTGGCGGCCACGGTGATCTCACGAATGAGTTTGGTGAACAAGGCGCCGCGCTTGGCGTCAGTGGCGGCCTTGTAATGTTTTGTGGTCTTCCATTTACTGTGACCAGCCATGATCACTCCCTGAGCGAACCTGAACGCGGCACACGGGGTGCCGAGGCGAACCAACCTCGCAATATAACCCGGCCCGCGTGCAGGTCGTCCGGTGGAAACGAGTGGCCGATCTCCTGACCCAGGCTAGGCTTCGATCACGTCTTCGAACCTGAGGCAGGGGGCGTCAAAGTACAGATCCACATAGCCGCCGTTTCCGGTGCGATTTTTGAGCAGCTGCAGCTCGGCGGCACCGGCCAGCGCCGGCTCGGGGTGGTAGAGCTCCTCACGGAACAGCGCCATGACCAGATCGGCATGCATGGCAACTGCACCGCGCACTCCAAAATCTGCCAGTACTGGCCGCAGGTCTTTGCGCGTGCGGTCGAGCAGTGGCAGGTGAGATGTCAGCATCACCGCAATGTCGTGAGTGAGCGCCAGGCGTTTGCAAGCGAGCACGGCGAAAGCCAGTGCGTCGTCACGATGCGTGGCATCGGTGAGCAGTGATTCCAGTCCGTCAATCACCAGCAACCGTGACTGCGGTGCCGATTGCAACGACCGCTCCACGCCGCTCATGCCGCCGTGGTCGAGCGTCTGGATGATGGGTGACAGTGACCGCAGTTGTGTGGCGGCAGCTGAGAGCGCCGAACGGGCGTGATCGCTGACCGTACCACTGCGCAGCACGTCAAGTGCAATGCGCGATTCGGCTGACAGCGCTCTTTCAAAGGAACGCGCGGCGCTGCCTTCTGACGAGAGCATCAGGGTGGGCGAACCCGCCCGCGTGGCGCGCAATGCAAACGCCGTGGCCAGCGAGGTGGTACCGCTGCCGGCATCACCGCCGAGCACGATGAGATCACCGCCGCGAAATCCGCCGTGCACCAGTGGGGCGAGGCTCGGAAAACCGCAGGGGACAATCCAGGGCTCACGTGCGGCGCCGGCGGATGTAGATGCGCGGTTGTGCTCGTGTGTCTTGTCTCGTGTGTTGTCTCGTGTGCTCATTCGTAGGCCGTCAAGCGGCGAACGAGCCGGTCTACTTCGAGTGCGGCGGCCGCGTCGAGGTAGCTTCCGGCTGCCGATGATACGAGTCGCAGTGCACCAGCCATGGCGATTGGTCCCAGTGCGCTTGCGTCTACGGCGCGCGCCAGTGGGACGCGCAGCGGGGCGGGCAGGGCCAGCGAGGCCAGCCAGACGCGGGCGGCCGCGGCGCGCGACTGGCGGTCTTCGGCGGCAAAGCAGTCGGGCGGCAAGATGCCGCTGGCCAGTCTGGCAATCGACAACATGGCGAGCGCAACTTCGCGACCACCGCCCAAGGGGAGGCGGCCGGCCAAACCGGCCATGGCCGGAAACGGAAATGCGACAGACGCGAGCGCGTACGGCGGTTGGGGTGTATGCACCCGCCGAATCTACGACGTGAACACGATGATTGCACCGAACCGAGTGGGCCGGCCCGCGAACAGTTCAGGAGCGTCGTGGGAAAAACGCTGGACCACGCCACGCAACATCGGGTAGCTTGTACTACAGGGCCCGTCCCGCAAAGCAGAGTCTCTGGGTGGACGACGAGTCCGACCTGCTCGAG
>JBBSPO010000219.1:0-6567 GCA_038258695.1 Gemmatimonadales bacterium | reverse complement strand
CGGAATACGCGGGTCATGCCCTGTACGCGTGGGCAAAACGGCGGGGCATTCAGATCGATTTCATTCAGCCGGGCAAGCCGCAGCAGAACGCGTATGTCGAACGCTACAATCGCACCGTGCGGTACGACTGGCTGTCGCAGTTCCTCGCCGGCACGTACACCATCGAGCGGGAACTCGGCGGCGGCGGTATGTCGCGCACTTATCTGGCGCGCGAAACCGCGCTTGAACGCATGGTGGTGGTCAAGGTCCTGTCGCCCGATTTGCTGCAGGGACTGAGCGTTGACCGCTTCAAGCGCGAAGTGCTTATGGCGGCGCAGCTGCAGCATCCGCATGTGGTGCCGGTGCTCTCAGCCGGCGATGCGGACGGTGTGCCGTGGTTTACCATGCCGTTTGTGGAAGGGCTCTCGCTGCGTGAGCGCATGGAGCGCGAGCCTGTACCGCTTGGCGAAGCGATTGGGATTTTGCGCGATGTGTCGCGTGCGCTGGCCTACGCGCATGAACGCGGGGTGGTGCACCGTGATATCAAGCCCGACAACGTGTTGCTGTCTGGGGCCAGCGCCACGGTCACCGACTTTGGTATTGCCAAGGCCATCACCGCATCGCGCAAGGGAAGTAATAGTACAGCGCTCACACAAGCCGGCATGGCGATTGGCACACCGGCGTATATGGCGCCGGAGCAAGCCGCGGGTGATCCGGCCATCGATCATCGGGCCGACTTGTACGCCTTTGGCGCGATGGCGTACGAACTGCTCGGTGGACGACAGCCATTTGCAGGCGGGACACCGGCGCAGGTATTGGCCGCGCACATGCGTGACCAGCCGCGTGACCTGCAGGAGCTCCGACCAGATTTACCCGAGACACTGGTAGCGCTGGTGATGCGCTGTCTGGCCAAAGATCCGAATGACCGTCCGGCGGATGCGAGCGAGATTGGCCGAGCGCTTGACGGGGTTGGTTCAAGTGGCGCGTCGCCGGCCGCGGTGAGAGTGGATCATGGGCCGCTGCTGTCGCTGAGCAAAGCCTTGGGGCTGTGGGCGGCGATTTCGGCGGGTGTGCTGGTAAGCGTATGGGCGGCAACGCAGCTGATCGGATTGCCCGACTGGGCGCTGATTGGAGCTGTTGCACTGGCGCTGGCGGGTTTACCGGCCGTTGCGATCACCTATTGGGTACAGCAAACGGCGGTGCGATTGGCACGCTTTACACCAACGCGTACACCGGGCGGTACCGTGGTGCCACAGGGCACGATGGCCACGATGGCGCTTAAAGTGAGCCCGCATATGTCGTGGCGGCGCACCTGGCGAACCGGTGCGGTGGCCGTGGGTGTGTTGGTGTTGCTGGTGAGTGGGTTTATGGTGTCACGCGCCACGGGTATCGGGCCGGCCGCGTCGCTCATGGGCGCCGGTGATTTTGGTGAACTCGAAACAATCGTCGTTGCCGACTTTGCACCGCCGGCGGGTGACACGCTGCTCGGCGTCACCATTGGTGAAGCGTTGCGCACTGATCTGGGGCAGTCGCGCATCCTGCGAGTGCTCACGCGCGCCAGCGTGCGCGAAATTTTGCAGCGTATGCTGCGGCCCGATGAGACCGCGGTGCCGTTTGTGCTGGCGCGCGAGGTTGCAACGCGTGAGGGTGCCAAGGCGGTGGTGGACGGCAGTGTGACACGGGTTGGCTCAGGTTATGTGCTTGCGGCACGACTTGTCTCGGCGCTCGATGGTGCTGAACTGGCCACGTTCCGGGAAACCGCCAATGGTGACGACGCGCTGATTGAAGCGGTAGGGTCGCTGTCGCGCGCGATACGCGAGCGCATTGGTGAGTCTCTCAAGGGCATTCGCCAGTCGAGCCCAGTGGAGCGCGTGACCACGTCATCGCTGGCGGCACTGCGCAAATACATGGAAGGCATCAAGGCCGAAGAGCAGCAAGGCAACGCGGAACGTGCGGTGCAACTATATGGAGAAGCGATCGCCATTGACAGTGGATTCGCCATGGCGTGGCGCAAAATGGCGGTGGTGATTGGCAACAACAATCTCGGGCGCGACAAGCAGCTGGCGGCGATTTCGGCGGCGTGGCGCTTTCGCGATCGGTTGAGTGAAGAGGAGCGTTCACTCACTGAAGCCTATTACTATTCAGACGGCCCAGAGCCCGACGCTACCAAGGCATTGGCCGCCTACCAGCAGCTGTTGGCGCGGGACTCCACCAATCGCACAGCGCTCAACAATTCGGCGCAGGTGTACTCGGTTCTCTTGCAGTATGACAAAGCGGAGCGCATGTACCGCGCGTCCACCACAACCGACAGTTCTTTTGCCGGTGGCTTTGTGAATCTGACCATGGCCTTGATTGACGTGGCTGCGCCGGCGGCAAGCATCGACAGTGTGGTGCAGGCTATGGAGACGCGGTATCCCGATAACGCCAACACATGGGAGGCGCGAGTTTGGGGTCATTGGGCGTCAGGCGCTACCGACTCAATCACGGCGCTGGCAGAACAGGTACGGCGGTCGGCGCGCACGGGGCGGCAGTCCAACCTGTCTCTTGCGTACCTTTCCGGCATCGCGATGTTTGACGGTCGTGGTGACGACGCGCTCGCGCGCACCATGCAGCGGCGAGACGTGATTGCGCGGAACTCCGGCCGGTCGGCTACCGCGATGGAGGCTGCAGTAGACTCTGCAAGCATCAGCATAATTCTTGACGGCGACTCGGCACGAACCAGCACGTTGTTGCAGCGCGCGTTGGCGCCATCAGCCGTCGAACCGACGCCGGCCAGCGAACGGCCGTGGCGCGAGCTGCTGGTGCTGGCGGCTCTGGCGGGGGACGCGGAGAGCGCACGTACCGCGCAGCAGGGCTTCGCTGAAGATATGCTACCGCTCGATCCTTATCGCTCCTGGAGTGAGCGCAACGCCAGCGCGCTGACCGCCTTTGCCAGTGGAGATTGGGACAGTGCAGTAGCGCGTTTTCGTGAGGCCACCAGTCAGCGTGCAGGCGCGGATATTGAAGAGGCATTCTTTATTGCTATGGCGCACGACCGCGCCGGCCGACCTGATTCAGCGATCGTGTGGTACGAGCGGGCTGTAGCACAGCGAACGACGGAAGCAGGCAGTGTGGTGAGGTTCTGGCCCACCGCGCACCGTCGGCTGGGCGAGCTGTACGACGCACGCGGTGACGTGGCGCAGGCACTCAAAAACTATGACTGGTTTACGGAGCGCTGGAAAAACGCTGACGCCGAGCAGCAAGTAACGGTGCGTGCGGTGAAAGCGCGTGCGGAGGCGCTGCGGCTTCAGCGGGCGCCTGGGTAAAACAAGTGTCCCGCGGGCGACAATCGCGCGTGGTATTGTAGTGTTGCAAGACAGCGGTTTTACGCTGCTCACACGTGATTCATTTGATTATGCAGGGTCCATTTTCTTCCATCACCGGAGACACCCGCATGCTTTGTCAGCGGATTGGCCAGCTTCCCGCCGCGTTGTTTTTGTTCAGCGTTGCTGCACTCACACCACTGCACGCGCAACAGCGCGGCCTCACGCCGGCTGATGCATATAATCTGGCGTCTGTTGGTGACGTCGCACTCTCGCCAACTGCAGCACACGTAGCGTTCACCGTCACCACGGTCAATCAAAAAGACAACGACCGCAGCACCGCGCTGTGGCTGCGTGCGTTGCGTGACGGCAAGCCGGTTGGTGATGCGGTGCGCTTTACTGATCCCACGCGCAATTCCAGTGGGCCGCGCTGGTCACCCGATGGCCAGGTGCTGGGTTTTACATCGCGCCGTGGTGAAGAAGATGGGGCCACGTGGTTTTTGCGTGTGGGCGGACTGGGTGGTGAGGCGTACCGCATTGACGGGGTGCGCGGCAGTCCGGTGTGGTCGCCCGATGGAAAGTTTATTGCGTATACCGCCGAGCCGGAGCGCAAGAACAAACCCAATGCCAAGGCGCTGCGCATTGCACCTAATGGTATTACCAAGCCGCTCGACTCAACACGTTTTGACGGTTACCAGATTACACATCTCAGATACAAGCGCGACGGCACGTTTACGTTTTTGCCGCACCCGGAACTGGTGCCCAAACGGCAATTGTTTGTAGTGCCGGCCAGCGGTGGTGAAGCACAACAGGTCACGTCCTTGCCGCACAACGTTGGTGCATTCGAATGGGCGCCCAACGGCAAGTATTTTGTATACACGGGCAATCCCAAAGAAGACGACGAACTCAACCTCGATCCGGCGTCGCGCATTTGGGTGGTGCCGGTTGATGGTGGCACGCCTGCCGAACCGTTTGGCGCGCGCGGCGGTGTGAGCGCACCGGCGATTTCACCGGATGGCACCAAGCTCGCATTTTTGTGGACGATGGAGTGGAATGCGGAGACGCACTTGCACGTGGTGAACATCGATCAGCGTGGTATGGCGACCAGTGAGCCAACCAACCTCACCGCGTCGTGGAATCGTACTGCTGGTGATCCCTCCTGGACGCCCGATGGTCGCAACATTCGCTGGACCTCCAATGTGCAGGGCAATACGCATGTATACGAAGTGCCAGCGTCAGGCACAGGCGCTGTGCGTCAGGTGACCGCCGGTGATCGTGTGATTTCTGATGTATCGGTGTCAGGCAACGGTCAACTCATGGCCTACACTGCTACGTCACCCGTTGCACCAGCCGATGTGTTTGTGGCTGATCGGAACGGTGGTGGGGAATCAAGGATCACGATGTTCAACGATTCGTTGTTGTCAACGATTGAACGACAGCCTGCCAAGCGCATTGCATGGAAGGTGCGCGATGGCACCGAGGTCGAGGGTTGGGTGATTCCGCCTGTTGGCTACACCGCAGGTCAGCGCTACCCCATGGTGCTCAACATTCACGGCGGTCCGCACTCGGCGTACACGAGCGCATTTTCGGCGGGCTTTCATCAGCTGTCGGCGTCAGGAATGTTTGTGTTCTATCTCAATCCGCGTGGTTCAACGGGTTACGGCAATGATTTCAAGCACGCGATTCAGAATGCCTGGGGCATAGTTGATGAAGAAGATTTTATCACCGGTGTGGAAACGGTGCTGGCAAGCTATCCCGACATTGATCGGGAAAGATTGGGTGTCATGGGCGGCAGTTATGGTGGCTTTATGACCAACTGGCTCACCGCGCGCACGAAACTGTTTGCCGCGGGTGTTACGCGCGCGTCCATTTCAAGTTGGGAAGCAATGGCGGGTACAACG
Source organism: Gemmatimonadales bacterium (assembly GCA_038258695.1). GTDB lineage: Bacteria > Gemmatimonadota > Gemmatimonadetes > Gemmatimonadales > Gemmatimonadaceae > JAABRT01. The sequence continues at coordinate 1,385 of JBBSPO010000219.1, read as the reverse complement.
GATTCCAACCAGCCGGCTCGCGCCTTTGATGGTTTGTATCATGAGCAACGCGAAACGTGGCGCAAAAACTCGCCGATTTCGTACGTGGAGAATGTCACGGCGCCCACGCTGGTAATTCATGGTGAAAATGATTTCCGCACACCGCTCAGTGAGGGGCAGATGTGGTATGCGTCGCTCAAGAAGCTTGGCGTGCCCACGGAGTTTGTGATTTATCCGCGCAGTGGGCACGGGATTCGGGAACCGTGGCTGGCCGCTGACGCGCAGGAGCGAAGCAGGCAGTGGATGGTTTATTGGTTGATTGAGAAGCCCAACCAGCAAGTCACACCATAACGCGCCATATCCCGTCGCGCCGGCAGAGACGTCGCTAAGGCCACAAAGTGCCCTGAGGCCTTATGGCCTTAAAGCCTCGCCCGTTTCGTACGGCGAACAGAGGAACGGTGCTTGCCCTGCAGATCCTCCGGGCAACCGTCGGAGCTCGGTTCGTCGTACGAAGGCACCAAGGCTTTAAGGCCACAAGGCCTCAGGGAACTGATTGGCCGTAGTGACGAATCGGAACTGCAACTGCTGTGGGCTAGATGGGGCCGAGGGCGTTGGTGAAGTACTCGGCGATATCAATGCTGAGTGGTTGCACGGCACCGGCTGGTTGCCAGTGCAGCACTGATTGCGCTACAACGTCATTCTCTCCCGGGCGCACAATCCGTATGCTCCGGCTCCAACGATCAATCATCCAGTACTCCGCCACACCAATGCGCAGGTAGAACTCGCGCTTCTGTTGCGTATCACGGTTGCGCGTGGTGCCGGAAAGAATCTCCACGACCAAATGCGGCGTGGGCATATCAGCCCACGATTCCGGCAATGTACGAGTGGCGGGAAGTACCATCAGATCTGGCTCAACCTGCGAGCCGTCGGTCTGGACCACGGCGCGAGGCGTGAACACATGTCCAAGCCGGTGAGCACGCACGTACGGTGAAAGCAAGCTGTGCAGAACCGAAGCAAGCAGCTCATGCGCCGGTGAGGGAGCCGGCGTCACGAACAGTTCTCCGTCAAGCAGCTCGTACCTGTTGCCGTCGTCCGGGAGCCGGTCAAGCTCCGCCAGCGTCCAGGCACCTGATGAAAGAGCCATGAGCATTGTCCGTGTAACCTCGGGAGTAGGGGGTGATTGCGCATGTGTCAACATGTGCAACCTCGCCGAGTTGTCCGTCACCATTTCGCTGCAGCCCCTGTCAGCGTATTGCCTGCTCTTTGACGCTACGCTCGGCGTGCGCGCCGAGTCAATAGTGGCGCGCAAAACGACGCGAAGTCCTGCATGAGCGCGCCGCATCCAGTCGCCCAGGCAGAGACGTCGCTAAGGCCACAAAGTGCCCTGAGGCCATACGGCCTTAAGG
>JBBSPO010000218.1:0-6584 GCA_038258695.1 Gemmatimonadales bacterium | reverse complement strand
TCCATCGGGATTCGCAGCCAACACAACCGCGGCATGCTCAGCTGGCTGCGACAGTTGCCTGAGCGCCCGAGAGAGCGCCCAGGTGGTTTCGGGTTCTTCGCCGTGAATGGCGGCAAAGATCAGCATGTTGCACGCGCCCGAAGGACGCCACACCTCCAAGGGCGTTCCGAGAACGGAACGACCGTAGTGTGTGGGCGCCCACGGTATCGTGCCCCACTGCGCGCGCGGTCGGAGAGTCACAGAGAAAACATAAGGCGCAAACAGAATCGGACGCGACGTGCGATCAGGTGGCGCACTAGCGAATGCCCGCCCCCGCCTTTGGTACTTCGTAACTCCATGGCTGACGCACCAGCTTCCGTTGGCGCGGATAGACCTCGTCGAGCGAATCACCGTCGTACAGGCGGCCGTTGAGCATGACCATGCGAATGCTGTTGGTGTTGCGGATGTTCTGCAACGGATCACGGTCAAGCACCAGCAAGTCGGCAAACTTTCCGGCTTCGAGCGATCCAACACTCGCGCCCAGTCCAATCGCTTCGGCGCCAACGATGGTAGCCGCGCGCAATGCGTCATGCTCCGACATGCCACCACTCTGCACCAGCCACAGCTCCCAGTGCATGCCCAGCCCCTGCAGCTGCCCGTGACTGCCCACACCAATCTTGCCGCCGGCAGCCACCGTTTTGGCGAGATCTTCGGCATGCTGCCACATCGCGTACTCTTCCTTCACCGCGAACCCTGCCGGTCCGGGGGCGTTGCCCGTCCCGCGACGTCGCACCTTACCGTCAAAATCAACGGGGTGCGTGAAGTGACGCAGCTTGGTATCGCTGAGCAGGTCTTCGGTCTGGTAAAACCACCCTTCACCAAACGGCCCGCCGTACTCTACCACCAGCGTTGGTGAGTTGACGGTTTGTGTGGCGGTATACCACTCGAAGACGTCATCGAACTTGGGCGTGATGGGCAGCGTATGTTCGATGCCCGGATAGCCGTCAATACCATGGGTGATATTGAGCTTGTGATCGAGTCCACCCTCCGTGGTGGGCATGATCTCCAACTCCTTGGCCGCCATGATCAACCACTGCCGCTGCTGACGATTGCCACTCATGTACATCTTGAGTGTTTTGGTGTCGTAGTACGTCGCGTAGCGCTGCATGATCTCGCGCGCATGATCGAGATCGCGCACAGGTTCGGCGCTGAAAACACCGGGGCCAGTAGTGTAAATACGCGGACCAATCATCGATCCAGCGTCCACCTGGTCGCTGTAGCTCAGAAAGTCGGTGGTGGCCGTTTGTGGATCACGTGTGGTGGTGGTGCCGTAGGCCAGTGTGGCCAGATACTGCCATGTCTGGGTGTTGTGGATTTGCGGCGTGAGCCACTGCGGGTGATAGTGCGTGTCCACCATGCCGGGCATGATGATTTTTCCGCTTACATCCATTATCTCCGCGCCATCGGGAATGGGCACACTGCCGCGCGCACCAACGGCCACGATGTGCCGGTCACGAATCACAATGTCGGCGTTGTCAATGATCTCATTGCCTTTCATGGTGATGGTTCGCGCACCGCGCAGCACCAGCGTGCCACGCGGCTGGTCACGCGTGGCGGTCACAGTGATACGACGTTCCACTGCCTTGTAGCCCGGCTTGTCTTTTTTGGTGGTGTCGGCTTTGGCAATGGAATCGGCACGCGCCAGACTGTCCTTCTTTGTTGTGTCAGCGCGAACAAGGGCGACACGTTGCGCGTCGGCCTTGAGTGAATCGTCTACAACTTTCGCACGCTCCAGATCAAAGCTCCACAGCGCGTTGCCCAGCGACCACATCACATGCTTTCCGTCGGCACTCCAGGCCGGAAACTCGCCGCCCACGGTATTGAGCTTGCGCACCGGCACAGAGGACGTCTCGGGGTTTACCACCGACACCGTCGGTGGTGTGCTGCCGGTCACGGGTACCGTCACCGTGTACAGATCCATGCCCACCATAGCCAATGCCTGATCGCCGGTGGGCGCCATGATCACCAGCGACGCAGGTCGCGGACGCGGCGGCGCGGGTTCGTTGTCATCAAGATGTGAAGCAGCACTGGCAAAACTGCCACCGAACCCACGATTGCTTTCAAAGTCAATTGGGCGCGCACCACGTCCACCAATCCATTGCTGCGACGCGCGTGCGACCAGATCAGCGTCGAGCCCAATCGCACCGCCCGCACCGGGTGGCAGCGGACCTGTCACCTTCACGTGTGTCTTGAGATCGGTGCCATCCCAACGGAATGACTGCAGTCCGTCGCCGTACGCAAAAATCCGTTCGCCGTCACGCGTGAAGTGCGGATTACCCAACCCGCCGGTGGGCATAATGCGCGTCACTTCACCACCATTCGCCGGTATCCACACAAACTCGGCGGCCGCGGGACCAAAAAACGCGCCGCCCGCTTCCTGCAGCTCGCGTGCAGCGGCACGCACTGCAACAATGCGATCCCCTGCGGGTGACCACGCGAGATCACTGTACAGCGCGTTGCCATTGCTGAGCGTGCTCACGCGCCATGTGTTGCCACGTGCCGCGCGTGTGGCCTTCGCGATTGAGCCTCCTGCCGCGTCGTGCCACGTGACATAGCCAACACTCGAGCCATCTGGCGACCACACCGGGTTGAACTCACCAACCGTATCTGACGACACGCGCTGCGGTGTGCCACTGGGCATGTCCACCACGTACACACGATCCATGGAGACAAACGCCAGCTGACGGCCATCGGGCGACGGTGCAATGTCGCGGATCTGACGCGCCGTAAACGTGGGGCTGGTGTCGATGCTGTACGCGAACTTCACTTCGGGTCCCATCTCCAGCTTCACTTCGGCTTCAAACGGGACTTTCGACGGGGCTGTTTTGTCTACCGGCACGCGCCAGATCTCACCGCCATACGACACAATCACCGCGCGTGAATCGGGCGTAAACGAAAACCCAGGATACGCGTCCATAGGTGCGCGTGACTCCATGTCGTCGCGCTGCACCGGGAACGCGAGCCAGTCTTCTTCCTGCGTTTCAAGGTTGCGCAGGCGCAGTCCTGTCTTCGTTTCAAAGCGCGTGCCGTACACCAGATACTGGCCGTCGGTTGACAATGTGGGGCGGAAGCCTGAACCAAAACGCGTTGTCATTTGCGACGTGCGTCCGTTGTCCTTGTCCCACACGTGAATCTGGTACTGCGGACCGAGCGCGTTGTATTGCCAGTCACCCGTGCGCGCGGCAAACCACATATAGCGCGGGTCTTTGCCAAACGCGGCGCCCATCATTTTGAGATTGGGTGGCGCTGCAGGTTCGGTGCTCAGCGCCAGACCGCTGCCGCCATCAACGTGGTACATCCAGAGTTTGGCCACACCGCCCAAACCACCGGACTTTGACGCCACAACGTATTTGCCGTCCGGCGTCCATTCGGGCGACACGTACAAGTTGTTGTTGCCGGTGGTGAGCTGCGTGGTATCGGTGCCGTCCGCTTTCATGTGCCACACGTTGTCACCGCCCGAACGATCACTCACAAAAGCAATGCGCGAACCATCGGGCGAGAAACGCGGCTGCACATCGTAAGCCATGCCCGACGTGATGCGTGTGGCTTTACCACCAGCAATCGGCAACGTGTAGAGATCGCCGAGCAAATCAAACACGATCGTCTCACCATCTGGCGAAACATCGAGCGACAACCAGGTGCCTTTGGTGGTGGTGAACGTATGGGTGCGTTCAGCTTTGAGCGGCAGCGCGACCTTTTTGGCCGCGGGCGGCGTTTGCGCGTGCAGCGTCAACGCGCTGGCAGCGCTCGCCATGGTGGCCATCACGAGCGCGCCGAGCAGGGACTTCGGGAAAGTAGGCATGGTGTATTGTGCCTGAGGGCGCCGCAGTGCGCCAGCGGGCACGGAAGTCGGCCGCTGCAGGGAGAGCCTGCGCTCCGCTTCTGCAGAGGGCTTCTCTGAGGTAGCAATCTCCGATTCGGCCGCCCAGGCCCCGTTTCAGCAAGCGTGATTGAAAAGTTCGTCGTAACTTCTTCACATGACTACACTCTCCGACGCGCTGCAGCGCGCCCTTGGGCCGGCGTACCGCATCGAGCGAGAGCTTGGCGGCGGTGGAATGAGTCGGGTTTTTGTGGCCGAAGAAGTGGCCTTGGGACGACGGGTCGCAATCAAAGTGTTGGTGCCCGAGGCGCTCTCCGAGGTGTCTGCCGAACGATTCCGCCAGGAGATGCAGGTCGCCGCGCAGCTCCAGCACCCAGCCATCCTGCCGCTGCTGGGTATAGGGAGCCACGATGGTCTCACATGGTTCACCATGCCATTCGTGGCGGGCGAGTCGTTGCGGGCCACGCTGTTGCGCGATGGCGCATTGCCCGTGGCTGATGTGTTGCGATACGCTCGGGATCTGTTCGAGGCGCTGTCGGCCGCGCACGCGGCAGGCATCGTGCATCGGGACATTAAACCGGAAAATCTGCTGGTCTCGGGACGGCATCTGCTCGTCGCCGACTTTGGCGTCGCACGCGCGCTGGCGCGCAGTACGCTCGCTGAGCACAACAGTTCACGACTCACCGGCGTTGGCATGGCCATCGGCACGCCTGCGTACATGGCGCCCGAGCAGGCGCTGGCAGACGAGCTGGCGGATCATCGGGTGGATTTGTATGCCGCTGGATTGGTGCTCTACGAAATGCTGCATGGGACCGGACCGTTCGACGCGTCCACACCGCAGGCCATGATTGCGGCGCAGGTCAATGTGACGCCGGCGGATGTACACGCCCTGCGCCCGGACGCGCCGGCGGCACTGCTGCAGTTGACGATGCGCTGCCTCGCCAAGTCGCCAAATGAGCGGCCGGCGTCCGCGTTGGCAGCACTGGAGTTGCTTGAGTCTGTTGGAGACCCCACAACTTCGGCGTCGGATGGCGAGCGATTGGCTTCGCGCACACCTCGCGGGTCACGCTGGTTGGTGGGCGGTGTTGTTGTGCTCGCGATTGCGGCCGGTGCAGCGTGGATGATGCGAACGCCTCCCGCCCGTACCGGTCCCAAAGACCTGATCGTGGTAGGTGACTTCGCACATGTACCGTCCGACTCATCGCTCGCGCGCGCGTTATCCAACGCATTGCGCACCGACCTTGGAGCGTCGCGTGACCTGCGGGTGCCTGACATGATTCGCGTTCGTGCGACGCTTCGTTCCATGCAACAGTCGGACTCGTCAGTGCTCGATGCCACACTGCTTGCCGATCTCGCCAGCCGTCTCGGTGCCAAAGCCTATGTTGCAGGACGTGTTGACCGGGCAGGCGCTGGCTTTGTTTTTTCCGCGCAGCTCTATTCCACCGACGGCAATCAACCGCTGGCCTCGCTGCGCGAAACCACACCGGATTCAAGCGACATCATTGACGCCATAGACCGGTTGGCGCGTGGTGTACGCGAGAGCGCCGGTGAATCTGTCGCATCGCTCGCGGAACGTACGGCGCTTCCACTCTTCACCACGCGGTCGCTGGGCGCACTGGAGCGTGTGGGCGAAGGTCAGCAACTCATTCTGGAAGGACGTTCACGAGACGCCGCCGACGCCTTTCGTGCGGCCACGCGACTCGACAGTAACTTTGCGTCGGCCTGGCGCGGGCTGGCTGTGTCACTCGGCAACATTGGTACGCGGCCAGGTGAGCAGTTTAATGCGCTCAAGCGCGCACACTCGCTGCGCGAACGACTTCCCGAGGCTGAGCGATTCGCGATTGAAGGCACGTGGTACTCCTTTCTCGGCGATCACGAAAAGTCAGCAGATTCGTGGCGTGCACTCGCCGCGGCCGATCCCGACGGCACAGCGGCGTCCAACAATCTGGCACTCGCGCTACAGCGCCTTGGACGCCATCGCGAAGCCATCGCCGTGATCCGTGAAGCGCTGCCGCGCAGTCCCAATTCCGTCACCTTCCGTGGCAACCTGCAGAACGCCTCGCTTGAACTGGGAGACACACTGGTCGCCGATTCCATCGCCGCGCTTCCCAACGCCCGCGTGGACGAGCGGATTGATGCGCTGGCGACCAAGCGACGGTACCAGGACGCGTATCGCATCGCGGACTCCGCACTGCTTGCGGCACAAAGTGCGGGCGCGGCATACAGTGCGGCGCTCTATAAAGGTCAAAGTGCCTTGGTACTGGGCCGTTTGCGCGAAGCCACACAAATGGCGGAGCAGATGATCGCTGGCTCCGAAGGCACGGACGCGGCGCTCACGGCACATCGAGTGGCTCCAGTGCTCGCCACGTTGCAAATGGAGCTGCTCGGCGACACGGCACGCGGCATCGCATATCTCAACGACATGCTTCGGCGATACCCGCTCAGCGTGCTGGATCACGTGTCACGAGAGTACGCCGGTATTGCAGCGGGATACGCGGGATTGGGTGATGCGGTACGCGCGGAAGCTTTGCTGGCCGAGCGAGCGCGCGAGGTGCCGGGTGAACTACTGCAGCGGGACAGCGCGTTCATTCTCTTGAGCAAAGCGTCAATCGCGATGAGTCGCGGCGAGACGAGTCAGGCGCTGCGTTTGCTGCGTATGAGTGATGCGGTCGGTGGGTTCTGCCGCACCTGGTGCAACGCGGCACTGATCGCCCGGGTACACGAC
>JBBSPO010000217.1:0-6602 GCA_038258695.1 Gemmatimonadales bacterium | reverse complement strand
TCCGGATCGGGCGCCGGTGCACTGCCCTCGCCGCCGGGTCCACCAAAGGTGTAGTTCTCAAGCTGCAACGTTGCGAGCTCACGGCCCGGAATGGGCAGGTGCACAATGCTGTTTTCCGGCAACGTCTGCCAGCCACGCGCGTCAAAGAATGCCGTGACGCCATTGACGCCCACCATCTCGATGCCCTTTTCGTAGCGCAGCGCATCCCACAGGCTGCCACAGGACCCGTTCAGTTTGCGCGGTACACAGCCTGCCTGGTTGGGCGGTCCATCAATCGTCACTGGCGGCAGTTCGCCGTTGGCCACACGAGAACGATTGATCAGCGGTACCGCTTCGGCCGCACGGTTCAGGCGAATCAGCGCCTCCGCTTTGAGCAGATCCATTTCCGTGGTGGTGATCGCCGGCTGCGGTCCGGTCTGCCAGGTAACGTCCGTTCCAAAACGACCGTAGAAGTACCACGAAAAGCGCCAGGTGCCACGATCGGAGCGGAAAATGTCGTTGCGATTGTAGCCAAAGTATTTGCCGGCGGAGTTCGGTCCGCCCGCGCCTTGAATACGGCGATCCTTGGTCACGATCTGAAATGCGCGACGCTCCTCGACTGGCGTGTTCAGCCAGTTCTGATAGCCACCCGATGAATCAGCAGGGCCAAGCAGCACGTAGCTCGGCCGTCCAAAATCACTGGGGCGCGCCACGTTGCGCACGCGGGCGATGAGCCGCTTCCAGTCGTCAAACAAAATGTCCGGCTGTGCAATGGGCGCGAAATCCTGCTGGATGCCGGCGTCAACGCGGCTGATGACTTCGTTCCAGTTGACAGCAGCCCGCTCGGCCCGCGAACGCGGTGCATAGGCGAGAAAGCGCGCCGCGTATGAGTTGGCCAGTTGCACGAACTCGTTGCGCGTCATGGCCGTGTAAAGAAAGGTCTCCGCCGGCAGCGAGAAGTTCGCCGTTCCAGCAACCGCGATGGCCTCATCGAGCTGCTCAATCGCGGCATCAATCATCTCGGGATACGGATTGAACTCGGCGTTGGCGAGCGACGCGAGATCGGTGTCTTCGTCGACGATGATGGCCTTGTCGAAGTAGAGTCCAAGGTATCCATGCGACACGCCCTGCATGAACTTGCCAACCGCCTTGGTGCGTGCCGTGCGCACATCGTCAACGATCCGCAGCCCATCATCAATGGCAATGATCGCATCGTTCACCGCCGAGATCGTGCCGTACAAGGTGTACCACGGATCTTCGTTTACACTGTTGCGATTGTTGACCGGGCTGTTATTCCACGCCGAACGCGGCAAAGCGGACAGCTCGAGCTGACCAAAGTCCGCAAAGCCCGACGTGATCTCCTGTGCAATCGTGGAGAACGCCCATGAGGGGTAATCGTCGTGACCGATTTCCGGCCACGCAGTGCGGAACGCGGAGGCGACAAACGACTCCGTGGAAATAGGCTGCCGCGTTGCACGTTCGCGATCGGGCAGATTGGGATTTTCGACAGTCAGGTCCTGGCACGCGCCGAGCAGCAGGGCCGCTCCGGCACATCCGGTCACCATGAGGTTGCGCATAACTGGTCTCCGTGAGGCAGCGTTAGTCATCAGAATACGATCTCGACGCTGCCGGTGATCGTGCGATAGCGCGGATAGTCAAAGCTGTCGAGCCGATTAATCACACTACCAACTTCCGGGTCGTAGCCTTTGTAGTTGGTGAGCGTCAACATGTTGCGCCCAATGAGCGACACCGACATCCCGCTGGCCCCGAGTCGGTTGAGCGCCGAGGCAAAACTCTGCGGCAGCTGATACCGCACGGAGAGCTCGCGCAGCTTTACGAAGCTCGCATCTTCGACGAAGAAATCGGTCGGGCTGTTGGCCGCGTAGAGTTGGGCGTAGTAGTCGGTGGTTTTCTTGAGTTCCTGCGGCTTGCCGGTCTGGTCGACATCACTGCTGCGGCCGTACTGGTACATGCGCTGGTTGGTCTGGTTGTATGCGTCGCCGCCCACCTGTGCATCCCACAACATGAAGAGGCTCATACCACGCCAGTTGATGGTGTTGGAGAAACCAACGTTGAAGTTGGGATTGCCATCACCAATGCGCGTGAGCGCCGAGCTGCCGGTGGAGTCGCGCAGCGTGATCGGCATACCCCACAGGTACGTGTTGGCGCCAATCGCCGTGGACGTACCCCAGAGCTCCTTGCTCTCGCCGTCAGTAAAGTTGTTGTTCTCACCAACCCACACGAGTAAGCCGTCGTCGTTTACGGCAAACTGCGATGCCTGCCCGGCAGCATCGGCGGGCAGCTCGTTGGCGCCCTGGATAAAGCGGAAGCCATACATGGCACCCAACGTTTCACCTGTGCAGCGAAACTGAATCGTGCCGGTGGAGAAGCAGGGGCGATCAAACGCCGTGATCTTGTTGCGTGACCGGCTGCCGACCAGGCCTGCGCGCCAGCTGAAGTTGGCGCGCTTGATCATGTCCGCCTCAAGCGTGAGCTCGTAGGTGTTGCCTTCGACGGTACCAGCGTTCTGCCACTGCGCGTTATAGCCTACGTAACCGGCCAGCGGAATGAGAATGAGCTGGTCGGTGGTGACCACGTCGGCATACGACGCCTGCACGGAAAAGCGGTTCGCGATGATGGCGTCAAAACCAACTTCGGTTTCGCGTGACTCTTCTGGCTTGAGCAAGCGGTTACCGAGATTCTGCTTCACAACGCCGCCGCCTTCAACAAACGAAAACGTTTCGTACTGATCGTTGAAGTCAGGACGTGTACCGGCGGTACCCTGTGAAGCGCGAAGCTTGAACTCATTGATGGACTCAAACGGCCACCAATCTTCGAGTGACGGTCGGTACGCGCCGCTCACACGATAGTACAGGTTTTTCTGTTCGTCGGGGCCGAACAGCGAGCTGCCGTCCTCACGCAGCAGTGCGTCCACGATCACCTTGCCACGGTAGTCGGCTGCCACACTGCCGATGTAACTGTTGGTGCGGACTGTTTGCACTGACGACGAGACAAACCGGTTCTGCGCGTTGTCGAGACTGTTCACACCGGGCGTGGCAAAGGTATTGCCTTCAGCCGTGGTCAGCGCATTGGTCTCGCGCTCCAGCAATGCGCGTGCCGTGCCGCGCAGTGTGAAATCACCGACGCGCTTCAACACGTTAACGCTGCCGAACGCGTTCACAGCGTCGGTCGTACCGCTGAACTGCGAGATCTCGCCGGGACCACCTTCACCAAAGCCTTCGGTCTTGATGCCGGCATCAAGAAAGAAGTTGTTGCGCCGGTCGGACCGGTCCAAACTCAGGTTGCCATCGACCGTGAGCCAGCTCAGCGGAGCATAGCGTCCCTGCAACGCACCCTGAAAACGGGAGCGCTGGCGCTGATTGATCTCGGTGGAGAGTACGTACAGCGGATTTTCCTCACGGCCTTCGGGATCGAGCTGGAACGCGTACGGCGTACCATCGGGATCGGGTGTGCGCAGGTCTACGTCTGGCGCCTGATTGATCAGGTCAAAAAACGCGTCGCCATACAGATTCTGTCGCTCCGAACGACTGCTAAACACACTGACTCCGAACGACAGCTTGTCACTGGGTCGATGGTCGAGATTGAGTCGGAAGTCGTTCTGCTCATAGCGACCGCTGTTGAGCACAACGCCGTCTTCACCCGAGTTTACATAGGAAAAAAACCAGTTGGTCTTGCCACTGTTCTGCGCAATGTTGAGCGAGTTGCGCGTGAAGGCCCCGGGATTGAAGAAACGATCAACCTGATCGTAGACCTGGTCGGGATAGTCGTTGTCCTGAAAGCGGCTGAACACGGGCTCTTCAACGCGCTGCTCACGTGGCACCACGGTGCCGGCCGCGTTCACATACTGACCGGCGTCATTGACACGGTAAAAATGCTTCTGCGCCCACGTGACTGGCGAGTTGAGAGAGTTCGCACCGTATTCCGATCGCACACTGAAACGTGTCGTGCCATCGGCCAGCCCGGAGCCGCGACGAGTGGTGATCTGAATAACGCCCGCGGCTGCTCGCGCGCCATATAGTGATGCGGCCGCGGCGCCCTTCACGACTTCGACGCTTTCAATATCCATGCTCTGCAGGTCGGCGCTGGCTGCACCAAATGCATCGGTCTGCAGCACACCGTCAACAACAATGAGTGGCGAGTTGGACTTGTTGATGCTGGTGGGTGTACGCAGCACAATGTTGGTACCACCACCCGCCTGACCGGTTGGCACCACAGACACACCCGCGATCTTGCCCTGAATGGTTTCGAGAGCGTTGGTGGCGGGTACCGGCGCGTCTTCAGCCGTCACTCGCCCCACGGTAAACGGAACGCGGGTTCCGCTGGCTGGATCAACCACACCGGTGGTGACCACCGCCTGCAGACTGAGTCCGGTGGGCTCCATATTGAAGTTGCGCGTAACGGTGGCGCCCGAACCTACCGTGACTCCGGGACGATTGAGCGGACGGTAGCCAAGCCGTCGGAGTTCTACGATGTAGTCGCCGGCCGGTACGGCAGCAAACAGATAACGGCCCTCCGTGTCGGTGCGCGCTTGCAGCCGCTCGGCCGTGCGCTCGCCAGCCGTGACAAGCGTGAGCGTGACCGACTGCAGCGGCTGACCGTTGGTGGAATCCGTGACAACACCAGACAGGCGACCAGCCTGTGCGTGGGCGTTCGGGGTTGCAACGAGCAGCAGCGCGGCAACGGCGCACAGCGTGCTGAATAGACGGAGTGGTGTTTGAAGCCAGCGCTCTGAACCGCCAACAGTGGGCGGAGCGTCAGATGGTGCGCGGTAGGCGAGTGGGGCGGACATCATGCCTCCAAAGGGGGGAGTGGAACGGTGGGACAACAACGGCACCAGCAAACAACCAACCCCGCCCGGCACACGCCAAGCGGGGTTTACTTACTGCTTACTGAACACTGATCGCGCACCTGGGTGAGAGGCATCAGACGCACTCACCACTGAGAGACATTGCGCTCAGGACTTGATGTTCTTGAACGCCTGCGGGCCCGCGTAGATGTCACGCATGAACAGTGCAACCGGAATGAGCACGACCACCAGCATACCAATCGGGCCAATCGCAACAAGGAACGCAAAGATCATGGAGATCACGCGCAACACGAGCCCGGCAAAGGTAAGCAGGAAGCTGGGATCGACGGGATAGTCAAGAAAAGGCATTCAAATGCTCGGCAGAGGATTCAGGGAAGCAACGCCCGCGAGCAGTACAGCCCGCTGATTATTGCACGTTACGTCATGAAGAGGCTCGGATCAAGGTGCCCACGAGCCTTGGCGTCAGCGTCAAAATCACTGCAGCGCAAACCGCTGCAAGTACTGGAGGTCGTCTTCGTCCTTGCGCACGGTGTACACCACGCCTTTGCCAAAGCCCACCACGCTGGTGTTCGGCGGAAACACCACCTGCCCCACGTGCGTCCCGGTGGCGTTGAACACGTCAAAGCGCGGATTCTCATCGTTGGCTGCACGAAAGCGTCCGACCCAGATATGCCCATCTGACGCGGCGTACACCTGACTGCTCTGAAACGCCGGCAGCACCGCTGGCCATGCGTCAGGCTCCTGCACCTGGGCCGGCGCAGTGCTGGCTTGCGTACGCCGCCCCGATGCGCCGTCGTCGGTCACGGAAATGGCAATGCCACCGGCTGATCGGCGTGACTTGCGCCACTGCTCTTTTTCAACTTCACCTACACGCAGCACCGGCGCCTTGACCGGCGCACCGCGGACCGGCGCCGCCCGGGCAAACGCGGGATAGATCTCCACCTGATAATTGTCGTGGCGCACCACAGCCACGCGCCCGTCGGGGAAAACCGTCCAGCCGTCGTCGGCTGCAAAGGGCTTGCCACCAATGCGCACATTCAGATTGTTCGCACTGCCCGACACCTCGGCGTTGCCTTTGGGTACCTGCAGCCAGGCCACTGTGTCGCTGGCCATGGTTGTGCGCTCCGTGCGCGTGATCGGCACACTGTCCGCGGCCTGCGGCCCATTGGCACCAACCACAATCGGCGCTCCAGCACCGTATACCCGTCCCAGCCCGTCTACCGCCCGCGTACCGAGCATGGACATAGGACCACCGGCCCCGCCCATCACCATGCGTGGACCCGCAGACCCGCCGGCGCCACGTTCTGGCGGTGGGCCAGCCCGGGTCACGGTGCGCGGTGATGATCCCGAGGCCGACGAGTTCGACGGCGTCGAAGGGCCCGCCGCCGGACTCCACGTGCCAGCCAGCGTGCCGCCCGCACCGAGCAGCAGAAAGCGCGAGTTGAGCAGATCCGCAATGAGCGTACTGTCGCCCGGCAGCGGAAACGCTGACGTGGGCATTTGGTACTCGTTGGGACCGGAGCCTTCGCGGCCAACTGTGGTGGTTTGACCCGTGGCAAAGTTCACAAGCTGCACAATCTTGTCGCGCGGATCGACCACCACCACGCGCCCGTCTGCCAGTTCGCGCACGCCGCGAATGCTGGTGTAGGGCTCAGAGAGTTCGGCCAGCGGTTTGCTGTACGTACGAACGGGGACCGCTTGCGCGTGAAGCACGAGCAGCGGCGAACATGCGGCGACCACAAGGGCAATCGGTGTCGCACGGCGGAAAAACAACGGGGAGCACATCATGGCGCTG
>JBBSPO010000216.1:0-6616 GCA_038258695.1 Gemmatimonadales bacterium | reverse complement strand
ATTCCGAATGACAGTGCAGATGGACGAAGGACATGGGAAGAGAAGCTTAGTCGCACAACAGCCTGCGGGCCACAGTCGTGCGCGATTGATCTGGCGTCGCGCACGGCGATTGAGTGCTTGGGGCGTACTCGCGTTCGCGATTTTGTTTGTTGCGTCGCCAATGGGTTGCTATTTGTCGCGCGCCGCGTACGAGGAGGCAAAGATTCTGGCCGGTCGCAAACCGATTGCCCGGCTGGTGGCTGACAGCACTACGCCAGCAGCCGAGCGCGAGAAGCTCCGGTTGGTGCTGGCCGCGCGCACGTTCGCCCGCGATTCCCTGGGGCTCACCCCCAAGGAAACGTTCACGCGCTACACCCGACTCGACCGCGATACACTGGTGCTCGTGGTGTCGGCGGCGTACCCGGATCGCCTGGCGCGCAAAACGTGGTGGTTTCCGGTGGTGGGTCGGTTCCCATACAAGGGCTACTTCGATTTCGAGGACGCACTGCGCTCAGCCGATGATCTGCGCGGTGAGGGATTTGACGTCTCGGTGGGCGCGTCGAGCGCGTTCAGTACCCTGGGCTGGTTTAACGATCCGGTGGTGAGCACCACACTGCGCCTTGATTCGCTCTCCCTCGCCAACACGGTGATTCACGAAATCGCGCACACCACTTTCTTTGCCAAAGGGCAGGTGGTGTTCAATGAATCGTTTGCGACGTTTGTGGGTGGGCGCGGAGCAATTGATTTCTATCGGGCCTACGGCGACTCGACGATGCTCGCGCGCGCCGAACGTGACTGGGCAGACGACCAGACCCTCGGCGCCTTCTGGGCTTCATTGTATGCGGAGCTCGACTCGGCGTTCGCGGCCAACCCTGATTCGCTCAACAGCGGAGACGCGAAGTCCGTACGCTTGGCCGCACGCGAGGCTATCTATGCCGCAGCGCGTGTACGACTGGTTGACTCCGTAGTCCCGAAACTCAGCTCGTACAGTGCCGCGTGGGCGCGCACTGTGGCGTTGAACAACGCGGTGCTGATGGCGCGGCGGGTGTACGCAACCGGCCTCTCCGACTTCGAAAGGGTGTACCTCAGAGAGGGACGGAGTGTGTCGGCCGCAGTGCGGCGTATTGTCGAGCTGGCACAGTCGCGGCCGGACGATCCATTCGGCGCGGTCGCGGACTGGTTGGCAACAGAAGAGCCTACGGCGTGACCTTCGCCTCCTCGGGCAGCAGCACCACCTTCACGTACTGCGCCGGATCAATGAACGTCATTGCCGCAGCCTTCACGGCTTCTACAGTCGTCCCATTGATCACTGCCTCGCCCTCAAGCATCTGCCGAGGATCGGAGCCTGAGCGCAACCGCGACACGATGCCCGATACCCAGTAACCGTTTTCTCGCAACGCCACCTCGCGCTCACGACGCTGCTTCTCGAGCGCGTTGGCCAGCTCCTCGGCCGTGGGGCCTGCGTCGCGCAGTGCCATGACTTCGCGCACTACAGTGGCAAACAGCGTGTCCACGTTTTCTGGCGCTGAACCGTACTGCACCACCAACTGCTGCGCATCGCGCGGCTGCATGGAAACACTTGCCGACACGCTCGCGGAATACGTCCCGCCAAGCGCTTCGCGCAACTGCTCAATGAGACGGGTTTCGAGGATGTCGCCGAGTGTGCGGAACGCCTGGCGCGACGCAACGCTGCTGGAGGCCTCGTTGTGGTAGACCAGAACGGTACTCGCCTTGGGCTCGAGTCCTGCACGCACCGTCTTTTCAACAATGCCTGACGGCGGACGAATGCCCGTGTCGCGCCATGTTTCTGTGCGACCATTGGCCGGCAGCGCGGCCAGCCACTGTTGCACATACGGCTCCAGCGCCTCAGCCGTCACGTTGCCGACAAATACAAACGTGAAGCCGTTGGCGTCGGAGAAACGATCACGGTAAATGCGCATCGCGTCGTCCAGCGTGACGCTGTTGAACAACTCGGCCGTGGGCAACTGAACGCGCGGATGATTGTTGGCCAGTGTGAGCGACAACGTGTCACTGAATCGCGCTTCCGGTGCACGGCCACGGTTGGCGAGCACTGCACCAATCTGCTGACGGAATGCCTGCACCGCGGCTGAGTCGGCGCGTGGTGAGGTGAACTTGAGCCACACCAGCTGAAACAGTGTTTCCAGATCCTTGGGACTGGCGCGTCCGCTCACATCCTGACTCAAGTCGGTAATCGCGGTGCCAACCTGCGCGACCTTGCCAGTAAGCTTTTTCTGCAAATCAATCACCGACATATCACCCGCTCCACCGCGCTCAACAAACAGTGACGCCAGCTCACCAGCGGTGGCCAGGGAATCGGGCAACAAGCTCGCACCGCCCGGTGCAAAGCCTGACAGCAACACTTCGTCGGCCTTGAAGTCGGTGGTCTTGAGCAGCACGCGCACACCATTGGCAAGCTTCCATTCCGTCACATCAAGTTCTTCAAGGCGCGTCCGCGAAACGATAGTGCCGGGTGCAGGAACCGATGCAACCAAGCCTCCTTCGCTCAACGTCTCCGTCCACGCGACAACAGGTGTGGCGTTGGCGGCTTCTACTGCTGCCAGCAGCTGTGCTTCTGTGGGAACGGGCACGCCCGCTTTGCGTGCCACAGACGCCAGAATCGCACGGTCCTGGTCACCAATCCACTCGCGGCCAACCGCGTTGACCTCCTCACGCGTAATGGAAGCCAGCGCGATCGGTGCCCACCTGTTGTAAAACTCAATACCTGGAATCGGATCCGACGACAGGAAGTGGCCCACGTACGCGTTAGCAAATCCGCCCGACTCCGACTTGTCGCGTTCCGCATACGCACGCTCGTAGCTGCGCTGAATATCGGTCTTGACGCGATCGATCTCCGACTGCAAGAAACCGAACTCATCGACGCGACGCGCTTCGCGCAGCACCGCGGTCAGCGCGTTGGTCAACTGACCATCCTGCGCCGCAACGCCCACAGAATATGAAGCCGCCGCGCGTGCAAACTCATTGACACTCGAAGACGCACCAACCCACGCTGCGTCCGGTCGCTGCGTGATTTCGCCCAGGCGCCGATTGAAGGCGGCGTTGTAAATGTCTTCAACCAATCGCTGCCGCCACTCGCCAACCGTGGTGGTGCTGCGCGTCGGCAACGCCCACGTCACTTCAACCGATGAAATCGGCAGCTCTTCATCACTCGCAATCGAAACGCGTGTACCGGAGTTGGTGGCAACCGCGACATTTTCGCGCGGACGTGGAGACGCGGGATTGGTGAGCTTGCCAAAGCGCGAAACAATCATGGCTTGCACTGAATCGGCGTCAAAATCACCAACGGCAATCACCGCCATGTTGTTGGGGCGGTACCAATCGTTGTAAAAGCGACGCAGTGGTGCCGGCGTCGCGGAACGAATGATTGCCGTATCACCAATGGGCAAGCGTTCAGCGTATTTCGAACCAGCCAGCAGCACCGGAAAATGTTTGTCGAGCACGCGCGACTGCGCGCCGCGGGAGCCACGCCATTCTTCGAGCACTACTCCTCGCTCTTCGACCACATCCATGGAATCAAGCGAGATGGCTGACGCCCAGTCTTCGAGAATGTCCATGCTGCGTGCGAGCAACCCGGCCGAGTCGGTGGGCACGGGCAAGATGTAGACAGTCTCGTCGAAGCTGGTGTACGCATTCAGGTCTGCACCAAATCGCACTCCAATGGATTCGAGATACTTCACAATGTCGTTTTTGGCAAAGCGACGTGTGCCATTGAACGCCATGTGCTCAAGAAAGTGCGCCAGTCCGCGCTGATCGTTGTCTTCGAGCACTGCACCGGCGTTGACCGCCAGTCGCAACTCGGCGCGGTTTTCAGGGCGCGAGTTAGTTCTGATGTACCAACGCAGTCCGTTGGACAGCGTGCCGGTACGCACGCTGGAATCCACGGGAAGCGGTGTGCTGGCTGGAGGCAGCGCATCTTGTGCGACTGCAGGCTGCGCCAAGCCAAGCACTCCGCTCAAAGCGAGCATGGCCGAAGCAGCTGATGCAGTGGTGATCCGAAATGAAGGCGTCAGACGCAGAAGCATGGTATTGGAGACCAGGGAAAAAGTGCGGAAACAGTGCCACAGCGTGCAGAATGTTGTGCCAGCTGAACTCTAACTCAAACGTTGCCGTCGCTCGCAGGTTTCGAGGGAGGCAATCCCACGCGTCCGCGCAACAACGAGCGAAGATCCACCTCAGCGCGTTCGGTGCCCGGCGGCAACGGTGCATTTTGTAACAATGACGGTACGCCGCCGTCCGGGCCCAGCGTGATGCGTTGCATGGTGCGGCGCACGCCCTCGTCGAGGAAGCGCGAAAGCTGCCCGTACGAAAAATCCGCGCCCATGCGGGACGGATACGACTGCAGTGGATACACCAGACAGAGCTGATCGCGGGCACGCGTCATCGCCACGTACAGGAGTCGGCGTTCCTCCTCAATGCTGTCGTCGCTACCGGCGCTGCGTGCCATCGGGTACACGCCATCCAGCGTCCACGGAACAAACACCGCGTCCCACTCGCGACCTTTGGCAGAATGGATGGTGCTGATAATGAGTGCGTCGGTTTCATCATCGCCGCCAACGGCCAGGTCCTGCGTCGCCGCCGGAGGTTCGAGCGCAAGCGCGGACAAAAAGTCGGAACGTGACCCGTAGCTCACCGCGATGATCTCGAGCTGATCAAGGTCGGCGAGGCGTGGTACCGGGTCGTCGTAGGTTTCCTTGAGCAGCCGGTCGTAGAGCTGACGGATGAGCGCGATTTCCTGACTGGTGGTCGCTGGTGTGGCGGCCGATCGCAGTCCGTCAATGAGCGCGGCCAGTGCGCGCAATCCCGGAGTCGCGCGTGATGATGCGCGTGCGCTGCCCAGCGCCAGCGGTTGCCAGCCGTGCGCGGCCAAAGCGTCTACGGCCGATCGGGCTGTGGTGTCACCGACACCGGGCAGCAAGCGCAGCAAACGATACCAGCTTACTTCGTCCTGCGGATTTTCGAGCACCCGCAAAAACGCCAACATGTCTTTGATGTGCGCCGCTTCGAGAAACTTGAGACCACCCCATTTCTCGTACGGGATGCGTCGGTTGGCGAGTTCGATTTCGAGATCGGCGGACAGGTAGCCTGCGCGCACCAGCACCGCCATCTCACGCAGTGGTGTGCCTTCTTCGTGCAACTCAAGTAACCGGTCAACAATAAAGCGTGTCTGCTCGCGTTCATCGCGCACCGTGACCAGCCACGGGGCTTCGCCTCCGTCGCGCTCTGTCCACAGCTGCTTGGTGTAGCGATAGGTGGCGCGCGAGATCAGTGTGTTGCTGCTGGAGAGAATCGGCGCCGTGGAGCGATAGTTCTGTTCCAGCGTGACAATGGTTGTGCCGCTGAACTGCTCCGGAAACAACATGATGTTGTCAATCGTGGCGCCGCGAAACGCGTAAATCGATTGTGCGTCGTCGCCTACCACCGTAATGCGTCCGTGATGACAGAGCCCGCGCAGAATACGCGCCTGCAGCGGATTGGTGTCCTGATATTCGTCCACGAGCACATGATCGTAGTCGCCGCGAATACGGTCCCCTACGTTACCGCCGTGTTCGAGCAGCAGTGCAAGAGACAACAGCAGGTCGTCGTAGTCGAGCAGGTTGGAGTCCGTTTTACGTCGCACGTAGTCAGCGAAGAGCTGCTCAAGGTCCCCAGCCCAGGCGAGGAAGTGAGGCCATCCCTCTTCGAGCAGCTCGGCCACTGGGCGATCGGTGTTGACCTGCCGCGAATAGAGCGTGACGCAGGTTTGCGCTTTGGGGAAGCGTCGCGCGGGCTGTTCGAGTGCGCCCCCGTATTCTTTGCCGCGTGGTTCCCCGTATCCCAGCGAGGAGCGGGAGAGGCTCATGAGATCGGCCGAGTCGGCGGAATCCATGATGGTGAAATCGCGGGGCAGTCCGGCGGCGGGCCCGTATTTACGCAAAATTCGGTGGGCGGTGCCGTGGAAGGTGCCACCTTGGGCGCGTTTGGCGGTGCCACCGGCCAGCCGTTCGGCCCGATCGAGCATTTCCTGGGCTGCTCGGCGGGTGAAGGTGAGCAGCAGGATGCGATCCGGTCGCACGCCGCGCTCGACGAGCGCGGCGACGCGGTGTACCAGGGTGCGGGTTTTCCCGGAGCCCGCACCGGCCACAATGAGGAGTGGAGAATCGCCGTGTGAGGCGGCGGCGGCCTGAGCGGCGTTGAGCGCTGGGCCGTCCGGAGCGCCGTGGCGACCGGACGGTTCGGCGGGGGACGGGTTTGGGGCGTGCGGAGTGCGGGGCGAGCGAATCTGAAGGGCCGCGCGTTCAATATCTGACATACAGGGAGTATGGACCGCGGGGGCCGCGGGCGGGAGGGCGGTGCCGGAGCAGTGACGGCAGGCGAGCCCAATCGTCCGTTGGCAAGACGGGGACAGGGTGGCGGAACAGCGCACGATGTGGACAAACGCTGTGCCGGGGCCCATGTTTCGTAAATGTGACAGCCTTGGCCAGGGGAAACCTCAAACGCACGCTTGACCGCAGCGCCTGGGGCCCCTATCTTCGGCGCTTGGTATCATCGCCACCACTACGTCCGCGTAGTGTGGGCGAGATGCGTTTGCAGGATGGCTCCGCAGCCTGGACATTTGGCT
>JBBSPO010000215.1:0-6620 GCA_038258695.1 Gemmatimonadales bacterium | reverse complement strand
CGTGTGCCGGGCGGCTCGTCAGGCGGCTCGGCGGCTATTGTTGCGGCGGGTGTCACGCGCATCGGATTGGGCTCGGAGACCGGTGGTTCAGTTCGCCAACCGGCGGCGTTTTGCGGCATTGTTGGTGTCAAACCAACCTACGGTCGTGTCTCGCGACATGGCTTGGTTGCGTTCGCGTCGAGCCTCGATCAGGTGGGCGTGTTTGGACAGTCTGTGGACGACGCCGCGCTCGGCCTGCAGGTAATCGCCGGCGCGGATGTACGCGACAGCACCACGGTTGACGTACCGGTGGACAACTATCGGGAGGCACGCGGCGACATGAGTGCGCAGCCGCTCGCCGGAGTTGTAGTTGGTCGGCCGGTAGAATACTTCCCCGAATCGCTCGACCCGCGCATGCGTGCGCTGCTCGATCGTTCGGCCGAATATCTGCGATCACTCGGTGCCGAAGTGCGCGACGTATCGCTACCGCACACGTCGCTCGCGATCCCGGTGTACTACATCGTTGCACCCGCTGAAGCGAGCTCCAATCTGGCGCGTTTTGATGGCGTGCGCTACGGATTGCGTGTTACCGGCGACGGACTGCGCGGCATGTACGAAGCTACACGCAGCCAAGGCTTTGGCCCTGAAGTCACGCGTCGCATTCTGCTGGGGACATACGTGTTGAGCGCTGGTTATTATGACGCGTACTACAAGCGTGCAATGGCTGTCAGACAGTTGATTGCGGCTGACTTTACCAAAGTTTTTGCCAGCGGTGTGCATGTGCTGCTTACGCCAACCACGCCGAGTACCGCCTTTGTGGCGGGTTCAAAGAAGGACCCATACGAGATGTACATGAGCGATATCTTTACGGCCACCGCCAACCTCGCTGGTGTGCCGGCCATGTCGCAGCCCATTGGTCGTATTGACGGACTGCCGGTCGGCGGACAGTTGTTGGCCTCGCACTTTGACGAAGCCACCATGTTTCGTGTAGCGTACGCGCTCGAGCGCGCACTGGGGACGGAGGCACACACATGAGCAGCAATGTGACCGACGGCTACGAGATGGTGATCGGTCTTGAGGTGCACTGTCAGCTCAAAACCCGCACCAAACTGTTCTCGTCAGCCAGTGCACAGTTTGGCGATGCGCCCAACGCGAACACTGATGCGGTGTGCCTCGGATTGCCTGGTGCGTTGCCAGTGCTCAATCGTGCTGCCATCACACTCGCCACACGCGCCTCACTGGGGCTCGGCTGTACCGTGCATGAAGTCTCTGTGTTTGCGCGCAAGCACTATTTCTATCCCGATCTGCCCAAGGGCTATCAAATTTCGCAGTTTGACCGGCCGTTGGCGACCGGTGGCAAGATCGTGATTGGTGTGCACCCCGATGGATCGGAAAAATCCATTGGCATTACTCGCGTTCACGTTGAAGAAGACGCGGGCAAGAGCGTGCACGATCGTTTTCCGGGATTCTCTGCCATTGATCTCAATCGCGCCGGCACACCGCTTATTGAGATTGTCAGCGAGCCGGACATTCGCTCGGCGGCTGAGGCCGGTTTGTATCTGCGTGAACTCAAGCAGATTATTGAGTACACCGATGTGAGCGACGCCAGCATGGAAGAAGGATCGCTGCGCGTAGACGTCAACATCTCGGCGCGACCGGTGGGGCAGGCGGAGCTGGGAACACGCACCGAGATCAAGAATCTCAACTCGTTCAGCGGTGTGGAGCGCTCCATCGAGCTTGAGTTCGTCCGGCACTGCGAAGTGTTGCGTAGCGGTGGCGTGATTGAGCAGCGCACCATGTTGTGGGACGGTCACAAGGGCGAGGTGCGGCCGGCGCGCGCCAAGGAAGGCAGTCATGACTATCGCTATTTTCCCGAGCCGGATTTACCACCGCTGGTGCTCACCACACAGTTTATTGAGCAGCAGCGTGCTGGCTTGGTGGAGCTACCGGCAGCGCGACGCGCACGGTTTGTGTCGCAATACGGACTCAGCAATCACGACGTGGAGCAGCTGACGTCTACCGTCGTGCTCGCAGATCGGTTTGAAGCGGTGGTCAAGGCCAGTGACAATGCCAAGCGTGCGGCCAATTGGATGCTCGGCGTCGTGTTGGCTGCGGTGAAAGTGCGGGGGGGAGATGTACTCTCGCATCCGGTGAGTGTGGAGAGACTCGGTGCGCTGATCAAGCTCGAAGATGCTGGCGCCGTGTCAAACACCGCTGCCAAGCAGATCTTTGCGATCCTTGAGAGCGAGAACGCTGAGCCCGCCACAGTTGCGGAGCGTGAGGGGTTGCTGCAGGTTAGTGACGACAGCGCGCTGGTGGCGTGGATTGATGAAGTGCTGGCAGAGCTGCCCGACGAAGCCGCCCGATTTCTTGGCGGTGAGAAGAAGTTGCAGGGCGTTATGGTTGGTGCTGTGATGAAAAAATCGAAGGGCAGCGCGGACCCCAGGAAGGTGAACGTATTGTTGGGGAAACGATTGTCTGTCTGAAGGTTCGATTCTTGCGTGCGTTGTTTGCACGACTCTTGTCTGATTCCCGAACAAGGAGTACGAATGAAGTATTTGCGAAAGGTTTTTGCGGCGACGGCAGTGGCGACTGTTTTGTTTTCGGCGCCGGTGGCTGCGCAGCAGCAGGTTTCGTTTAGTCTGACTGATGCGGCGGCTGGATTCAGTGCGTCGTTTGTTTTGCCGTTGAGTCCGCAGCCGGATGTGAGTGATGCTGACTTTGGAGCATTCGGCCTCGACAATATTCTCGTTTCGTTTGGTGGAACGTCGAGCTTCGAGTCGATTGATTTCTTCACCACCGTCGAAGGCGGGGGCTTTTGCATCCGTGAGTGCCCATTCTTCAGCTTTGGTGGGGACCAACTTTTTACTGGGGCAGTAGAAACGCCAACGTTCGAGATTGGAGAGTTTGCGCTCTTTGGTCTGGATCCGCAGCGCCGGAGCCTGGACGTTACGCTGATCATCGCCAACGTCGCCTCAGTACCTGAGCCCGCCTCATTCCTTTTGGTCGCGTCCGGTTTGCTCGGCGTCGGTATCGCGGCACGGCGACGTCATCGCGTGTGATGTGATCACGCAACACACCGTTGTGTAGTTGCTGCGACAGTTCGGGACATTCTCTGGGTGATCACCGGCGCACGCGCATGGGTGCAGGGCGCCGGTGCTTGAACGTGGTTGGGATCGGCGCTCGGCATCGGCGCCGTCGGCACTTGCCATCATCGCTTGACATCGCCTCGTGGCATCGGTGACTGGCACCCACGAAGCCTGAAACCAAAGCCCGCAACCGATCTCTAAAACCGCACCCCAAACACCAGTGGCGCGAACGTCAGCCCGTTGCCACTGCCCAGCGTTTCGCCGCTGAAGAGGTGATGAAATCTCGCCTCAAAAAATCCTTCGCGTCCAAACAACGGGCCGAGTACGCCAACGCTCGCCGAAACGCCGAGCACCGTTTGCGTGTTACCGTCACCTGACGTGCCGGCACGAAATACGCCCACGCCGCCAGTCGTGTACGCGCCCAGCCAGTCGTAGAACACGCGCTGACGCCCCTTGGAGGTGAGTTTCACCAAGGCACCGGCAATCTGCAAGCGGTCCGGCAACGGTTCATTCGGATCCGGTGAAAAAGAGGCGTACAGTGCCTCCACTCCAACCCCAGGCGTCCACCGGTCAGGTGTGATGTACCACGCGCCAACGTGTCCGCTGACGCCAAGCGATGTGAGCTCTCCGAGGCGCCCAAGAGGAAGAGCCGGCGCGAGTGCCAGATATGGATGCCATCCTTTGGCGAGCATTGCGCCGCTCTCGCGCACCGGCGCCGTCTGTTGCGCTCCGGAACTCTTCACTGGGACAGCCGCAATCAGCGCGGCGAGCAGACAGGTCGCGAAAGCCTGTGCGAACGATTGATAGATGGGCTTGTTCATACCGTGAACGCTATCAGAACGCAGCCGCTGCGGCCAGTCGCGCGGCATGCGAACCCGAATCGGGCATTCGAATATGCAGCCGCGCGACACGGTGTATTTTGCAATATCGGCGGCCACCTTTAGGTGATTGACGACCCCTCCCCATTTTCTCTCCGCAGTTTGCGGCCATGTGTCGCCTGGAAACCTGATGACCAACTCCAACAGCGTACCCAGCGAGCCGCGTGGCAGTCCTCTCAAGTCGTGGCACCCGACACAAATCGGGCGCTACCGCATTGTGAGCCTGCTCGGCGAAGGTGGGATGGGCGTGGTGTATGAGGCCGAACAGGACCAGCCGCGGCGCATGGTGGCGCTCAAAGTGGTGCGCGAGGACTTTGTTACACCCGAGTTGGTGCGCCGCTTTGCGCTCGAATCGCAGGTGCTCGGCCGACTGCAGCATCCGGGCATCGCCCAGATTTTTGACGCTGGCACCTTCGAAGAAGAGCACGCCACCCTCCCGTACTTTGCGATGGAGCTGGTCAAGGGCCAGCCACTCAACGAGCACGTGAAGGGCAAGGGGCTCGACCTGCGGCAGCGACTTGAGCTCTTTGCGCGTATTTGCGACGCGGTGCAGTACGCGCATCAACAGGGCGTGATTCATCGCGACCTCAAGCCCGCCAACATCCTGGTGGACGACAGTGGGCAGCCCAAGGTGCTTGACTTTGGCGTCGCGCGTCTCACCGACGCTGATGTGCAGGCCACGCGCCAGACGAGTGTTGGCGAAGTGATCGGCACGCTGCAGTATATGAGTCCCGAGCAGGCGAACGCCGATAGCGACAGCATTGATGCACGCAGCGATGTGTACTCGCTGGGCGTGATCCTGTACGAGCTGATGACGGGACGGCTGCCGTATGATTTGTCACGCAAGATGATTCATGAAGCGGCGCGCATCATCGTGGAAGATGAGCCGGAGCGATTGAGCTCCCTCAACCGTCTGCTGCGCGGTGATGTTGAAGTCATCGTTGCAAAATCGCTCGACAAAGAAAAGAACAGACGCTACGCATCCGCCGATGCGATGGCCAGTGACGTGCGCCGCTATCTGAATGACGAACCCATTACCGCTCGTCCGGCCAGCGCACTCTACCAGATGCGCAAGTTCGCACGTCGCAATCGTGCGCTCGTCACTGGCCTTGCGGTAGCGGCTGCAGTACTCGTGTTGGGAACCGCGGTGAGCACGTATCAGGCGGTGCGGGCCACAGCCGCTGAACGGCTGGCGCAAACGCGACTCGAAGAGGCGGTGGAGCTGCGTTCGCTGGCCGATCGTCGTCGCGATGAAGCCGACTCGGCACTCCTGGTGGTTGACTCGGCGCGCCGGATCGCAGACGCAGCGCGCATCACAGCCGATTCCGCGCGACTGGCGGCACTGGGCCAACAGGCGTTGGCCGAGGCCAGTGCGCGGCGCGCTACCGATGAAGCAGCCAAAGCCACCGCAGTCAACACCTTTTTGCAGGACATGCTCGCATCGTCCAATCCATCCAATGCGCTCGGCGAAGAGCTGAGCGTGCGCGACGTGCTTGATCGCGCGGCGGAGCGGGTGAGCACCAGTGAACTCACCCGGCAGCCCGAAGTGCGCGCCGGTATTGAAAACACCATTGGACGCACGTACTACGCACTCGGTTTGTACGATCAGTCGCAAACACATCTCGATTCGGCGTACGCTATTCGGCGGCGTGTGCTGGGTCCGGCCAACGTAGCCGTAGCCACCACGGCGGCTGACGTCGCGCTCGCGCAACAAGCGAGGGGTGAGTTTGCAGTGGCTGAGGGCACCATCACCGAGGCCTTGGCGACCATGCGTCGCGCGTTGCCAGCCGATGATGATCAGATCACCGCAGCGCTTTCGACGCTTGCCGACATTCGCTACAAAGCCGGCCAGAACGACGAAGCGGAACTGCTCTATCGCGAGGCCTTGATGCTGGCGCGCCGTCGGCATGGCAATAGTGGCCCCATGGTAGCGACACGACTGTACGCCTTGGGCAACTTTCTCGGCTTCACCGATCGCCTGACTGAAGGGGAGTTGTTGCTGCGCGAATCACTCGAACTGCGAAAGGCCGCCTTCGGTGCGGTACATCCGGAGCTGTTGCCGGTAATGGTTGCGCTGGCCGATGTCTCACGATCGCAGCGATCCTTTCCGCAGTCGGAAGCCATCATGCGCGAAGCGCTACCGATAACACGCACGTTGTACGGAGCCTCGCATCCCATGACCGCCGACGTGGAGAGTCGCCTCGGAACCGTACTAACCAACATGGGAAGGAGCGAAGAAGCTGAACCACTGTTACGCACGGCGCTTGCCACGCGCGTGCAGCGGTTGGGTGAGCGGCATCCTGACGTGCAGCTCTCTCGCACAGAGATTGGCCGTCTTCTGCAGGCCGCTGGTCGGTACGGCGAAGCGGACACGCTCTTTTCGGCAGCGTTGCAAGCAAGGCGTGCAGAGCTGGGGCCAACCAGTCCGGCGGTCGCCGCATCGCTGAACGACCTTGGCTATCTGGCGCGCCTGCAGTCGAAATGGGTCGAAGCGGAAGAGCGCTATCGCGAAGCGCTGACCATCTGGCAAGGGGCCGACATTTTCAGCATGGCTGACGAAGCACAGGCGGAGATCGGGTGGGCCATGCTCAAACAGAACAAGCTTGACGAGGCCGAAGCGCTTCTGAATGCGGTATTGCAGCAGCGAAAGGCGCGCTACGGAGAGCGCAGCATG
>JBBSPO010000214.1:0-6620 GCA_038258695.1 Gemmatimonadales bacterium | reverse complement strand
TACGTAAGCGTTTCCTGCACGCTGTCACTGTCGGGGCCGAATCCGAAATAATCCCGGAAGCCCGTTTCAAACGTGATGGCACGAAGCAGGACGACCGCCACCACCAGATGTACCACCACCGCAACCGCCAGAGCCCGCGGATTGCGCTGCGATCCGGGCTTGAATCCACCCAAAGCCGCACGACTGCGACCTCGGCCACCACCGGTACCCGACGCGCCTTTGACCGACACATTGGTGTCAGTGCTGGACGGCTTATCGGGCGGGGTGGTGGATGAGCGGAAGGCCATGCGCAATAAGTACCCTGTGTGCGAGCGATCGTTTCCCCTGAAGGCGGGGAAAAACGCTCACACGTCAGCGAGAAACAACGGGGTTGGACACCCGACTGATGCCCTCGATCTCAACTTCGACTACGTCACCAGAAAATAACGGTCCAACGCCCGCCGGAGTGCCGGTGGCCACCAGATCGCCAGGTTCCAATGTCATGATCTCTGAAATATACCGCAAAATCATGGGGATGGAAAACGCCATCTCAGACGCGGTACCGCGCTGACGCTCTACACCGTTGACACGCGTGACCACACACAGTGCCGACAAATCATCGGGCACCGCGCCAACCTCACCAACTGGACAGAACGAATCAAAACCCTTGGCCCGCGTCCACTGCCCGTCTGACCGCTGCAAATCGCGCGCGGTCACATCGTTCACCGCCACAATACCGGCAATCGCGGCGCGCGCCTGATCTTCTGTGCCGTCGCGCAACCGCTGGCCAATAATCAGCCCGATCTCGCCTTCAAACTCCACCTGCCCAGACGCGGCCGGCAGCTGAATGGGCTGATCGATTGTGATGAGCGTAGACGGCGGCTTGAGGAACAACAATGGCGCCGAGGGCACGTCGTTGCCCAGTTCGGCGGCGTGGGCGGAATAGTTGCGGCCCACACACACGATTTTGGAAGGCGCGATCATCACACGGGTTCCGGCGAGGGGTTATTGGTGGTAGCACGTGACGCGTGTGGCGTCAGCTGCGTTTGCCCGAAAAACTGTTGGATCTCTGCGTATCCATCGCGCCACTTGCCAATGCTGCGTCGCGCAGGCGGCAAGGCATCGAGCAGGCTGCGGCCGTACCGCTTGCTCACAACGCGCGGATCACTCAACACCACCACACCGCGGTCGGTCGCGGTGCGAATGAGCCGACCGAATCCCTGCTTCAATCGCAACGACGCGTGCGGCAACATGTATTCCATGAACGGATTGCCACCACGCGCTTCAATGGCTTCGCACTGCGCCGCAACAACGGGTTCACTGGGTACACGGAACGGCAACTTTGAAATGAGCAAGCCGCGCAGCGCCTGACCCGGTACGTCTACTCCTTCCCAGAACGACGCCGTGCCAAGCAGCACCGCACGTCCAGCGTCCCGGAATCGACGCAGCAAGACATCGCGTGCTTCGTCTTCACCGTGCACCAGCAGCGGCCACTGTCCGTCAAGTCCCTGCTCGCGCCACCAGGCGGCTGCATTGCGCAAATCACGATGGCTGGTGAACAACCCAAACACACCACCATCGCTCGCAGTGACAAGATCGCGCAGCTGTTGATGCACCGCGCGCGCGTGTTCTGCCGCGTTTTCATTGGGCGCCGGCAAGTCGGTTGGCACCACCAGCAATGATTGTTTCGGATAATCAAACGGTGACGGAAACAGCTCCGTGTGCACGCGCTTTTGCTCGCCCAAACCCAGGCGCTCCTGCAAGAAATCAAAGCCCCCATTGGTGGCCAGCGTTGCACTGGTCACAATGGCGGTGTGCACGCGGTCAAACAGGTCGGCCCGGAGAATCGGCGCCAAATCAAGCGGCACCGCGTGCGCCGACACATTGCGATCAGGGCCGGGCTTACCGCTGAGCTCCAACCAACGCACCATCGGTTCACCGCCGGCCGCTGGACGCAATGCTTGCACAATGGCATCAGCTGCGTTTTCAAGGCGCCGCCCGACACCGCGCAACTCACCGATCGTGGTGGACAACTCTTCCGCTTTTTTCTCGTCGCTCTCAATGCGCTCCCGTACCAGTCGCAGTCCGTCGTTGACAAGCGAAATCTCGCGCAACAAATCAGTGAGGTTTGCATCCAACCCCTGGGCCCACACCGGATGCGTGGTGAAGTGCGAATCCAGCCGGATTGGTGCACCGGCCGACTCGCCTTCGAGCAACTCCTGCAGCGTGTTGAACAAACGCTGCGCCAGTTCACGCGCACGCAGCGTAGCCGGAGACAGTCGCTCCCGCACCAGATCGAGACTCGCGGTACTGAGCAAATCACTGGACGCGGCCAGGCGCGTTGCCAACACCGGCAACAAACCTTTGCCACCGCGACGTTCCAGTCGCCCAAACAATCGTGTCATACCACGACGTGTTACAGCTGAACCCAGGTGCGTGGCGGCCGCGTCCTCGAGGTGATGCCCTTCGTCAATCACCAATCGCTTGTACGACGGCAACACGGCCGCATCGTCCCAGTTGTTGGACGAGCGTCGCACCGCCACATCGGCCAACAACAGATGATGATTCACCACCACCACATCAGCCAGCGATGCCGCTTTGCGTGCTTCAAACAAAAAACAGCCGTCGTAGTGCGGACACTTGAGACGTCCACACAAATCAGGTTCAGCCGATACTTCATCCCACACATCAGGACGCGGCGGTGTGGCGAGATCGGCAATGGTGCCGTCAGCGGTGTGCTTGCTCCACTTCACAATGGTGTCGAGCTCGCGTGCACCCGATTCATCAAACAGCGTGGCGCCGGCTGCGGCCGACTGCTCCAGCCGCTGCAAACACACGTAGTTGCGCCACCCCTTGAGCAGTGCAAACTGCACATCCTGATCGGTGAACGCGCTGGCCAGAAACGGTAAATCTTTTTGCACCAACTGTTCCTGCAACGTGATGGTGGCTGTGCTCACGATCGTGCGTTCATCGTTACCCTTGGCCCATCGCAATGCGGGCACGAGATAGCCAAGCGACTTGCCAACACCGGTACCGGCTTCGAGCAGCGCCACACCACGCGTATTGAACGCGTCGGCCACGGCCGCAGCCATGGCACGCTGACTGGGGCGGTCTTCGTATCCAAATGCGTGCGACGTACGCATGTGTTCAGCAATGGGGCCGGTTGGACCCAGCAAATCATCAAGCACGGTGAGCGCGATCGGTGCTTCCTTGGCACGCGACGGAACCTCGGTCACCACGTACAGTCGGGTGGCTTCGTTGTTCACAATCGCAAAACCAACACCGTTGCCATGCATGCGTGCTGCAATCTCGAGATCGGGCTCGCTGGGCTCCAGCAAACCACTCGGGTGATTGTGCACCAGCATGTCGCCACGCTGTGCGACACCGGGCAAGGCCAGCACGCTGCGCACATCGCCACGCGCCACGACGCGTGCTGTTGCGACTATGCCATCGGCATCGAGCGTGGCCACAAAGCACACTTCGTTGCCGCCCGCCAGCTTGATGGCGGTGCGTATGGCAGCCGAGGCAGTCCGCGAAATGCGGTCTTCGCCGATCACGTTTTCCGCGGCTTCTTCTTGGCGGCGGGAAAGAGCACGTTGTTGAGAATCAACCGGTACGCCGGCGAGTTCGGGTGCATGCTCAGGTCAGTGGGCGCGCTGCCAATGGCGTGCTGCGGATCTTCCGGATCATGTCCACCCAGAAACGTCCACGATCCCTGTCCCAGGTCACCGTGAATGTACTTCACCCATGGTGCACCTTCTTCAGACGCGAGCACGGTGACACCGGGCTTGAGCACGGCTTTGTTGAAGCTGGTGGTGACACCGAAAAAGTCGCGGACCACCGTGCGGTGATTTTGCACCAGCATGGCTGCAACGGGATCGAGCTTGGCCGAAAAATCAAACAGCGCAAACGTACCCAGCGGCTGACGACGCGCCGGCACATTGACCTGGTGTCCGTCAATATCACTGAGCGCATTCACGTACGGCGACGCTTCAATGCGAGCGTTCTGGAACGCGAAGCTGCGCGGCCAGTCCATGCGCGCGTCAGCGTCGGTGTCGATGGGCGTACCGTCAGAAAACGGACCGGTGATGTCTACCGCAAACGCGGCAATGGCGAGATCGAGCGACTCCGTGGCACCACACATGGCAAACAAAAATCCACCCTTGTCCACAAACTGCCGGATGCCATCGGCGACCGCTTTTTTGAGCGCGGGCACATGCGGCAAGTTGAACCGTGCAGCCGTTGCCTCGTCGCGCTGGCGCTGCGCGATAAACCACGGTGCGTCACGATACGCCAGATACAGTTTGTTGAACTGTCCGGTGAAATCTTCGTGATGCAAATGCACCCAGTCGAACTCGGAGAGCTCACCGTTGAGCACCTCGTCGTCCCAGATGGATTCAAAATCAATGCCGGCGTAGGTGAGCGCCAACGTCACCGCATCGTCCCAGGGTGGCTGATCCTTGGGACGGTAAATCGCTACGCGCGGCGCTCGTTCGAGCACCACGGCATCCATGTTGCCGCCAGCAATTTCGGCGCGAATGCGCGCGACGTCACCATCGCTCACCGGTTCGGTGCGAATACCGTCAAGCGCTGCGCGACGCCGCATATCGGGCGCGTCGGGCACCAGAAACGCGCCGCCACGATAGTTGAGCAACCATTCAGCGCGCTGCGCATTCTTGATGGCCTGAAATGCCAGCCCATACGCCTTGAGGTGATTGGACTGTGTATCGTCCATGGGCACGAGCAGCGTTTGCGCGCCCAGCGGCACACTCGCGCTCAGCACACACATCAGCCCCATCACTAGCCAGCGCCGCATTACAGCGACGGCGGCACTTGGCCGCGTAAACGTTCAAGTTCACGACGCGCTTGTGGTACCATTGCACTTCCCGGGTGATCGATAATCAACGTTTCGTAGCGACGAATCGCGGTGTCAGGCTCCCCGCGACGCATCGCCGCTCGCGCCAGCTCTAGCAGTGCCTCTGGCACCTCAGGAGACGTCGCGTAGTCGGTGACAACATCATTCCAATATCGCACAGCACGCGCGCTATCGGCGGATTGTGTGGCCAAACGGGCTGCCGTCGCCAGCAGCGCCGGTGTGGCATCGGTCAAACTGTCGGCCACCGACGCAAAGCGGCGCACCGCATCGGCAGTGTCGCGACGCGCCAGAGCGAGAAACGCCAGTCCCAGCCCTTTGTGTGATTCCACGCGTGTACGTGCCAGCACGGCCAATGCGTCAATAAGCGCCCCGTCACGCTGCGTGGCACGCACCAGCCGGCTGCGCGCCAAGGCAAGGTCGCCGTCGTACAACGCCAACCAACCCACCACCTGATCATCGTCAAGCGTACCGGCGCTTTCCGCCGCCGACCGCGCCCGTTCAACATCGCCGGCGCGCAACCAGGCACTCACCAGCTCTCGCGACGCGTCTTCGCGCAGTCCCTCACTCATTCGCGCGTACGCACTTTTTACGCGTCGCGCCGCCTCTTCAGCCTTTCCGAGTTCGCCCAGCGCCTGCACCTCAATCAGCAGCCACTGTGCCGTTCGCTCCGCAACGGGCAAGGTGGGCCCGATTTGCTCGGCCAAACTCAGCGCCTCTGCGGCATCGCCAACCGAGAGTGCGGCCATGGCGGCGCGTCGTCCCACATCAGCCAGCTGCGTGCGCTCATACAACGCGCGCCACACATCCCGCGCCACGGAATATTGATTCATGGCTTCCGCGCGCTCTCCAAACTCCTGCCACGCCACAGTCACCGAATCATCGGTACGCACCGACGACAACGCCGCCCAACCGCGCCGCGCATCACCCCAACCGGTTTCTACCGTAGCCAGCAATCGCCTGGGCGCTAACGCAACCGGCGCCGCGAGCAAAATGTCACGTACGGAATCGCGTGATGCAGCCGGTGTGCCCTGCAACGAAAATGCTGCCGCCATTTCCATCCACGGCATGTCAGTGAGGGTGTTGCGCCAGGCGCGCGCCGCGTCGGTCCATCGCTCGAGCGTGGCCGCAATCTGCGCGGCCTCGCCGGCAAACGCGGCGTTTTTCCCGAGCGCGGATTGCGCACCGGCCAGCGCCGAGTCGGCCGCCAGCGGGCGTCCCATGGCCATCAGTGTGCGAATGTATTCACGCCATGGCGCGGCGTCGTCCGTCGCGGAGCGGCGCCATTCTTCCACTGCGGCACGCACCGCGTCATCCTGCGTCGACGCCGCAAACGCACGAAACTGAATGCCGCGCGCGATTGGATCGGCGGGACGCTCACGTAGCACCAGTTGCACCAGCGGCAGCACGGAGTCACGCTGCGCCGCCATGAGGTACACACGCTCAAGGCCCAGGAGTGCGAGTGCGATCTGATCGTTGTTGTCGGCGCTGGACAACGCCTGATTGAGGAGCTTGCGGTACGCGACGATCGCCTCCGCGTTGCGACCCGCATCTTCGTGACCCATCGCCTCACTCACGAGATCCTGCGCGCCCAGTGCCGCACCGGGCGCGACGAGCGCCGCGAGCAGCAGTGCCGCGGCCCCCAGCGAACGCAGCGTGCGTCGCATCACGGTGGCGAACTGCCCGGCGAACCGCCGGAGGCGCCGCCGGACGGACTGCTCGACGACCCGTTGGGCGAACTGTTCAACCGCCGGAAATATTCGTAGAC
>JBBSPO010000213.1:0-6646 GCA_038258695.1 Gemmatimonadales bacterium | reverse complement strand
GCCATGGACAGAGTCGGAAAAGCGCGCTTGAGAGAAAGCGTCCAAGCCCGTTCCGGTTGATGAGTATGATCGCCGGTATGATACAATCATTGAGGTGCTCGACGTTGCTACGGGCCGAGTGCTGGTCTCGCAACGATTTGACGCGTTTATCCCGCGGTTTATGGATGGCGGATTGCTCTACGACATCCAGGAGGCGCCCAGTCTGCTGCTGCGTGCTGATGTGTGGCGGCCGGAAATCGTCCGGCAACCATAGCGCCGCCGCGCGAGCAGCCTTGCGCATGTACGCCGCGTTCGCAGGATCGTCGTGCGACGGGCCGCAACACGCTTGAGTCGGTGGTGCATTGCGACGCGCGTGAGTTACTGGCGCGGCCTGATGCGCTTTTACACCATTACCGATGGCACGCAACGCTGGACAGCCACGAATCTGCATGCGACACGCTGAATCTTGCTTTGGTCGGCTTGGGTGAGGATCACGGATCGTCGTTCGAGATGGGTGGGGACTCGCCAGCATCCACAGGCAGCGCATCCCCCGCACGCCAGCCACACTCCTTAAGCTGCTCCAATAACCGCAGCACGCGTTCACGCTCGGCGTGAATGCCCAGCACCAGCACGTCGCCCGGCCGAGACCATGTCAATGCGTCGCGCACTCCGTCGAACTCGTTGGGCGCAAACTGCAGACGCTCCGCTGGTGCGCCGGCCGCCAGCAGCGAATCATGCAGTAACGCTGACACCGCGCCGAGCGCGCGGCCACGCAACATCTCGGGAATCTCTTTGATGATCACGTGATCGAATGCCAGAGCGCTCCATGACGCATGGGCGAGTGCACGCACTTCATCATCCTCGCGATTACCGGCCTGACCCACGAGCAACAAGCGGCGTGACGCCGGAAGCGCGGCCGCGGTTGCACAGAGCGCGATCATTCCGTCAGGGTTGTGCGCGTAGTCAATGAGCACAGACACGCCGCCCACACTGTGCTGCGTGAGACGCCCGGGATTGTCTTCCGGCTGATTGCCGAACTGTTGCAACGCCTGCTCGATCGCCAAGAGTGGCGCGCCCATGGCGCCCGCGGCAACCGCTGCGGCGGCGAGATTTTGCACGTTGTGTCGCGCGCTGCCGTTGAGCGTGCAGGGAAATCCTGCCACCGGTCCGAGGTCGTGCCACGTTCCATCAACCGCTAGATGCAATCGCTCACCGCGCACGAATGCACCAACGCCGGAGGCAGTCACGCCCGCGTGCACTCGCGCCAGCGCTTGTGTCCACACATCGGTCACGCTCGCCAATGCATCATCAACATCTCCCGACAACCCGTCCGCGCTACTTGTTGCCACAGCAAACCAAGCCACGCGCACACCATCAGGCACAGCCAGCTGCACCAGCTCTGCATCGAGCGCGTTGAGTACCAGTGTGCGACGCGGGCCGTCGAGCACACTCGCTACCAATGCCTTCGCTTGTGCCAGGTCACGCAACGACGTGACACCGTATTCGCCAAAATGATCGGCCGATATATTCGTAATCACCGCGACATCTGCGCGCGTAACCGCCAACCCGCGACGCAGCAGACCACCCCGCGCGGTCTCAAGCACTGCCACCTGCACGCGCCGATCACGCAACACTGTGCGCGCGCCACCGGGGCCGGTGAAGTCACCATGCTCAAGCGCGTGTACCTGCGCACCGCTTGCCACCATCACACCATCGCTGCAGCTCCAGCCCACACACTGGCCGGTTTGGCGCCACATCGCCGCCAACAAACGAGTGGTCGTGGTTTTGCCATTGGAACCGGTCACCAGTGCGATTGGCACATCGTGCACGGCAGGCCACTCCACGTTCGACACCGCGGGCGTCGCACTAACAGGCCAACTCACGCCGCCAGTCCCGGTGCCAACGGTCACGAGCTCATCATCAAGCAAAAACTGCCGTCCCAGAACGCGCGCCTGCGCACAGAGCAACGCCGCACGACCGAGTGTGTCGCGCTCCTCCACTTCCTGCGCCAACAAGTCGCGATGCAATGCTGCGATGCGTTCGGCCACTCGTGCGTCTTCAGCAGACTCACCGGCGTGCGCAAGCGCCATTAGCCACGCGAGTTCGTTGAGTAACGTCGCCGTAAGCAATCCGTCCAGCGGTGCAGAAATAAAAAGCTGCGCCGAGTGAGCGCGAATGCGCGTGACGATGGTGTGTGCAGGCCAGGCAAGCTGTTCGCGCAGGCGATGTACAGCCTGTTGCCACGCCTGCACACGCGCCGGAGTCGCTGCGGCCGGCAGCACCTCCAGCACAGCGCCGGGCTGCGCGGCAAACAGGTTTGGTCCGGTTAAGCGACGGGAATCCAGAATGGTGTCCGACGGAAACGTGTTGACGTCGTCGGACAACCGTTCTTGTTCGGCCGATCGATCGGATTCAGTCACTCGCTTCAGGCGCCAGAATCACGCCGCGTTCATCGCGCAGCAGCTGCGAGTCGTCGAGCCGCCGGTTAAAACTCGGCGATGCAAGCGATCCTTCAGATTTCGCATTCACCGGAGAACGCGCTGGCTGCACATCGTTGGCCGGTGACTCCTCGTGCAGCGCCTCGCGAGGCACCGAGCGTGCCGCACGCGGAGCCGGTACCACCGACGACTCGAGATCAGGGTGAAAGTTGATGATCTGCTTCCATCCACGAGGCAGGTTGTCAGCAAACACCAACAACAGATCACCGGCGCGTGCCATGCGCAAACCACTCTCGATGGCTTCCTGTTCATCAGCGATCACGCTGATGTTTTCAGCGTTGATACCACGTTCAGTCAGCTCGTTCATGAGCATGTGCGGAATCTCACCGAGGTCACGACCACGTCGACCATCGTCGCTGCGACAAATGTAGTGATCGAAAGCCGCAGCTGCGGCGGCCGCCGCGAGCGCGCGCACGTCTTCGTCGCGTCGATCACCTGGCGCGGAAATCACAGCAATGCGTCTGCCTGACACGGTCAGCTTGTTGGCCAGCTCACAGATGGACGCAACCGCGTGCGCATTGTGTCCGTAGTCAAACAACACCTTGAACGGATGCTGGTCGTACATGTTGAGTCGGCCCGGCGCCTGGAAGAACGAGTTGTCGAACGTGCGCAATCCATGGCGAATGTCGTCGAGCTTCACACCCATCGCAAACGCCATTGCCGCGGCGAACATCGCGTTCTGCACGTTGAACGTAGCGCGCCCTTCGAGTGTCGCGGGAATGAGATGCGTCCACAGCAACGGAATGTGCGCGCCGTGATCGTAGATCGTGATCATCTGTCCGTTAACACCTTCTTCAAGTACCGTAGCGCGTCCACCAGCGCGCACATGTTCACGCACCAGCTCATGCTGCGAATCGAGCGTGATGTAACACAGATGTTTGGCGTTTGTGTGTGCCGCCATACGCACCACATTCGGATCATCGGCGTTGAGCACCGCTGTGTCCGTTGCAATTTCCACAACCGTACGCTTCACCGCGGCCAACTGCGCGAGAGTCTCAATGCCTTTCTGCCCCAGATGATCGGGCTGCACGTTGAGCACCGCGCCCACGTCCACGTGCCGCATGGCCATACCCGAGCGCAGCAAGCCACCTCGCGCCGTTTCGAGCACGGCCACATCCACTGAAGGATCGCTGAGCACAATACGCGCCGACGTTGGACCGGTCATGTCGCCCTCGACCGTGCGCCGACCATCGATGTACACACCATCGGTGGTTGTCAGGCCGACGCATTTTCCGGCCAGCTTGTGAATGTGCGCCAGCATGCGCGCGGTCGTGGTCTTGCCGTTGGTGCCAGTGAGCGCGGCAATCGGAATCGTGACGGGCGCGGTTGTGGGAAAGAGCATGTCAATCATTTTGCCCGCGACATCACGCGGACGCCCTTCGCTGGGCGCCGAGTGCATGCGAAAACCAGGTGCGGCATTTACTTCGCAGATCGCCCCGCCTACGTCGTTGTACGACTGCGTGATGTCGGGGCTGAGAAAATCCACACCGCCTACATCCAGTCCGATGGCCTGAATAGCGCGCACCGCCATTTCTGCGTTGTCCGGATGCACCACGTCCGTCATATCCATGGCCGTACCGCCGGATGAGAGATTGGCGGTCAGTCGCAGGTACACATCTTCGCCATTGGCCGGAATGGAATCCGGTGTGTAACCGCGCTTATCCAGCAGCCCCAGCGCCTGGGCGTCGAGCACGAGTTGCGTAAGCACCTTTTCATGACCGATGCCGCGTCGCGGATCATCGTTGGTGATGATCACGAGTTCGGCCACGGTATGCGTGCCGTCGCCCACCACCTTGCCCGGTTCGCGCTTGGAGACCGCCACCAGCTCACCGTTCACCACGAGCATGCGATGATCGTGTCCGGCAATGCAGCTTTCCACAATCACACTGCGCGAGATCTGTTGCGCGAGTTCAAATCCGGTCACCACTGATTCGGGCGTGTTGAGCAAAATAGACACGCCACGTCCGTGATTACCGTTGTACGGCTTGGTGACCACGGGATAGCCAATGCGTTCGGCCGCTTCGATGGCCTGTTCCGGTGACTGTACCAGCTTCTGTTTTGGCACCGGCAATCCCAGCTTGGCCAGAATGCGGTTGGTCTCTTCCTTGTCGCACGACAGCTCCACCGCAATGTGCGACGTGCGGCCGGTAACCGTGGCCTGAATGCGCTGCTGCCTGCAGCCATAGCCCAGCTGAATGAGACTCTGCGCGTTCAGACGAATCCACGGAATGCCTCGCGCTTCCGCCGCACGCACAATACTGGCCGTGCTCGGCCCCAGTGCACGCTGCTGCGTGTAACGAATGAACGCATCGCGACGCGTGGCGAAGTCGAACGTTCCATTGGCGCTCTCAGGACGCAGCTCGGCGGGCAACAGCTCGTGCAACAGCTCAAGCGCCAACGCGGCGGCTTCGAGTCCTACATCTTCCTGCTCGTACTCGAACACCACATCGTACACGCCGTGCGCGCCTGCCCCACGCGTCTTGCCAAAGGTCACGTGCACGCCGGCCACGTTTTGCAGCTCAATGGCTACGTGCTCGAGCACATGTCCAAGCCACGTGCCCTCGTCTTCACGCATACGACGCACAAACCCGCCCGGCTCGCTGTACGAGCAACCGTGCTGGTGCAATCCCGGCAGCGCCTCCAGCAGTCCGTCAATAAACGGATCGCCAAGCCGGACCGTCGGCCATTCTTCCAGCACACCAAGATCGAGCACCAGTCGAATAACTGGAAAGTGCGCGTAATGACTCGGGCCCACATACACGGAGCGATCGAGAATCTGCATGAAGGTCCCGAAGGTCAGTCGTGGTCGTCGTGTCTGACGAGTGTGTCGCCCGCCTGGGCGACGTGAGTGTGCAAGTTGAACGTGGCGCCTGCGCCGAGTATGTGGATGCGCACGCCGACCATGGTGATCGGGTCGCCAGGCTTTGCTTCAGCAACTGATGTGAACTCTACCATTGACGGGTCAACGACCGTGATCGCGCCCGTGCCCACTACTTCGAGCGTCTCGTCAGGGCCAATGAAGGCGGCTGTATCTTCGTCAACGCCGAGTCCGAGACAGAATGGGTTGTAGGAGAGGGCGGTGAGTAGTCGTCCCAGGCGATCGCGTTGACGGAAATGCTGGTCGACGATAATGCGATTGGTGAGCCCCAATCCCGCGCACATGCCTACCATGCCAGTACGCGGGGTGCTGCCTTCGTCGCCGAATGCGATCATGTGCTCGCTCAGGTAGGCCGCGCCCGCGCTTGTGCCCGCGATGTGCAAGCCTTCTGCATTGCGCACGCGCAGCAGTTTGGCCACCGGCGTGCCGCCCAGAATGGTGGACAGCTTGAGCTGATTGCCGCCCGTCATGAACACGCCTGTTGCCGAACCAAGCCACTCCAGCACGTCGCTGTCGTCGCAATCGCTGCGACGATCGAGGTTGAGCGCTTTGACCTGTTTGACGCCGAGTCGCCGGAAGAGCCGTTCGTAGAAGGTGCCCATATCCGGCTCATTGGAGGCCGTCGGGATCACCGCAATGCGGGCCGCCTTGCCGCCGCTCAGCGAGATGAAGCGATCAAGAATCGCTTCCGTGTGCAGCTTGCCCCCAACGGGGATGATCCAACCGCGCGTCGATTCCATTGTGCTGGGTTGATCTCCGGACGGGTGTGATGAGCACAGGGCGAACTGGTGAAACTAACGCGACGTCAGGGCACAGGGTAATGTTTGGGCATCACCCTTACTCCGAGCCCATGCTTCACCTGCTGCGAAACGCCGATGTGTACACGCCCGTCCACCGCGGAATCTGCGATGTGCTCGTGGGCGGCGAGCGAGTGCTCTACGTGGGCCTTCGGCTCGATTCGCTGCCCGCGGGACTGGCGGTGTCCATTACCGACCTCGAAGGCCAACGCCTTATTCCCGGCCTGATTGACGGACACGTGCACATTACCGGCGGCGGTGGCGAGTCCGGTGCCCAGTCGCGCGTACCGGCGCCCTGGCTCTCGCAGTACACGCTAGGTGGTGTGACCAGTGTGGTGGGCGTGCTTGGTACCGACGATCTTACGCGTACTACCGGCGGTCTGGTGACGCAGGCCCGCGCGCTGTGCGCCGAAGGGCTCTCGGCGTGGTGTTACACCGGCGGTTATCACCTGCCGCTCACCACGCTTACCGGGTCGGTGCGCGGTGACATCTGT
>JBBSPO010000212.1:0-6661 GCA_038258695.1 Gemmatimonadales bacterium | reverse complement strand
GCCGCTGACACCGGGCGCTCCAATGAATGCGTTGTCGCCCGAGAGGGCCAATGCCTTGCCAAACAGTCCGCGGCTCGCTGACTCAATCGGTGCCTCGAGGCGTGCTTGTTGCTGCCACGATCCGTTGCGTGATGCGCGCGTAAATGCATACACGACGCCCGCGCTTTCGCTCTTGCGCGGCGCGCCGACGAGCAAGCTATTGTCGTTGTGCGCCAGGGCGTGACCGAAATCATCCATGCGCAGCGTGTCCGAAGCCGAGAGTTTCTCGCGCTGCTGCCACTGCCCCGCCGCATCGAGCCGATAGGTATACACCACACCGGGACCGTACCAGTTTACCGGCTGACCGATAAACAACTCTGTATCCGTCATGGTGAGCGCACGGCCAAAGTTTGCTTCTTGCGCGTGCAGGGGCAGCC
Source organism: Gemmatimonadales bacterium (assembly GCA_038258695.1). GTDB lineage: Bacteria > Gemmatimonadota > Gemmatimonadetes > Gemmatimonadales > Gemmatimonadaceae > JAABRT01. The sequence continues at coordinate 6,245 of JBBSPO010000212.1, read as the reverse complement.
CCAGCAGGCAGCTGAGCAGGACGGGGGCGGATGCAGCAAAGATTCGTGCAGATACAGTGCGCAGCATTCAGTTACTCCGGATTAGGGCCGTCAGATCGCCAGCTGGCTGCCCGCGATTTTCAGGGACTACGACGCGTGGGGATGGTTGTCTCGGTGGTTGTCTTCAACCGAAATGTCAAAGTGCAAGACATCTTCGCGCGTTCCGAGCTTGGTGTACAGCGCGATGGCTGGTTCGTCATCAGGATCGGTATCGGCCTGTACAAAAATCACGCCGGCACCGCGATCGCGGGCGATGCGCTGCAGCCTTTTGATAAGCGAGCTGGCTACTCCTTGACGCCGATGCGAGTCGTCAACGGCCAGGTCATAGATGTAGATCTCGCTCGTTTCCTGCTCGAACTTGCGCAGCTCGTAGGCGGCGAGCGCTCCAATCACCGTCAGGTCTTTCATGGCCACAAGCGCGATAAAGCTCTCACCTGAAAGAAGCTTTTTCAGGTACTCGTCGCTGGGCCTGGAGCCGGTGTACCGCTCTGGATCATTGAAGGCCCGACCGAACGTGGCGAGCATTGCATCCATGAGCGAGACGTCGTCGCGTGTGAGATGACGGACGGAAATGTTCATTGATGAGTTCGTCAAGAGGACCACCTCAACAGTTTGCACGCCAATCAACAAGGAGCCCACCGCCGCGGATCATAGTGGTGAACAGCGATTCAGCGCCGTATGCTTCGGCATGAAACTTACCTCGATTTCGCGTATCCCGCAGTTCGCTGCGATTCGGCACCGAGCATGAGCACCGACCTGACGCACACGTTCCTCGAGCGCTCGCGCTACTATCTGGGCACGGAATATCCGGCCAAGATACGAGCGTCGGTGCTCAGTATCCCCGCGGACAAGCTCTGGTGGCGCCCCAACGAACGGGCCAACAGTGCCGGCAATCTGCTGCTGCATTTGGCCGGCAACATACGCCAGTGGATTGTGAGTGGCGTGGGTGGTGCACCTGACACAAGACAGCGTAGCGCCGAGTTTGCGGCCAGCGCGGAGATGGGCTTGCGCCGTGAAGCGTTGCTCGAAGATCTCGACCTTGCATGTGCGCAGTGTGTGGCGGTGCTGAGCACGCTCACCGAACAAACGCTCGCACAATCGCGGATCATTCAGGGACGCGAGACAACGGTGTTCGCAGCCGTGTACCACGTGATTGAGCATTTCTCAGGGCACACGGGACAGCTCATTCTCATTGCCAAATGGCTCACGCCGGACAGTGTGCGCTTTTACGATGACACAGACGGTCAGGCGCGGCCGCTGTTTCTGGATGGTGCGAGCGATATGAGTGCGGGTGCGTAGCGCCAAACGTTAAGAGCTCAAGCACCCCTGTGCCAACCTTGCCAGCGTACGCCAGGTGCACAGCCGGCCTGTTAACGCACCGTCAACGTCCGCCGCATCACGCCAAACGTTGCGATGTCCGGCGACGCGGCGACAATCTCCAGCATGTATTGACCAGCAGCGAGCGACGGCAACTCGCCCGCGTACTCGCTGCCCTCTCCAGCAAACGGCAACACCGCATCGTGCAGTACCATGCCGTTCTGGATAAGGCGCGCTCGCACATCGTTCACCTTCCACAGCTGATCGGGTCCGGTGGGACATGAGCAGAGCATACGAACGCGCGCGCGCACGTTGGTACGCCTGCTTGCTGCCACCACGAGCGAAGAATCAGGCGCGACTAGATCGATGATGTAGCCATGCATGACGAGCACCAGTCCATCACCCGTGAGGTGTCGTCCGGGCACGAGCGTGAGACGCTTGCTGGAGCTCACCAACTGATCAGGATAGCCGAGCGGTCCTTCGGCGGTGATTTCGACGAGAGTGGGCGCGCTCAGTGGAATGCTGGTCTGAAAACGGGCGCCGTCACTGCTGCTGAACAATCGGTCGCCACGCGTGACCGGCGTTTGCATGAGCCGTTTGGTATCTCCCGTGGCACCTTCGTGCAATCCGGTGGCCAATACGCGGTCGTTGTCTACATCACGCACGGTGATACGAACACCGCCCACAGCTGTGCCAATGAGTTTGGCATCGTGTGTTTGCACATGCACAGTCAGCTGCGTGGGCACAACGGTTGAGGCGGACACGGGGGCTGACGAGACCCCGGAGCGGGAGCCACTGCAGGCAGTGGTCAGAAGTGCAAGAACAGCTATGAGTTGAGTTCGCATCATGTAAAGAGAGCGGTATCCCAGGTTCAGGTCAATCGTTGATGTCGATCGCCGTGTGCTTACCGCCCGAACACACCCGGCACGATGAGCAGTCCCACAAGCGTCACCACGGCAATAGCCATCACGTTCATGAGCAATCCGGCGCGCACCATTTGTGGAATCGTGAGATAGCCGGAGCTGAAAACAATGGCGTTGGGCGGTGTGGCGACTGGCAGCATGAACGCCATCGAGGCCGAAATGGCCGCCGTTGTCATGAGCACCATGGGTGGCACATTCAGGGCCAATCCTGCACTTGCCATGATTGGCATGGCCATGGTAGTGGTCGCGGCGTTCGAGGTGATTTCGGTGAGGAAAATAAGGAGCGTGACCACGCCCACGATGAGCATCCAGAACGGGACCGTTTCAAAAACCGTCACGAGGGTTCCGATCCAGGTGGCCAGCCCCGACTGCTCCATGGCGCGCGCCAGCGACAGGCCTCCACCAAAGAGAATGAGCACACCCCAAGCAATTCGCTGACCGGCGCGCCAGTCCAGAATGAACTCACCACGTCGAAAATTGAGCGGGATGCTGAACAGCAGCAGCGCCGCGAGCATGGCAATGGTGGAGTCCTGCACCCATGGCGCTAGCGTGGTGATTCCGGGAATCACGAAAGAGCCCAGCTCCTTGGGTGTACGAAAGATCCAGGCCGCTGCCGTGCACAAAAAGATGAGCGCCACAATTCGCTCAGCCTTGCCAGGTGGTCCAAGCCGGGCGCGTTCCTCAGCAATGAGCGCTGCGGCCCCGCCTACGATATCTCGGGGCGGATACAATACTTTGATAAGCGCCAGCCAACCAAGCGGGAGCATGATCAGCGCCACAGGCAGGCCAATCAGCATCCACTCACCAAATCCGATCCGCACGCCCAGAATCTCCTGCGCGGCGGCGGCCAGAATCGCGTTGGGTGGTGTGCCGATAAGCGTGCTGATGCCACCGATTGACGCCGCATAGGCGATGCCCAGCATGAGTGAGATACCAAACTCATAGGGCCCGGTTCTGTCAGCGGGCTTGAGCATGTCACCAACCGCCAATGCAATGGGCAGCATCATGGTGGTGGAGGCGGTGTTGGATATCCACATGGACAAAAACGCCGTGGCCAGCATGAAGCCAAGAATGAGCCGCTCGGGGCTCGTGCCAACCGCGTGCACGATTGCCAGCGCGACCCGTCGGTGCAGCCCGGTGCGTTCCATCGCGGCCGCGATAAAAAATCCACCCATGAACAGGAAGATCAGCTCGCTGGCAAACGGCGCTGCCGTTGCGCTCATGTCGAGAATGCCCAGCACCGGGAAGAGCGCGAGCGGTAGCAGTGCCGTGGCGGGAATGGGCACCGCTTCGGTCACCCACCAGATGGCCATGAGCGCGACCACGGCGGCGGTGCGCAATCCAACTGGCGTCAATCCGCCGGGGACCGGAGCGATGAGCAACAGCAGGCAGACAACAGGTCCAAGAATCAGTCCCACCCGCTGAGCGAGGCTGCCAGCGGTCTGAGATTTGTCGGGCATTTACAGTGGTGACGTGAGGGTGCAGCGCGCGCGGCTGCGAGGCAGGGACATCAGCACTATGCTAATGTACGACCGTGCCGATCCCGTTCACCAGCGAGCGGCAACTTCATCGCAGGCTCAGGGACTCCGCGACCAGCACCAACTGCTCCATCGCGATCGCGCTGGTGTTTGCATTGAGCGTTGGCCCTGTGATGGCCACAGGAATAGCGTTGACCAAACGCCACTCCTGCGCAACACCCCCGCGATCTTCGGTCAGGAGTTGAACCGTCACGTTGCGTCGCTCGGCGATTCCCGTGAGTGACGAGTTGAGCCATTGCTGCAAGCGCTCACTGCCGATGACGCCGCGAGTGAGGGTCACGGTCACCGGGCGTGCGAGGCCGGCCATGAGCTGCGGTGCGGTAGAGCTGCTGTTGCCGGCTCGATACTCCAGCAGCTCCACGCGTTGATCGAGCCCCGTGACTTCGCTGAAGCCCGACTCGACGCCACCTGACTCATCGTCACCCAAATTCACACGAAAATTAAACGCAGCGTACGGCGGGTCACGTAACACGGGCATGGTGTCCTCGATCGCAAAAAGTGTAGGTGTCAGGACTGAGCGGAAAGCCACAACAGGTCGTCGTACACAAGCTCAAGTGCCTCAACGGCAATACCGCCGTGCAGTGCGTCGTAGTGCGGTCCGGTCCAGCGCAGCGGCCAGGTGTGCACGGCCCGCCATATGTGCAGCGGTTCTGCGCCGGCACGTTCAAGATGCTTGATTTCAATCGTGCGCACGGCTGCCTTGCCGCTTATCGCCTCCCGCCGCCACTCGTACAGCGTGCGATCTCCGTCGAGGGCGCGTGTGATCACCAAACGAGAAGGAATGGAAGGTGCCGTCCACAGCACACCGGCGCGCACACCGCCTGACTCGCGCCGTTGGATTTGCGATGCGTCAGCGGCGAGCTCAGGTGCGGACACACTGGCGCACGAGAGCTGCACACCATCAATGTGCAACTCAAAGTGAGCCGCGAGTGACAGGAATGGCGGCTCAGACGCTGACGCAGTCGTGCCTCGCGCGCCGACACGAGTTGGAGAACCGCCGGGTGGCCTGTTGGGAAGCGTCATTCCTGCTCAGCGTGGCGCCAGGGGAGCGCGTGACGTGTAACTTCGTGAAGATACAATGCAGAGCGTGCGGTCTGGGGGTGCGGATTGTCAAGTGTGGCGCGCGGTGGACGGCTCACCAACAGCTTGCACTCGGGCCCTACTCATCCACATCCAACACACCGCGCCCGCGCGCCAACACCCGGTCGAACTCGGCTTCAAGCGCGGCGTTGGTCCCGCGACAGCCGGCCACCACGCGCTCGCTCCAATCGAGATATTCGGCGCGGCGTTCGCGCTGCCAGTCGGGCGGCGCGTGGTCCGTTACGTCAATCACGTTGCAGATCTTGTCGCCGAGCTTTACCAGCTTCGCGCGCGATGACGAATGCGCAGCGTGGTCTATCTGTTGTTGCTTGCGCACGTCCTTTGTCAACGACTTGTCGTCGGTGACTTCTGCCACCACGTCACGTACAGCCTTGCCGAAGCGCGCTTCGATTTCATCGAATGACGTTTTGGTATCATCAACCGTGTCGTGCAACACCGCTGCCATGAGCACCACTCCATCCGTTACTCCACCCACGCGCGCCAGCAACTCGGCCACTGATAGCGGGTGATTGATGTACGGCGTGGCATCGGGGTCTTTGCGACGCTGATAGCGATGTTTATCGGCAGTAAAGTGAATCACGTCCAGCAATGTGGCAGCGTCGCTCATGTCACCTCTTGTTGTTGGGGAATGCAGGCTGTCCGTACATGCAGCATACCATACGGGTCTGACAGAGCGTAACCGCAGCAGTCTGCGCGCGATCCCACGGCGCTATGTCGCGCAGCGCTCGTTGGTATGGAGCTACTTCGCGCTTCGCCACCGCGCTGCCTGATCGGGCTTGCCCCATGCTTCGTACAGCTTTGTCAACCAGCGCGCTACCTCCGTTCGCATAGGCGCGCTCGCACTGGGTAATGAGCGCAACCCCGCCTCCGATGCGAGCAGCAACGGCTCGGCTTGCTCGTATCGTTTCTGCTGCAGCAGGCAGTAGCCGTGCACCCCTTGTAGACGGAATGCGACGTTGGACGACGAGGCTTCGGGCACGTTTGCCAGCGCGACCTGCATGAGCGAATCGCCTTCAGCCGCTCTGCCCACCGTACACAAATCGGTGGCCAACCAGCGTTGCACTGCCAGAACGTTCAAATCCGACGGAGGGCGCAAAGCCGAGTACAACTCCAGCGATTCGCGCAGGGCCGGTAGAGCACCCACCGTATCGTTCTGCGCTTCGCGCATGAACGCCACATTCTGCAGTGCACCGGCTACCTGCAAGGCGCGCGGTCCGAATACGGTTCGCCTGATCTCAAGACCAATTACAATAAGCGACTCGGCCTTGGCCCAATCCTTTTGTGCCGTAAAAATGGGCGCCAACTTTTCATATGCGTCGGCCGCTTG
>JBBSPO010000211.1:0-6750 GCA_038258695.1 Gemmatimonadales bacterium | reverse complement strand
TGTGTCGCGACAGCTGCGCCCCGGTGAGGCCAACAACTTTTCGCTCGACACCGCCGACGCGCTGGTGAGTTTCTGGAAACAGCTCACGCAGGTGCTCTTTGCCGTGATCCCCGCCGTGGTGGGCATTGGCATTGTGGTGGGCGGCATTGTGATCATGAACATCATGCTCATGTCGGTAAGTGAACGCACGCACGAAATCGGAATTCGCAAAGCACTTGGTGCAACAGCCGGTGATGTACGCAAACAGTTTCTCGCCGAATCGGTGATGCTGGCCATTGCCGGTGGTGCCATGGGTGTGCTCGGCGGGTGGCTCCTGGCGTTGCTGATTGCGTATGCGTCGCCGTTGCCGGCGCGAGTGTCCATGTGGAGTATTGGGTTGGCGCTGGCGTTGGGAGCAGGTGTGGGTGTGTTGTTTGGTGTGTACCCGGCGGCACGTGCGGCCAAGCTTGATCCTATTACTGCGATGCGTGCGGAATGAGCACTCAGTCCAACAGCGCATCATGACCGCAATCGTGATATCGGTGCAGACAAAAGTGCGGTGGCCACAATGAGCCTGCTCAACCCACGCACGCTCGCGCACAATGTGGGCATTGCCATGGGCGCCATTTTGTCGGCGCGCTTGCGTTCGGCGCTCACCATACTCGGTGTAGTGATTGGTGTGGCCACCGTGATGACCATGGCGAGCATGGTGCAAGGCATTCGCGATCAGATTGTGAGCACCATTGAAGTGGCTGGACCCAACACGTTTTACGTGCTCAAGATTTTTTCGCAAACGCCCATCAACCCCGCCAATCCTCCGGCCTATGTGCGCATCAGGCCTGATCTCTCAGAGGCGGACGCCGATCGCATCCGGCGGTTGCCGGAAATCGCTTACGCGTCACTGTGGGGCCAAACACTCGCGCGCATTGAATACGAGGGCACCCGCACGCAGGGCGTCGCCGTGTTTGGCTCCGACGAAGGTTTCCCCATTGTGCAGGGGGGGGAGCTCATCGCAGGCCGCTGGTTTTTGCGCACCGAAATCACATCGGGTGCGCCTGTGGTGGTGCTGCAGGAGAACGTTGCCAACCGTGTATTTGGTCGTGTGAGTCCGCTCGACAAATGGATACAACTCGGTGGTCGCCCCGTGCAGATTGTGGGCGTGTGGCAGGAGCCCGGCAACATCTTTGCACCACCAGGTCAGGAAACCGGCGCCATCGTTCCGTTCCGCTATCTCGATCGTTCGTTCACGCTCGATCGTACCAATGGCCTGTGGATACCAGTGCGTCCGCGTGAAGCCGTGAGCGTGGCCGACGCACAGGAAGCCGTCACGCTTGAGCTGCGATCAAGTCGCGGACTGCGCCCTGCCAATCGCAACAGCTTTGATCTGGTCACGCAGGATCAGGTGCTCGACACCTTCAACAACATCACCGGTGTGTTTTTTCTGGTGATGATTGTGTTGTCCGGCGTCGCACTCATGGTAGGCGGCATTGGCGTGATGGCCATCATGATGGTGTCCGTGACCAGTCGCACGCGCGAAATCGGTTTGCGCAAAGCACTGGGCGCCACACGTCAGGACATTATGCAACAGTTTCTTGTCGAAGCCGCCACGCTCACCGGCATTGGCGGTGTGATGGGCATTGTACTTGGCCTCGCCACCGGCTGGCTGCTCAACACCGTGCTTGATGTCGGTACCGGTGTGCCGTTTACACTTACCGCGATTGCGGTGGCGGTGTCGGTAGCGATCGGGATTGTGTTTGGTATGGTGCCGGCAAGACGCGCGTCGCGGCTTGATCCGATTGAGGCGTTACGGCATGAGTAGACAATGAGTTATCGCACCTTTGCTGGCCGACTGGCGTAAATGTGCCGGTGTGTCCCGCTTCGCAATTACTACTCTCCGAAATACATCCGCTCAAGATCCACCAACTCCGTGTCACCTCGCTGCGAAGCCGCTCGTTTAAGATCGGCAGTAAAGTTGGGGGCGAACAGAAGTAACCGCGCCGCAGCGGCATTGGGACCAAGCGCGGCGCGCGCGCGCTCAAGATGCCGAAGGTGCGACATGCCAATTGTCTCACCTGACTTGGCCTCGCCAATAGCAAGTACCTGACGATCCGCAGGGTCAAGATCGGATCCACCTCTGGCGACCACCACATCCAGCTGATAGTCAGTCTTTTCAATCGATACCTGAGACGGCCCGATGTAGTCCCCCCCCCCGCCCAACGTTTCCGGTGCGGCAAACCGGCGAACCCAACTGCGAGCCTGCTCCTCAAACACGGGGCCGCGCACAAGCGAGTCGAAAGATGCCGCAAGAGTGCGGTCCCACACCTCGCGCGCGCTGCGCTCCCGTAGCGCCGTGCGGTGTGGCTCGAGCACGGCGTAGTGGAACTGAAGGAACGGATCGGCGAGTGCAAAGGTCGGGCGCCGCCGCCGTATGGGATCATCGTGCCGGACCACGAAACCGGCATCGATGAGACGCCGGATCACCGGATCGAGATTGGACGCGGGACGGCCAAGGCGGTTCGCAATCCGTGCGAGTGCCACGGCCCCGTTGGCTATCACATTGAGAATGCTGTGATGCAACGACTGATCGCCAGCCGACAGCGTGGGGTCCTCAGCGAGCAGTGTGCCCGCCTCGTGGTGCAGCGTTGCCGCCGGCGAAAGCACGCGCTGTGTAATCCAACGGGGAAAATCGTCGTTGTCCCGCGGCAGGTCGTCGTCTACCATATCGGTGGCGTAACCCACAACGCCGCCAATCACCGCATAGAGGCGAGTTGCGAGCTTGAGGTCGGGCTCCGCTCCCAGCAACGTCGCAGCCCGCCTGAAGTCAAAGGACTGCACCAACAGTTCGCGCGCCGCCCGTCCTCGAAGCGGAGCCTGGCCGGCAGTAAGCGCACGCATGACAGCAATCGCGGAACCGCACAGAATGAGTCGCGCCCGACCACGCGTTTCGCGTTTGGACGGTCCCAGCACGGTAGACACCACAGAGTCCAGCCCCGGCTCCGACTCCAGCAAGTAGCCAAACTCATCGAGCACGATCGGGACGCTGCCACCAGCCCCCATCTGCAGCAGCCGCGATAACGCGTCCTCCCAGTTCGTGAGCGCGAGCGCACCAACACCCAGATGCTCACCCAGCGCCGCGCCGAGCCGTTCCAGCTGAATCGGTGTCTTGGCCCGGGTTGCCTCCCAGTAAAACCCTCCCCGTTCCCTGGCGAGCGTGGCGAGCGCCGTCGATTTCCCAATGCGACGGCGGCCGTAGACGAGGGCAAGCGTGTTTCGGGCCGGACCGCCATCAATAAAGTTGAGCAAATCGGCTGCGGCGTCGGTAGCGTCCATTGGAGCAGTTGGGAGGGAGGCAAAGATATTATGGCGTTACATATTATACTGCACTATAATATCTAATCCTATAAGATCTACGCTACCCCCGAAACTTACGCGATTTTGCCTTGGCCACCTCACAATCCCCATGCTCAAACGCCGACGCCATTCGATCAATTTCAGATGCGCCTATGCCACATCGTATCGCCACCTGTCTCCAGTGAGCGACGGCCGAAACCACTTCCGCTGTGATCGCATGAGCTTCAGGCAGGGTCAGACCCATCAACTCGGCCGACTCCCACGCAATCGCGAATGAAGCCGACAGGTCCTCGTCGATGCCGAGCGCCGTTGAAAGCAAACGTGGTTTGATGTCTACAGGCACGGGGTTGAGATCAAAGGCCGGAGATAGCCGCCAGCCGGCAGCCCCGGTGTAGAGAAACCCATGATTTCGCAAATGGTCGTCGGTGTTGGAAATGAGCACCGTGAAAATCATTCGGCGCCACAACTCGCCGAGGTCCGCTCGTGATGCGGCGCCGTACTGCCTGATGGCATCAGCGATTTCAGGGTAGCTACGTGTCTCACCGTCCGTTGAGCCTAGCATACTCATTGCCGACAGGTACGGAACGCGATGTGTTGTGTCCGCATGTTGTATGCGATCAAAACGATGCAGCAACAGCACATCCCGACCAGCAACACTTTCCATCCGATGACGGGCCACGTTGATTCCGGCGTTCGCCGCGAGCTCGAGTGCGATGCATTCCCATGTGACAACTGCATAGTCGTCATCTTCACCCTTGGGGAACTTCGCAATCATCAGCTCGCCGTTCGCATCGCGTACTGACGCCTTTGGCCGCGCACCACCGAGCGACGAGCCTGGCGCCAGCAGCAGCCGCAGATCGTCAGCCGACTCCGCGTCGGCCAGAAAGCGATCGCTCGCGCCGAGCAAGCGAGGAAGATCCACGAGCGGTGGCACACTCGTCTCACCATCAGGCGCTACGAACGGGCCATCGGCGTCGGTGGTAAATCGCAGCGCCCCTTGCCGGGTGGTGTCGGTCACGCCGAGCAGGAAATGAATCTCGCGAAGCGTACGCGGAGCACGTCCCTCCTGGCGCGCGCGCATACGCTCCTCACGTCGCAGCAGAGTCTGACCCCACCGATCTGGCGCCGAATCGCCCAACGCACCAAAGAGCGCCCGCCCTGGCACGGTGTAGTGCGGCGCAGCCGATACGGTTAACGCGGGTTCGAGCGCGAAGCGATCGGGCGCCGCAATCCAGTGATCGTCGTACAAGAAGGTTGACGTGTCCTCCCGACCGCGCCCCGAGCTCACGTACAATCGCCCCACCAGGCGCGTCTCACCCGCGATGTCAACGTGCACCCAAGCCGCTGGCTGGCTCACGTGCCTTGCCCTGAGCCAGGCTTGCTCCCGTCGGGTGAAGTCGCCGCTGGTGGTGCCTTGTAGCGCGCACTGCTGCTCTTTGCGCGCCGCGGCAACCTGACTCGCTCCGGCAACCGCTCCTCCTCCAGCGCCAGCCCCACCTCATCGGCAGACGGCGCCGCGAGCTGCATCACCCGATCATTGAGCCCGAGCGCAAACAGAATCGTGGCCACAGTACCTAACGCCACCGTCGGATCGCCCTTTTCAACCCGAGCCACCGTCTGGCGGGTGGTGAACGCGCGCTCCGCTACCACCTCAAGCGGAAGCCGACGACGACGCCTGGCAGCACTGATATCGCGCCCCAACCGAACAAGGGCGCGCCTGACAGCGAGAGGCAACGTGGATGATGAGCTGGTCTTCATAAGGGAATCTGTAGATAACACTATACACAATACCGTTATCTACAGAAAACGCAACAAGAGAGTCTCAGAGCCACATGGAACTCCCCCCGCGACCTCCGTGGTGAACCCTACCCCTGCCCACGGAAATCCAGAAACACCTCCCACAACTCCAGATTCACATCCAACCCCAGCACCAGCAACTCAATCACCCCCAGCGTCCCCAGCACCGTGAGCAACGCCATGGCCTGCCGACGCATGGGCGCCCGGTCGCGAAGCGCCTTCACCACAAACGCCAGCGTCAGCATGAGCAGCACCGCCACCGACAGCGGTAAAAAGAGCGAGTTTTGCGTGGGCCCAAAGTAGGACTCCAGGAACTCCAGGTGCTTGGGAAAAAACCCGCGCCCGGGATTCTCCACCCCAAAAAAGATGCTGATACAGGCCAGCTGGTGCGTGGTGTAAAAGAGCAGCAGCCCCCACCAGCCCGTGCGGTTACGCTGCCGCCCTGTGGCCACCCAGGTGACCGCCAGAGACGCCAACATGAGCAGCTGATACCAGAGCATGGCACTCACCGCTTGTGTGGCAAACGCCAACGTGGCGGGCTGTGCGGGCACGTGCAACGCGCGCGACTCGGGACCCACCACCCAGCCGCCGTAGAACGCCACCTGCACCAGGCTCCACAAAAACGCGGCGCCTAAAAACGACCAGCGCGAACCGGCCGGTGTGACATCGTCGCGTGAACGCAGCAACAGCCACACTCCAATGCCGCCCAGGGCGAGCGCCAGCGCCAGCCCCGCCCCGCGCGTGGTGACACTGCGCTCCAGCGCAAAAATCGCCCCGGTGGCCAGCCACCAGTAGAACACCACAAAAATGACCGAGCGCAAAAACACCCGCGCCGGTGTTTCGCGCACCGCGATGCTTTGTGGTGCCGCAGCCGAACTGCCCGCCGACAACGCCGACGCCGCGACACCCGACTGACCACTCACAGGTTGCAAAGGCTGCAATGGTTGCACTCCGCGCACTCCACGATTCTCAAACACGTTCACCTTCGGCCGTTTTCTGCACGGTACGCACCAGTCCGCGCAGCGCCTCACTGTTGGCCGCTGGTAACGGAACATAGCGTGCCCGCATGGACTCGGCGAGCGCACGCGTGGTGGCGTCGGGACGCAGTGAGGTATCGACAAACAACGATGAGATTTGCTGCAGCGCAAACGTGCGCGCACTCACCAGTGCATCGGCCGCCGCCTGCGGACGCCCCGGCGTGCCATCACGCGCGATGTTGGCGCGACCGTCCGTCAAGAACACCACCAACGGCGACGAGCCCGCACGCTGCGCGAGCAACGCCGCTTCAATGCTTGCATCAATGGCCGTGGCCATGGGCGTACCACCACCACCGGGCAGCGCCGCCAGCACGCGACGTGCGCGCGCCAGTGCACGCGTGGGCGGCAGCAGTGTTTCGGCCGTGTTGCCTCGGAATGCAATGAGACTGACACGGTCCCGTCGCGCATAACTTTCGGCCAGCAACATTTCAATCGCACCCTTGGCTTCGGACAATCGCGCCAACGCCGAACTGCCACTCGCATCCACCACAAAGATCACCGTGGTGCCCGTGCGCTCCACAAAGCGCCGCACGCGGAAATCATCTTTGCGCAGCTGCACACGTTGTGTGCTGTCCGTGCGTCCTCG
>JBBSPO010000210.1:0-6767 GCA_038258695.1 Gemmatimonadales bacterium | reverse complement strand
TGTGCGGCCAAACGTGCCACACCACCCAGCTCGGCGGGCTCACTGACGGCACCTGCGCGCAGGAACAGCCCGATGTTGACCATCGGACTGCCCGGGCGTGCACGCACGAGCACCGGAACGTGATTTGCCGTGCGAAATACGTGCACCTCACCTTCAGTGCGCTCCAGTCTGGCGGGCGTGTGCGCTGCACTGCTCGGCGCGGTGCCGGGCGACGTGCCCGCTGTCACGCCCGACGGTGCATCCGCCGAGGTGCCCAACGGTGAATCCGACGCCACGCCCGTTGCGACTGCCAAGTCACCCGCGTTCGGCGCCACCGCACTGTCCGCGCCTTCAACAGTCGCCAGCCACGCGCGCATGGATTCCGCGTCTGACGGCAGCGCCAGCGCGCCAGTTGGCCGGTACACCATCACACTCACCTGGCGCGGATCGGTGTGACGCTCGAGCGCCTCCTGCACCTGCGCCGCTGTGGTGCTCATGAGACGCTGGTAATAGTCCGCGCCCATGGCAACAGCGCCTTCGGCTTCCCAGCCGGCCAGATACGCGGCCTGCCCATCCATGGTTTCGAGGCGACGCAGCCACCGTGCTTCGAGTACGCGCTGTGCGCGCACCAGCTCTTCTTCGCGCACACCATACGTGCGCAGCGCGCTGACTTCGCGCCACGTGGCCAGCGCCGCGTCGCGCAACTTTTCCGGTGGTGTTTCGGCGTGCACAACAAACACACCCACGTTGCCGGAAGTGTAGGCAAACGACGACACACCGGTAGCCAGCTGCTGTTCACGCACCGCCCGATAGAATCGGGAGGCACGACCGGAAGCCAGAATCATGGCCGCCAGTTCAAGCGCTGGTGAGTCTGCGTGATGCAACGGCGGGGTGCGCCAACCAAACGCCACATGCGACTGCGCAATATCTCCGGTAAGATCACGCACGCGCACACCCGGCAACGTGTCTTCAGTGGGAGCGATATCCCGGGTGGTAGTGCCTGCACCCAGCGTCCCGTATCGCGCCTGCACCGCGTCGCGCACCGCCATGGGGTCAACATCACCCACAATGGACAGCACGGTATTGGACGGCACATACCAGGTGCGGTAAAAATCGAGCATCATCTCGCGCGAGAACGTGCGCAGTTGCTCAGGCTCGCCAATGCGCCAGCGCCGGATACGATGATTATCGTGCAGCAGCGCAAACAGCGATTCCACCGTCACTGCGCCGGGCGCATCGCGTTTGCGTTGTGCTTCCTGCACAATGACTTCCAGTTCGCGCGCCAGCTCCTCAGCATCAATGAGACTGTTGGCATACGCATCGAACTGCACATCAAGCGCGGCGTGAAACCCGTCGCTTGGCACAACGGCGACATACGCCGTGTGATCGTAAATCGTGTGTGCGTTCAGCCACCCACCGGCCAGCTTTGTCTCACGCGCAATCGCTCCAACACCGCGTGTGGGAGTGCCCTTGAAGTACATGTGCTCAAGCACGTGGGCAATGCCAACCCGGTCATCGGGCTCGTCAAAATATCCGGCCTTCACATGCGTGTACAATCCCACCACTGGTGCCGACGTATCACGTCGCACCAACAGCGTGAGACCGTTGTCGAGCACAAACCGCGACACGTCTTCGTGAACAAGCAGTGCGGGATCCGTCTGTGATATTGCGTGAGTCAAGATTTTTACGGAACGGGGTTTGTTTGTGCCGCGCAGGCCATCCAGTCGCCAGGACCCGCGCGATCCAGCCAGCGTCGCGCTTCATCTATCCGGCCGAGTCGGGCCAGCGAACAGCCGAGGTATCCCTGCGCGAGTTGATCGGTGGCGTCAATGGAAAGTGCACGCACATAAAAGCGACGCGCGAGTTCGGGCTGCCCGTCAGCCAACAACGCCGACCCGAGTTCGCGATGCGTGAGCGCATTCTCCGGCGCACGCTGCACCGCCTGCTCCAGCAGTCGGCGCGCAGTGGCGAGATCGCCTTCTTCACGCGAAAGTCGACCAAGGTAAATAAGCGGACGCGCGTCGCTGGGATCGTCACTCAAAGCACGCTCAAACGCGAGACGTGCCACCACACGCTGACCGGCCTGGTACGCCTCAATGCCTTCCTGCATCGCGTCGCCGCTCATGGCGCGTGAAAACAGCACCGCCGCCAGAACGGCGCACACCAGGCACACTGCGACCAGCGCCACTACAAACCGGCTGGACCTGATTCTGCTCGTTTTGCCTGCCCTGTTACCGTCCGTGGAGGACGACGACGAGGCGTTCGGCGAGGGCGACGACAGGATCGGCGGCCCACCCGCGCCCGCTGTCTGAGCACCGCCACCATATCCCGCACTCGTGGTGCGATCCACCGGAATGTCTGCAGCCGGTACCCGTGCTGATGCACGACTGTACTCCTGCTGCAACGACGCCGCGGACGCCGACCCGTCGGCCTGCGCCACCACGCGCTCCAGAATCTGACTCGCACGCATCACCATGGCGCGGTGCATGTCAGTGACACTGCCGGATTCTTCACGCGCGCGCACTGCCGCGGCGCGCAAGTCAATCAGCGAGTGCGCTTCGTCGAGTGTGCACAATCCTTCGTGGCGGAGCGCTCCCACCAGCGCCTTGGCGTCATCTGACGCGACGTCCGGCGCAATCGCCCGCAGCACGCCGGCCACGGCATTCCACGCCTCTTCAAGCGACTCGCCACGCTCCAATGCAACTGTTCCGGAGCGCCAAGGCGCGAGCACAACCTGCGCGGCTACCCAGGCTTCGCGCGCGCGATCAGCAGAAACGGTCACGCGCGCAACACAAGCCTACTGCACGATGCGCAGCACACCAGCGTGCTCGCTGCCGCGCAGGAACTCCTCCGGTCCGCGCGTCGAGATGCGAACGCCGGTTGCACCGTACTGACGCCGCGCTTCCACGGCCATGAACTCGTCCAGCGAGCGGCTGGGATCCTGCGCATCACGCAACGCAGCAACAATCTCTTCCCACGTCCCGGCATACGATCGTCCATCCTGCAGCACGATGCGATGCTCCGCCTCCGCCGTCAGTTCGCGCGACGAGGAGACCAGCGACGGACGCGTCGCTGCGTCGAGCGCCAGCGCTTCATCCGCCGACGAATCGTGATCTCGGTCCTTGGCCAGTCCGTCGAGCAGCGTGCCCAGCATATCAAGATGCCCCTGCGCCTGCTCCTGGGCCGCGGCTTCCCGTTCGATGAACGCCGTTTCCACTTCGGCCAGCAACTCATCGATGGCGTCCGGCTCCTCCGCGATTTCGGTAAGCCGATCGTCCCACGGCTTGAGTGCTTCGACGTCCTCGATGCGAGCGCTGGTTCCTTTGCGCAACTCGACATAACGCCAGATGCCGAGTTCGTCCCAATGGTCTTCGGGCGTGGTGCGCTCAAACTCACGCAACGCCGCCTCAAGTTCACCGGCGTCGTAGAGCAGATTGGCCAGATACACGCGGGCCTCGCCAAAACTGTTGTCGAGCGACAGCGCCGTACGCAGGGTGGCAATGGCGTCGGCATCGCGACCGAGGCGATGCTGTGCGTAACCAACACACGCGACCGCCTCCGCATTGTCCGCTGCGTGAGCAACGCCACGCTCGAAGAACGCGAGCGCCTGCTCGATGTAGCCTTCACGGAAAAGCGCCCGACCGATTTGCAGCATCAGGTCGGTATCGTCTTCGTAGCCCAGCGCGAGCGTGGTATCGAAGGTGCGCATGGCTTCGTCGACACGTCCGAACTTGAGCAGCAGTTCGCCCGTGCCGGCCAGCGCGTCTTCGTGTTCAGGATCGAGCACGAGCGCTTCGTCAAAGGCGCGACGTGCCCAGGCGAACTCATCACGCGCCAGACGCGCGTACCCTACACCCACGTGCAGCTCAACAGCGCTGGGATACAGCGCCAGTCCTTCTCGCAGCACGTCGAGCGCGTCGTCGTACAGACCCTCGTTGTAGAGGGCGTGGGCACGCTCGTCGTACTCTTCGGAGCTCAGGAATTGGTTCGGCATGTCGGGTCGGACCTCCATCGCGAACGGGTTACCGGATAGTACCGCGCGCTAACTCTCAAGTTCATCTATCTTGTACACCAGAATCTACCACTGTGTGCAGTGTGCCCGCTGCCTTCCTCAGTTGTACGAGTCAGGGGCCGGTTTCAGTTTCCTCCATCTTGCGAAGTTGTGCGACGGCCGCCGCGATTTCCGCCGCCAGCGAAGCGTTTGATTCGAGCAGCGCCAGGTTGGCGATCACCGAGGCGCCATCTGTGCGACGCTCCATCTCGGCCAGAAGAAACGGAGTCACCGCACCGCCGCGCACGCCGGCCGCGCGGGCCGCTTCCAGAGCGCGTTCCGTGGCGACTTCTACCACGCTGGCCGACAACGCGTGCGGCTCAGGCGGCGGCTGCACCACCAGCATGCCGCCCGTGCGTCCGAGGCTGCGATGGTGAAGCCAGGCTTGGGCAATCAGCTCGGCGGACAGCGCGGTGGCGTTGAGCGCCAGTCCGGTGCTGGTGGTGAAAAACCCTGGCAGCGTGGTGGTGCGATACCCAATGACGGGTACCCCCAGCGTTTCAAGGCGCTCGAGGGTTGCGGGGAGGTCGAGAATACTTTTCGCGCCGGCGCACACCACGATCATGGGCGTGCGCGCGAGCTCGATCAGATCGCCCGATTCATCGTACGGGGCGTCACGATGCACTCCGCCAATGCCACCCGTTGCGAAAACTTCAATACCAACTCTCGCGGCGAGCAACATGGTAGCGGCGACCGTGGTGGCACCATCGGCGCGCTCCGCCATGCAAAAGGCCACATCACGCGCGGACACCTTTCGAACGCCATCGCGAAGGAGAAACCGCTCCATGTCGTGACCCTCCATCCCCACTGATGGAACACCACGTACCACAGCAGTGATGGCGGGTGTCGCGTGCTGCGCGTCGACCGCACGCAGCATCCGGTTGATGGCATCACGATTGTGCGGGACTGCCAGGCCTTGTGCAAAAACCGAGCTTTCAAGAGCGACGACGGCGTCGCCACGCGAAAGCGCGGTTTGTATGGGCGCAGCGACCTGCAGTACCTGCGGCGGGGAATGAAGCACATCACATGATATGGCGCGAATCCGGCAAGCGCAATGCGAACGTGTGCGCCGCGAGCGGAACGCTATCGTGTGCTCGCAAAGCCAAAACGCTACGCGTCTGGTGGAGCATCCTCAAACTTGTCGCCAGTGCGTGTTTCGATGAGGTCCCACTCCTTGGCGTTCATATCATGCACAGCCATAATCTTGATCCGCTCACCGGCCCAGGCATCAAATAATTTTCCGGTGTTCTGGTAGATCTTGATCTCATGTCCATCTTCGAATCGCAGCACGATCAGTGGATATGACGAGTTGCTGAACTGTTTGCGCAACTTGCGGGGAGCGGGGTTGGACGCAGCCATGGCAGATAGTGTTTAGGTGAAGACGACTTCGTAAGATGCGTCAACGCCCCACGTCACGCCATGGCGCGTACAACACGCAGGTCACGCTGCAGATCACGTTGCAGATCAGGTGACGGTACGAGACGTTCCCACAAACTGACGCCAGGCGTCGGTAGCGAGGATGTCATCAATGGCGTCAACCACCACGTGCACTTCGGCGTCGTTGGTGTAAAAGTGTGGCGCAACGCGAATGCCAGCGCCAGGCCGATAATCAATCACGATGTCACGCGCGAGCAGCGCCTGCGCCACCTCGGCGCCGTTGGGTACATCAAACGCCACGGTGCCGCCCCGTTGTTCAGCAACGCGTGGCGCGTGCACGCGCCAGCCGCGAACGTCGGCCAGCTCGATCAGCACACTTGTTTGGCGCACGCTCTTGTCGCGAATGGCCTGCAAACCCGCACTGTGAACCAAACGCGGACCGTCGCGTCCCGCGAAAAGTGCAGGCACCGCCGGCGTGCCACCAAGCCAGCGCCACGAGCCCTGCGCATACTCCATGGTTTGCGCAAACGCGAACGGGGTTTTGTGTGCCTGCCATCCGGTTTGAGCCGGCGCAAAGCGCTCGCTCGCCGACGGTGACGCATACAAAAACGAGCCACCCGGACCACCGCAGAGCCATTTGAGCACACCGCCCGCCAGAAAATCGACGCCGAGCGCATGCACGTCTACGGGCATGACGCCCACGCTGTGATACGCGTCCAACGCCACCACGGCGCCCACGCGGTGCGCATGTTTTACGAGCGCGGCCGCATCCATGATGTACACAGACTTGAACAGCACATGAGACACGGCCACCAGCCGCGTACGCTCATCAATCGCTTCGCGCAATCGCGACTGATCAATCGTGATACCGTCATCACTTGGCACCACCACAACTTCCGCCCCAAAACGCGGCGCCAGCGCTTCGAGGGCGTAGCGCACCGAGGGGAAGTCGAGCTCTGTCATCACAATCCGGTTTCGGCCCGCCGGATAATCGAGCGACGAGAGCACCGCGCTCATGGCCTGGGTGACCGTTGGCACCATGGCCACTTCCCCCGCGCCCGCACCCATCAATGGCGCGACCTCATCGCCCAAGCGCACCGGCATATCCCACCAGCCGTCAGCCCAGGCGCGCACACCACGCGTCTCCCACTGCTGCGCGTACTCGGCCAGCGCCGCCGGCACCGATCGTGGCATGGCGCCCAGAGAATTTGACACCATATAGGTTGAACGCGCGAGAATCGGAAACTCGTCGCGGAAGCGCAACAGCGGATTGGGAATATGTGACACAACGCACCTGGAAAGTGTGTGGTTTGCCGGTAACCAGTGCTTTTGGGAACCAGAAGGGTGTCCTCAGGGTCTA
>JBBSPO010000209.1:0-6799 GCA_038258695.1 Gemmatimonadales bacterium | reverse complement strand
GCCGTACACGGGCTGGGCGGGACACATGACGCGCTGGTATTTCGATCCGGTGCTGAAGACGTGGGTGCCGGGTTCCCGCAGTCACGACGGTGATGTGGTGCACGGCGAGCGCAACGCCGAGCGACTGCCGTTCTACACGCGTCTGGATCTCAGTATCGAACGGCGCATCGACATGGACTGGGCCACGCTGCGTCCCACGCTCAGCGTGGTGAACCTGTTCGACCGTCGCAATGTGATGATGTACGCGCTCGACGACAGTGAATCGCCAAGTCGCATCACCTCCTTCTCGCAGCTGCCGTTCGTGCCGTCCATCGGCATGCGGCTGTCTTTCTGAACATGAGGCGACAGCTGCTTCCGGCGATCGTCTGTTCACTGCTGTGTCTCGTGGCGTGCGCGGGCGGTGATCCGGCGATGCCCGCCCTCGAGCCACGCATTGCCGTGCATGCCGTGCTCGACGCGCAGCTCAGCGAACAGCTGATTCTGGTTGAGCAGACGCAGCTGGCAGATCTTCAGCGCGCGGCGCAGTTCCAAACCGGCGATGCGATCGTCGCCGCCGGAGGTCATCCCGTCTCCGGTGCGAGGGTGATGCTGTTTGGGCCACTCGACTCCGTGGTGGCGAGTGAAGACCAGCGTACGCGCACCGACGGCGGTGGTGCGGGGATGTATCGCGTGCGCACGATCACGGTTGCGGACGGTGCGCCGTCGTCGGCATCGCCAGGCGTGCTGCGACTGATTCCCGGCGCGCTCTACCGGCTCGAAGTTCGCACGAACGCAACGATCGTGACAGGGACGACGCGCCTGCCTGATGTCGACACAATCGCCGATCGCGCCACGCGCACGTTCAACGTGGACCGGGATACGTTGTGGCTCGCGCAGGCCGCGCGTCGTCAGGGCGCTGCCGGGTTCTTTCTCCGACGCGTGCATGTGGGCTTCAGTCGGAGCGAGCGCTTCGAACAAGTGATCAGTGCCGCGCTGCTCGCACCGCCAGCGCTGCCTGCGACCGTGTCCACATCGGCTCCTGCGCCCGAACCGCAGCCTTCGGGTTGGGCATTCGCGCCGTGGCACGCCGCGATCGTGCCGGGCAGCACGCAGCAGTTCAGCGTCGTCGTGGTCGATGCCAACTACCTGCGATACGCCGTGGTCGGTGCAGACCCGTTTGGTGACGACGTGCGCGGCAACACGCTGCGGGGTGGCGTTGGACTGTTTGGCGCCGTCGCGACGCTCACCGATGTCACGCTCGAGCTGATCGCCGATCGCGACAAAGCAATCGAGGGAGACTGGGTTGTGGTTGGCAGTTCGTCGGGCATGCCCACCCGAGTTCGTCTGTACGAGTCGTCACGATTTCCGGGAGCGGCCTTGAGCGCGACCTTAAGCGCGACATCAGGCGCCGCAGCAAGCGGCCCCACGCCCGCCAGTTCGTCATTGGGAGGCATCGGCTTCACCGGAACAGCGCACTTCGTCACGGGCCTCGCGATGTCCGTCGAGGCTGTTCAGCGCGGCGATACAATGACGTTGTCGTTGCGCCAGAACAGCAAGAGCGCGGTGCAGTTGCTGCGCGGCGAGATCGACGGTGATGCGATGGTGCTGTATTCGGAGTCCGGCAAGGCGTCAGCTCGATATCGGTTGCAATAGCGGGCATACGCGATCAGGACATGATGCTCGAGAGCATTCAGGCGCAGCTGGGACACGCGACGGCGGGAGTGGCACTGCGCCATGCGCGTCGACGCGAGCTCAAGGACAGCTCCGACAAGCTCGGACACATGGTGGTGCCTCATCTCCCTCTTTTGGTCGTCCTGCCTCCCTCTTCAAAACGTTTCCCTGGCAAAAAGCACAACGGCGCCCGGGAATGCCCGGGCGCCGTGTGCGTAAGTCGTTGTTTGCAATCACATAGCCACAGTGGCTAGGGAGGGGCTGGCGATCCCGAGGTGGTGACGTTGATCCTGTCACGAACCCGCTGGGTGTACCCTCCCATGGTGGTATCACCCCCTATTTAAGAGCGCTTACCTTAGCTCACTTCCTATTTAAGCCAAGTGGCATTTGCTTAAATAAGCAGGCAGCATCATATTGAGCTCATGTCTGAACCCGACCCAAATCTCCGGCTAGGCCGCTTTGTCGAAACGCCTGTTGCGGGCGAGACGGTGCGCGCGTTCGTGCCCCCGCCGTTGCCGCCGGAGCCGTCGATCGACGTGTTGACGCTGCTGGAACGGCTGAGTCTGGCGGAGCGAGCCCTGGGGCGTCTGGACGGCATCACCATCCTGCTCCCGCGCCAGGAGCTGTTCCTCTATATGTACGTGAGAAAGGAAGCGGTCCTCTCGTCCCAGATCGAGGGCACGCAGTCGACCCTTTCGGACCTGCTTCGCTTCGAGACCGAGGCGCAGACCGGCCAGCCGATCGACGACATCCGCGAAGTCTCGAACTACGTCGACGCCATGATGTACGGGCTGGAGCGGCTGGAAGACCTGCCGCTGTCGCTGCGCCTGATCCGTGAGATGCACGCGCGCCTGCTGCAAAGCGGGCGCGGTGGTACCAAAAGCCCCGGCGAATTCCGACGCTCGCAGAACTGGATCGGTGGCACTCGTCCCGGCAATGCGATGTTCGTGCCGCCGCCGCCGAACGAGATGGATGCCTGTCTTGATGCGCTGGAGCGGTTCATGCACGAGGAAGGCTCGCGCTTGCCCGCTCTCATCAAAGCCGGTCTGCTGCACGTCCAGTTCGAGACCATCCACCCTTTTCTGGACGGCAATGGCAGGATCGGCCGATTGCTGGTCACGCTCTATCTCTGCGTCAACGGGGTGCTGCGCAAGCCGCTGCTCTATCTGAGCCTCTACCTGAAAACCCATCGCGCCGACTATTACCGCCTGCTTCAGGAGGTGCGCGAACATGGCGCGTGGGAAGCTTGGCTCGACTTCTTTCTCACGGGCGTCGCGGATACCGCCAATCAGGCGTTCGATGCCGCCACCCGGATCATCGAGCTGTTCAAGCAAGACCGCGAGCGCATCACCGCGGAGAGCGACCGGGCCGGCTCAGCGCTACGTATCCATGATCTTTTTCAGCAGCATCCCTATCTGACGGCCAACCAGCTCGTTCACCAGACTGGCTTGTCGGCCCCCACGGTCAATGCGGCGCTCGCTGATCTGGAGCGGTTCGGCATCGTCGACGAAGTCACCGGCCGCAAGCGCGGCCGCGTGTTCAGTTACCGGGGGTATCTTGCCATCCTGAGCGAGGGTACTGACCCGCTCCCCACCGCCGCGTGACGGATGGAAGCCTTTGCGTACGGCCGGCAGTTCCGTTGCAAGCGTGGGTCAGATCGATTGGATTGCCACGGATGCCACTGGGCGAGTCAGCCATGACAGCAGGCAATCCCGAATCGACAACGAGCGCGCCACGGTGAGCGACTCTATCGCCGAGGGACGCCATCGGGGAAGGCAGCCAGGGAATCTGCGTGCCGCTACCCCTGACGAGCTCGCCACGGCACGAACGATCGCGCGTTCTATTCTGGAGAAGTTCGCGAGTACCCTTACAACTGCCACCGGCTAACGAGTCATTGAAGCACACGGCGCGTGCCGACAATGCTCGCAAGGGCGCCGCGTCTCAGTGCATCAAAACTGCCAATGGAGCAGTCCAACCGGTCCGCTGCCAAAGCCAAACCCTCTACAGTTCGATTCCCGGACACTTTACGAAAATCGGCGCCCAAGCCGAAGCCGAACGCCGATCATGTAAGTCGTTGATTTATATAGTGGCTAGGGAGGGAATCGAACCCCCGACACGCGGATTTTCAGTCCGCTGCTCTACCAACTGAGCTACCTAGCCGTCCCTGACCCGCGAACTCGCGCTCACCGGCCAGCCAGAATAGTTAATGCACCAAGGCCCGCGCTGCCAGTGCCGCCCACTCACTTGCCGCGCGCGATCTTCTCCACATGCAGGTTCACGCTGTGGTTGGCCCGCACGCCAAACAGCCCGTCGGGACTGACCTGGGTGCGCGGCAACGTGTGCACCACTTTGCCATTCACCACAAACTGCACGTCCGTACCGGCCGCCTTGATGGCCAGCACGTTCTTCACGCTCGCTCCACTGGCCGTGCTCCACCGGGCGATCGCGGCGTGCTCGGTCCACGGCACCAGCGTGGGCGTCTCAGCGCCCCGACGCTGCTTGATGATGAACCGGCCGTCGTTGCGCAGCAGAAAATACGTGTACGACTGAGGGTCGGCCGAAAGATCACGCCCGCCCACAAACACGCCGTAGCCCTCGCGCTCACGACCCTTGGTATCGAACAGATGCAACGTGGCTTCGACGCTGAAATCGCCGCGCGCCACACTGTCGGGGTGCCACATGATACCGGCCGGACCGGTGGTCACATGAAAGCCGGGTTTCATGTCCTCAAACACCAGCGAATCGGCACCCTGTCCGGCGTGCTCACCCTTGTCCAGACGCGCCTGCCAGCCAGCCGGACGACCCTGCGCCGCCCCCACCGCCGGCCACGCCACTGACAGCGTCACCGCCAACGTCACTGCAGCGAAGAGCGCTACCCGCAACCCGCGAACACTCTGCATGTAATCTCCTCGAAGGATGGATCTGCATTTTGCGTGCTTTCTCCTGATTTCGCCAGCGTCCCGATCAGCCAGCAAACACAACGCGCGGCTCTCGCTCAAACAGCGCTAATCGCCCGCACTGGAGGAGGGAATAGCATAACGCCGCACCGCGCGATGCCAAACGCGCCGACTGCATCGCGCATCGCAACGACGGGACACTAAGGCGTGGGCTGCACAGACACCCGCTCGTACACAACGTCACCGCGCACGGTTCGCACCGTAAACACACCACCGCCGCTACCACTCGTCGCCGCGCCTCCAGACGGGCTCGGCTGTTCACCGCGCACCACACCGCGCAATGCACGCACGTTGTAGCGCGGCTGCACACCGTCCATCCAACCAAGCGTTACACGACCAGTATGCACCGACACATTCACCGTACCGTTCGCACTCGGTGCGGTGACCACACGTACATCGCCACGCACCGCGTAAATGCTCGCGCTGTCAACCACCGGCGCATCAAACGTGACGCGGCCACTGATCGTGCGCAGCACGACGTGACCAAATGCCGTCGCGTTTGCACTCGCATTGGCGCCAGCGTTGGCACTCGCACTCGCATTCGCATTCGCATTCGCATTCGCACTCGCACGACGCGCGTACACCACCTCATTAATCGTGTCATACGGCACACTCACCAGCATCGCACCCGACGCCGTACTTGCTTCAACGCGCGGCACCGGACCAATCACGGCCAGCGTGCCTTGCATGGTCTCGGCGCGCACACCGCCACGCACTGATTCCACCAGCAAGTTCCCAGCCGCCGTGGCCACATCAACATCGCCGTCAAACTCACTCACCACCAGCGACGCAGCCGCGGCACGTACCACCAACGGGCTCGACATGGGCACATAAATCTGCAACTCACTCGGCGCCGCCAAGCCACGCGGCAATCCTTCGGCGCGCAGTCGCATGGTGTCGCCGTCGGCACGTATCACCCACGATTCGCCCGGCGCCAACCGTCCGCTTACATGCACCGAATCATACGCCCAACCGGTAATGCGCACCGACCCACTCTGCAGTCGCACATGCGTCACCGAGTTCGCACGTACCGAGGCACCAACGTCAACCGGTGTTTGCGCACGCAACGCAGACGCACTCACAACCGCAGCCATGCAACTGAGCACACATCCGTACGTTACCCGGCAAACAGCCAACCGCAAAGATTGCGGCACACGTGCGCGCAATCTGTTCATCATGCGTTGCCTGTTCATCACACCGCTCCTTCAAACAACCGCACCGCACGCGTAAGCAACGCCAGTTTCTGTTCGTACGCTTCGCGCAGCACCTGAAGCATGGTCGCACGTTCATCCGAACCCGCGTTTGCGTCACCGCTGCCCACCTCGTCTTCTGACTCGGCCAACAGAAACCGCGCGTCTGCAATGGCCGATTCTGTCGCTATCAGCGCATCTCGCATGTCTGTCAGCGCTTTGTCGGGAAACACACCGGTGCGACGGTTTTGCTCAAGCGTAATGCGCCACTGCGCTTCCACTCGTTCAACGTCTGCATGCAACGTCTGCAACTCCACCGGCGGTGTCGCGGATACGTTCTCTTCACACGCACCCGGAAAGCGCCGACAGTCAGCACGTGCCGGTAGCAGGGCGCGCTCTTCAGCGGCGCGTGTGGTGTTGCTGGCCATATAAATGCCGGCGCCCAGTGCCAACACAGCCAGCACCAGCATGTATATCGGATTCTCGAGCCAGCGGCGCGTCGGCTCGTCAGTGGGTGCAGGGTTGTTGTCAGTCACCCGTTCAAGATAGCTACCTGGTCACCGGGGCCGTTGCCTTGATCTCGCTTAGCCGACGCTGCAGCGTCTCTGACGTACCGTGCATAAGCCGTTCGACTTCGCGCCTGAGAAACAGACGATCATCGTCGGCCGAGTGAGCGGTCAAGCCAGAGTGCCCACCAAACATGGAGTCAGACTGAGGCCCGTTCGGCGCGCTGCGACGCACCGCGTGGCAATCGCGACGCAGCATGGCGTACTCCTTGGGCGTGAGCCCAACGGCGTCCTTGAAGCACCGCTGCAAGTGTCTGGGGCTCACGTCGCACAGTGATGCCACCACCGCCACCGGCTGACTGCCCCGCGTCGCGACAATAGTACGGATCGCATCACGAACGGATCGCTCCGGCGGCAGCGTGGTGTCGGCCGAATCAAACAGCCAGCGATCGAGCGCGAGACCCACGGCTGCCTCGACCGCCGCGCCCACCGACAG
>JBBSPO010000208.1:0-6848 GCA_038258695.1 Gemmatimonadales bacterium | reverse complement strand
TGCCGTTGACCCATTCGCCACAAAGTTCGATAGCAACTCCACCCCCGCGCCGCCCAGAATCAGCAGCCCAAACCCCGCCACCAGCAACCGCGTGCTCGTAGCCGAACGGCGACGGATGGTGTTGTGCACCCACCACACAACCCCCATAAGCACCACTGACGGCCCCACCATCCAGTAGTGAGTCCGCGACATCACTGTGTCACTGCGGTCAATCAGGAAACGGTCCAGCAGTTGACCAAACCATTCGTGCAGCTGCGCCACTTCGTCGCAGGCCAGCGCCAGAAAGAGTACGCTCAGCGCCACGCGTGCCAACTGTTCGCCGGGGAGTTGCACCGAGCGACGGGCCACGATCAGCACCGACACCAGCGCAAACGCCAACCCCCATTTCCACGACGCGTACCAGGCGGCAATGTTGGCTTCGCCGTCGAGGTTGAAGTTGCGAAAAATCACCCACGCATAGTGTTGCGCCGGCCGCGTAATCAGGTACAGCAGCGCCATCACAACGTCGGCGATGAGCAGCACTCGCAGCAGCGTTTTAAACAGAGGCATAAGGCAGGAGCGTTGGGTGGGCACACAAATCCGCACTGCAGTTTGTATGCAACGTTCGCGTCTCGGCATTGTAACCGCACCCCAACCCAACCCACCAACCGTAAACGCCGTTGCAGTCCCGATTCGGTCTTCCGGCCACAAAGTGCCCTGAGGCCCTACGGCCTTGAAGCCTCGCCATTTTCGCCAGCCGAACAGAGCACCCAAGTCAGCCCCCACGTCACAAGGTGCAACAACCCGCACGCCCCGCCCTAAAACCCCAGCAACAACCGAACATATTTCTGCACGCTCTCAATGCGCAAAACGCTCACAACCCCCAAACGCCGCACCAGCCGATCTTTTGAAACGGAGCGCAGATCCTCGCACTTGATGTAGCTGTCCACCGTGAGCCCCGCTTCACCAGCCGGTACCATCACATGTGTGGGAATACGGCGCTCAGTTTTGGTTATCGGAACCACGAACACCAAATCCGCCGGCCCATGGTTGAACTTGTCAACAGACAGTACGAGCGCTGGCCGCATACCCGCCTGTTCTCGGCCGCGCGTCGGATTGAGGTCAACCATCCACACCTCACCTCGCGAAGGAGCAACAGCTTTGCTTTGTCCCTCGCTACTCATTGTTTACGCGATCAGCAGCGACGCGCTCTTCGTGCAACATGTCGGACGCAACTCCGTCCGCAGCAACGCCATCCCATGCGGCGCGCTCCTGTTGCTCCTCACGCCACGCGCTCTCATCGCTTTTGAGCCTTTGAAATGCCGCGTTGATGCCGTCCAGCAGCAGGTCACGATGAAATGCTTCCAGCGCCTCGTGAATAAGCTCCTGATGCTGCTTGCCAGTCTGCGCCGCCAACTGCTGAAGCAATGCTCGATCGCTATCGGAAATTCGTGTAGTCGCCAAAACCACCCCTTCGGTTACGAATCTGTATACAAACCAGTAGACAGTACCGTACACAATAACGCAACCACCGTCCACCTCCACCGTAAACGGTTAACGCTGTTGCAGTCCAGATTCGGTCTTCCGGCCACAAAGTGCCCTGAGGCCCTACGGCCTTAAAGCCTCGCCATTTTCGCCAGCCGAACAGAGCCCCCCAGCCAGCCCCGCCTCTATATCTTGCACCAGCCCCCCAACCCCACCCCCGCATGCACCTCATAACCGGCGCCGCCGGCTTCATCGGCTCAGAACTCGCCCACATCCTCCACGCCCAAGGCGAACCGTTAACGCTGGTCGACTTCCCCGCACCCAACGGCGCCAGGTCCCCCAACCTCGCCGGCCTCGAACAACACGACCTCCTCAACGCCCAAAACGTCTTCACAAAAGACGCCCCCACCGCCGCCCTCCCGTCCGCCCTCGCCGCCCACACCACCGCCGTCTGGCACCTCGGCGCCAACTCCGATACCACCACCCGCGATTGGGACCACCTGTTGCACGTCAACATCGGTGCCTCCCAACAGCTGTGGCGCTGGTGCGCCGAACACAAGGTCCCGTTCTACTATGCCTCCAGCGCCGCGACGTACGGCAGCGGCGAGCAAGGCTTCAGCGACCGCACCCCACCCGGGCAACTCACGCCGCTCAACCTCTACGGCAAAAGCAAAAATGACTTCGACGCCTGGGTGCTCGACCAGATCGCCCACGGCGCGCCCACCCCGCCGCGCTGGGCCGGCTTCAAGTTTTTTAATGTCTACGGCGCGCGCGAATCACACAAAGGGCGCATGGCCAGCATTCTCTGGAAGGCACAACGCGATATCGCGGAGCACAACGTGGTGAAGCTGTTCAAGAGCAACCATCCAGACTTCGCTGACGGCGAACAGCGCCGCGACTTCGTCTGGGTGCAAGACGTAATCGACCAGATGCGCTGGGTGCACAACAGCCAAGCCCCAAGCGACATCTACAACGCCGGCACCGGCGTGGCCTCCACGTTCCTTGACATGATCAACGCGTACTTCCAGGCCCGCGGTGAAGCCCCGCGCATTGAGTTTGTGCCCATGCCCGAGTCACTCAGCAACCAGTATCAGAACTTCACGCAGGCGGATATGGGCAAGCTGCAACAAGCGGGCTATGCCAAGTCGCCCACACTCCCGGAGCAGGGAGTGGCGCAGACGCTTCGGGGCATGCGGGCCCGGTAACGGTGGAGTTATTGGCAATGCGGAGCGGACCACGCGCACCGCGACGCGGTTCAGTGCGCTGTCGCCGAGGTGAAGTGCGCGCTACGGTCCGTGTATCATGGGCGGGAGTTCGGAGAGCAGCACCCGCGCGTATGCACCGTTTTTGTCGTCGTCGGGGTGCGGCTCCAGCCCGATCACGGTAATCTCACGGCGCTTCGGGCCGTAGACCCAGAAAAGACGCCCCGCAGCCGGCGTCTTATTTTCCAGGTAGGACTGATACACCTTCCGGCCATACCGAGCCGAAAGGGCATCGATCTCGTGGCTCTGCAAGCCCGGATGAAACGGGTTCTGGCTGAGGTGTTTCAAGGCTTTCGCCAACTTCCTGGCGTTCACCTTGTCGTCCCCTTTCAGCGTTCCGGCTTTCGCGCCCGCGTTAAGTCGATCCCAGAGGACTCGCATGTGCGGCTCGCCCATCAGCACGTCGAACGTCAATTCGCCCTCCGGGCTTCACCAGCACGGCGATTCAGGCGTACACGGTGTGCACCGGCGCGTCCGGGACACGTGTCACTCATCCTCGAGCAGCGCGAGCAGTGCGTCCGGGTTCGCTGGTTGCCCCCGCACGTCCGCGTCGAGGTGGACGATGGCCTCGTCCATCATGCCGAGTGTGCGCACTGAGATGTTTGGGCGGCTGAGCACCTGAGGGTGCAATTCGATGTGCCCGTCGTCGTACACCTCGACGTGGTAGTGGTCGAACGACACGTCCGTCATGGGCAGCGTGATGCGGTTGCGCGCATCCTTCTTGACGTCGGATTCGGCGATCACGGGCATGGTGGACTCCTGAGGTTTGGGGAAGGGTCGCGGTGTTTGTGGCGCGACGCGACGTCGCCTACTTTACCCATTTGGGGTAGTTTTTGCAACCCATAATGGGCAAAAGGGCAGGTGCATGGATCGCGGCATGGTAGAGAAAGGGACTGAACGGAAACGAGCTGATGTTTTTTCGTACAGTGTATATTTGTACACTAAATAGTGTATATTTATACACTGTACATTTATACACTGGTAGAATCACCACAGCCCGACGCCCGGAGATTTGCATGCAACACCGAATCGTGCAAAACCCATTCAGAATCCACGGCATCGTCGAGGGCGACTTTTTCACTGACCGCACCTCCGAGATTGCACGTTTTTCGCGCACGCTCCAGGAGCCGACAGCCAAACTGCTCGTTTCCGGTTACCGCAGAATGGGGAAGAGTTCTACCCTCGCCCGCGCTGTGGCCGAGGTCAACGCCGCTGGCGGCCTCGCCATAATGGCTGATTTTTCGACCGCGTCTACAGTGACCGACATGGCGAGTAACCTGCTGGCTGCTGCCGGCAAAATGCTCGGCCGCCGCTGGACCTCATTGATCAGCGATTTGTCAGGACGATTTCAGGCATCGCTCAAGGTGACCCTCGACCCGGCAACGGGACTGATGTTGCCGTCATTGGATGTGGGATTGCGGCAAGAAACTCTGGCCACGCAGCAGGCTACTCTCGCTCACGTTCTGGACACGCTCGACGCTCTGGCCGCGGCTCGTCAGGCCAACCTCGGTATCGTGCTTGATGAGTTCCAGGAGATTACCCGGTTCAGTGCTGGGCCCGATGGGACGTCGGGCGGCACTGGCGAGCGCCGGCGAGGTCAGGATCGCGTGACTGACAACCGCCAGGATCAGCCTGAGTGGCATCTTCGTGGGGTGATTCAGCGGCATCAGCATCTCAGCTACGTGCTCGCTGGGTCCAGGCCCACTCTGCTGGCGGCCATGGTGGGCCGGAGCGGGGCATTCTACAACATGCTTGATCGTCATGCATTCGGGCCGATAGAGCGCGAACACATGAGCGAGTGGATTGATCAACGGCTACGGTTGGCAGCCCTTCAGCCGCTCGAAGCAGGTAGGCTGTGCGTCGAGTGGGGCGGTCCACGCACGCGCGATATCGTGAGACTGGCCCGGAAATGCGTCGATCATGCCGCCCCGGGAGCAATCATTGACGCGGCCGCGGTCGCGGCTGCCTACAGTGAAATCGTGGACGAAGAGGACGAGGCTATTCAGACGCGATGGCAGCGTCTGTCCAGCCAGCAGCAGAACGCGCTGCGCGCCGTTGCCGCCGAACCCATCGGACTCACCACCAAGGAGGTGCGTCGCCGTTTTTCGCTTGATGCTTCCACGACGGCGAACACGCTCAAGACACTCGTGCAGGCCGGCGATCTGGTGCGCAGTACGTACGGGTCGCGGCATGCATTTGACGACCCCTTTGTCCGCGGCTGGGTGATCAAAAAAACGCTTCCCGACCTGGGGATTCGCGACAAACCAATCACCTACGTCGCAACCCCGAGCAGCGAGTATGAGCAATAGCTGCTTGCTGCTCCGTTATGGCTCAGCCCGCTTTAGTGACAAACCCCACAAACCACCGTCCCACCTGCCTCATCCCGCCGCCACCTGTGGCGCGCTCATCTACAGCGTATATCACAATGCGGCTTGCGTCACACTTCGTAAGCCGCTAAACTACAATAACTTAGCTATTTTCTAACTGCGCCGGCGTCAGGCATGATTTCTGCCCTACAGTTGGTGCATCAAAGAACGTTTCAGAAGTTTTCACCCTCACCCAGGTAGTTTATGAAGCAAGCACTCGTACGCTGTGGACTCGCCGCCGCTCTGCTGGTTGCAACAGCCAGTGAAGCGCGCGCCGATCCACCAGACATCTCAGGAATCGGCACCCGTCAGCCCACCTTTATCGCGGGCGCTGGCTCCACCGGTTTCAGCACCACTTTCCTCTTTGGCCGCGCCGGTAACAGCAACACGCTGCTTTACCGTTTGGGCGATGTGGGCATGTGGAACCGCATTTTTTTGGTAACGGGCAACTCGCCAAATCCAACGGTCTCACCGGCACCCGGAACCACCGTTGCGTTCAACTTCGGTAGCCCGCTGGTCGCTAACACGCAGGTGTTCTTCGCGCTGTGTCAGGGCAACATCCCCACGGGTAACCTCAGCCAGTGCACCGGACAGGGCCCTTTCCTCACAGGCGCTGCCGCCACCAACGTGATCTCGCTTACCGCTTCGCAGTGGAACGTCGCACGTGGTGCCTTTGGAGTTGACGCCGTCGTTGGTGAAACGGTATTCGGTTTTGAAGACAAGCGTCTGAATATCTCGGACGAAGACTTCAACGACCTGGTGTTCAGCACCAATCTGAGAGAAGCGTCCCAGATCGTACCCGAGCCCACCAGCATCGCACTCATGATGGTTGGCATGTTCGGCTTCGCTGGCATGGCTGCCCGTCGCCGCAATCGCTCGGCCTGATTTTCACCGTTGGCCTGATTCATCAGGTCATTCGGAAGTAAAAAAGAACACGGGAAGCGTTTACGCGCTTCCCGTGTTTTCTTTATACCGTGACTAAATCATATAATCAGTCCCCAAGACTTCAGCTGCTCCCATCGCTGCTCGCCCAGCGCATTCTCGTGCTCGACGGCGCCATGGGCACCATGATCCAGCGCTATAAACTCGGGGAAGCCGAGTACCGGGGTGAGCGCTTTGCCACTCATGATCATGATCTCAAAGGCAACAACGACCTGCTGGTGCTCACGCGCCCCAAGGTTATCCGGGAAATCCACGACGCCTATCTCTCAGCTGGCGCAGACATTCTGGAGACGAACACCTTCAACTCCACGCGCATCGCCATGGCCGACTATGGCATGGAGCACCTCGCGTATGAGCTCAACGTGGCCGGTGCCAGGCTGGCCCGCGAGGTGGCCAACAAACACGAAACCGCACAGCGCCCACGTTACGTAGCCGGTGTGCTCGGCCCCACCACTCGCACCGCCTCCATTTCGCCGGAAGTAGAAAATCCTGGCGCGCGCAACGTCACCTTCGCGCAGCTGGTGGAATCGTACACCGAGGCCACACGCGGCTTGCTCGATGGCGGCGCCGATATGCTGCTGGTGGAAACGGTATTTGACACGCTCAACGCCAAAGCCGCGCTCTTTGCCATTGCCGAGTACTTTCACGCCTCGGGCCGGCGTGTACCGGTAATGGTCAGCGGCACCATCACCGACGCCAGCGGGCGCACACTCAGCGGCCAGACACCCGAAGCCTTCTGGCACTCAGTGCAGCACGCCGATTTGCTCAGCGTAGGCCTCAACTGCGCTCTGGGCGCCGATCAGCTGCGCGCTCA
>JBBSPO010000207.1:0-6856 GCA_038258695.1 Gemmatimonadales bacterium | reverse complement strand
CAGGAACAGGTGATGCGTATTGCGCAGGTGTTGGCCGGTATCTCGTTGGCCGAAGCCGACGTGCTGCGTAAAGCGGTGGGCAAGAAGGATGCAGCGCTCATCAAGAAGGAGCTCGGCAAGTTTGAAACAAAGGCTGTTGCCAAGGGGCATGAGCCGGCAATTATCAAGGAGCTTGCGGGTCAGATTGAGACGTTTGGGCGGTATGGATTCAATAAGTGTCTGGTTGGCGACACTGAGATTTTTGATGCGTCAACGGGCCGCCTCGTACGGATTGCAGATGTCTACGAGAGACGTGAAACACTCACGTCTGTCTCTACGTGCGATACCGACACACTCTCGTTGCATCAGGGGCAGGTTGTTGATGTTGTAGACAATGGTGTACGTCCGGTGTTTTTGCTCAAGACAGAGAGCGGTCGTGAGATTACTGCGACAGCAAATCATCCGTTTCTTGTACACGACGGATGGCGCAACCTCGAATCACTCGCTCCGGGTGAGCACATTGCCGTACCGCGTCACCTGCCCGCTGCGGGCAAGGCCGAATGGCCCGAGCATGAGGTTATCGCGCTGGGGCACCTTCTTGCCGAGGGAAATCTGTGTCACCCCAGCGGAGTGTATTTTTATAGTCAGGATCCGTTGGCTGTCGCCGACTTCCGGTTGGCGGCGGAGTGTTTCAGCAACGTGAAGTGCTCGCAGGCTGTGCATCGGGACACCCAAACCGTCTATACGGGTCGAGCTGACCGCAAACAGCCCAACGGAATCTTTGAGTGGGCTCGTGGCCTGAAACTGCTGGGAAAGACCGCCACGCAAAAAGAAATCCCAGCGTCCGCATTCGAACTGACCAATGCGCACTTGCGTATTCTGCTCGGACGGATGTGGGATGGCGATGGACACATCAACCCCCGTGACCGTTCGGCGTTCTACGCAACGTCGTCCAAGCGCCTCGCATCACAAGTGCAACATGTGCTGTTGCGTCTCGGCATCACGGGGCGGATTCGAGAAGTGGCATTTCCGTATCGCGGCGAACGCAAAACGGGCTTTCAGGTCTTTGTTACCGGGGCGGAGAACCTTCGCTCGTTTGTGCTGCAGATTGGACCGCATCTGGTAGCGCGCGCAAAACGCGTTGCTGTCATGGCAATGCCGACAACTGCGTTGCATGGTCCGTCAAAAGATCTGGTGCCGGTTGGCCCGGTCCGCGCCCTTGCCCGTGCGGCCAAGGCACGTGTTGGAGCATCTTGGCGTGATGTTGAACAAGTCGCTCAGATCTCAACACGTGACCTGCACCCAGCCGGTACCAATCCGGCAAAGATCGGCTTCACCCGGTCAATGGTTGCGAGCCTGGCTTCCTGCTTCGACGACGAGCGGCTACATCGTCTTGCAGACAACGACGTGTTGTGGGATCGGATCGTATCGATCACGCCAGCAGGCCACGAACGAACATACGACCTTGAAATTGCCGACACGCACAACTTCGTCGCCAACGACATCATCGTACACAACAGCCACTCCGTCGCCTATTCCGTCCTCTCGTACCACACGGCCTGGCTCAAAACGCACTACCCCGCCGAGTTCATGGCGGCGTTGTTGTCGGCGCAGATTGGAAAGACCGAAGAAGTCATCAAATACATCGCCGAAGCCCGCGAGATGGGACTCGAGGTGCTCGCGCCCGACGTCAACGAATCGAACTGGCGCTTTAACGTTGTTGAGAACAAGCGCGTGCGCTTTGGCATGGGCGCCATCCGCAACGTGGGTCAGGGCGCCATCGATTCACTGCTCACCGCCCGCGCCGATGGCCCGTTCGCTTCGCTGCACGATTTGTGTGCGCGCGTTGACCTGCGCCTGTGCAACCGTCGTTTCTTTGAAGCGCTCATCTCAGCCGGTGCCTGCGATGGCCTGGGTGGACATCGCGCGCAGCTGCAGGCTGGCCTCGACGCAGCGCTCAATGAAGCCTCGCTTCGGCAAGACGAAGCGGCGGCTGGTCAGGTCTCGCTCTTTGGTGATATGTTCGGCGATTCTTCGGGGCGCGATGGCGAAGTCGGCTCGCCAGCACCTGCGACGCTGCCCAATGTTGCCGAATGGACAGAAACGGAGCGTCTCCAGAAAGAGAAAGACCTGCTCGGCTTCTATATTTCAGGTCATCCGCTGGAACCGTTCCGAACGGAGTGCGAACTGTTCACGTCGCACACGGTGGCCGAGCTGGGCACGTGGACGGATCAGGCCGTAACCATTGGCGTGGTGGTCACTTCGATCAAACGGCAGGTGAGCAAACGATCGGGTCAGGAGTTCGCCCGGTTGACAGTCGAAGATTTTTCCGGATCTTCCGAGATTCTGGTGTTCCCCGAAGCGTGGGCGGCGATTGGCGATCGGGTGCGTGCTGATATTCCGCTACTCATCAAAGGGAGCTATTCTCGACGGGATCAGGATGTGGAAGATCCCACATTCATTGTGGACACCGTCACGAAGTTTGCCGAGATTCGCGCGGCGGGCGACGTGGCCATCACTATTGACCTGGAAGGTGGAGCGGATTTGTTGCCGGCCGTGATGGATGATGTGCGTCGGGCACTCGACGGGCACATTGGCAATGCACCACTGGAGTTGCGGTGGCGCGATGCGCAGGGCACCAACGTTCGCTTTCGCTCCAGAACACTCACCCTCGCGGCCACGCCGCTCGCGTTGTCCGATTTACGCGCGCTGCTCGGCCACGATCGGGTGCGACTCGTTCGCGCCTGACTTTCAGATTGCACACGCTCGCGCGCCGGTTCTGGCGCTGCGACCTCAGGGATTTTCATGGCCACTCCGACGCTTGAATTTGAACGGCCGATTGCCGACCTCGAACGACAGATAGACGAACTGCGCCGACTGGCGGGTGATCGCGAGCTCAACGTCACCGCTGAACTCGAACCGCTGGAACGCAAGCTCAACGAACTGCGTGTCGAGATTTACCGGGGCCTCACACCGCTGCAGCGTGTGCAAGTGGCGCGTATTCCCATGCGCCCGTTTACGCTCGACTACATCCGGCTCGCCTTCACCGACTTTACGGAGCTGCACGGGGACCGTGCGTTCCGTGATGACGCCGCTATTGTGGGCGGATGGGCGCGACTGGAAGGCGAAACGGTCATGGTGATCGGCCATCAGCGAGGCCGGGATACCAAAGAAAATCTCAAGCGCAACTTCGGGATGCCGCACCCCGAGGGCTATCGCAAAGCGCTGCGTCTCATGAAGCTCGCCGAGAAGTTTCAGGTTCCGGTTATCACGCTTATTGATACGCCCGGCGCATGGGCAGGCCTGGGCGCCGAAGAACGTGGCCAAAGTGAGGCCATTGCACGCAACCTGTTCGAGATGAGTCAGCTGCAGGTACCCATTCTGGCCACCATCATTGGCGAAGGCGGATCGGGCGGTGCGCTCGCGCTTGGCGTAGCGGATCGGGTGTTCATGTTCGAGAACGCCGTGTATTCCGTCATCACTGTAGAAGGTTGTGCGGCGATTCTCTGGAAAGACGGCAAGAGCCCGGAGATGCGTGAAAAAGCGGCGTCGGCGTTGCGCATTACCGCACAGGACCTGTTTGAGCTGCGTGTGATTGACGAGATCATTGCCGAGCCGATTGGTGGAGCCCACTCCGATCACGACGCCACGGCAGCCTCCCTCAAGGAGACGCTCGTGCGCCACCTCGACGAGCTTCGCAAGCTCAAGCCGGAACGTCTCATCAGAAAGCGCCGCGAGAAGTTCCTGCGCATGGGACAGTTCAACGAGTGACGTACGCATGACGCACCTCATTGAGGTCGCATTCAGTGGAAACCGGAAGGCGTTTTTCCAATGGGAAGGCGAGTCGCCGCCGCCACTTCGTGCGGCGGTAATCGTCGAGGCCGACCGCGGTGAGGATTTTGGACACGTTCACGCGACCGGTGAACTGGCCGAGACCAGATGCCGTGGCTGCAGTCACGGCTGTGGTGCCGAACCGCCACCTGCCGATCGCGCCTTACGCTTGGCCACCGACGCAGAGATCATCTCTGCCGCCGAACTGCCCGAGGAGAATCAGACGGCGCGAAAGACGGCGCACGAACGCGCCCGCGCCGCCGAACTGGTAATGAAGATCTCCGACGCGGAGTGGCAGTTTGATCGTCGCAAGCTCACACTCTATTTCACCGCCGAAAAGCGAATTGATTTTCGCGGCTTGGTGCGTGAGCTGGCGAGTGTGTTTCGCACGCGCATTGAGCTCAAGCAAATCGGAGTACGCGACGAAGCCAAACGACTCTCCGGTGTAGGACGCTGCGGACGCGAGTATTGCTCGGCCAGCTGG
This sequence comes from Gemmatimonadales bacterium, assembly GCA_038258695.1. Taxonomy (GTDB): domain Bacteria; phylum Gemmatimonadota; class Gemmatimonadetes; order Gemmatimonadales; family Gemmatimonadaceae; genus JAABRT01. The sequence goes on along the minus strand of JBBSPO010000207.1, from coordinate 2,562 downwards.
CTGCCAGACTTGCGGCCGGTGAATCTGGGTGTGGCCAAGGATCAACGCCTGTCGCTCAACCCCACACAGATCTCCGGTGCGTGCGGCCGCCTGATGTGCTGCCTTCGGTACGAGCACGAGTTTTACGTGCAGAGCCGCAGACGGTTTCCCAAGGAAGGCAAGATCCTGCGCACCGGCACCGGCGAGGTGAAGGTGATGGCGTTTGACATTTTCCGCGACACCGTCACACTGCGCACGCCCGAGGGTGATACGCGCATCGTGCCGCTGGCTCAGCTGCGCGAGGAAGTGAGCGCCGGTACGGCTGTGGACGCGGGCGGGACGCCAGAGCCGGGTAGCGTGAATGTCGCGACGAGCAGTGGCATTGCGTACAGTGACGTTGCGGAGAGCGACGTTGCCGATGTGGATATCGCGGACAGCGAGAGTTCGCACAGCGACATTGCGGACAGCGACAGCACGCACAGCGACATTGCGAACAGCGACGCTTATGACAGCGCAATGGTCGACGACACCATCGAAGACAGCGTGCTCATTGACGAACAACGTGAGCCGTTGGCTGTTGTTGATGAGCAGCCTGACGCGGCGCTGGCCGATGAAGAAACGCCCTCGGCGTCAGACGCTGATGCGTCCAAGCGCAAGCGCCGACGCGGTCGCCGCGGCGGACGTCGTTTGCGCGGTGATCGCGACAACCCACCGAATCCATCTTCTTCCGACAGCTGAACGTGCCGCGCTTCTACATTACCACCGCCATTGATTATTCAAACGGCGACCCGCATATCGGGCACGCGCTCGAGAAGATCGGTGCCGACGTCATTGCCCGTTACAAGCGCATGGCGGGCCACGACGTGCATTTCATGATCGGGATGGATGAGCACGGACAGAAGGTGGCGCAGACGGCCGCGGCGCAGGACACCGACCCTCAGCTCTTCACTGACGGCATTGCTGAACGTTTTATCGACACGTGGCGCAAGTTACGCATCAGTCACGATCAGTTCATTCGCACCACAACGCCGCATCACAAGCACGGTGTGCAAGCGCTCATCACGCGAATCGCCGAACGGAATCCCGATGATTTTTATGAACAGAGTTATCGCGGCATGTACTGTGTTGGCTGCGAGGCGTTCAAGCAGCCAGCCGACATCACCGACGGACACTGCCAGCTGCATCCCACGCGTGCCCTCGAAGAGGTCGAAGAGCGCAATTGGTTTTTCAGACTGTCCCGTTACGCTGATTTCTTGCGCGCATTGATCGCGGAGCAGCCGCAGTTCATTCAGCCGTCCAGCCGACGCAATGAGATTCTCGGACTGCTGGATCAGGGTCTTGAAGACGTTTCCGCGAGTCGCGCCCGACTGTCGTGGGCGGTGCCGTTTCCACTACCGCTCTCCACCGGCGAAACCCAGGGCACGTATGTGTGGTTTGATGCCCTGCCCAACTATCTCACCGGCACCGGCTTTCCCGATGGCGACTGGGCTGAGCGCTGGCCCGCGCAGCTGCACGTGATTGGCAAGGACATTACCCGTTTCCACGCCGTGATCTGGCCGGCCATGCTGCACGCCGCAGGGCTGCCGTTGCCACAGCAGGTGTGGGCGCACGGTTTTGTTCAGCTTGCCGGCGAGAAGTTTTCCAAGAGTTCGGGTGTCAAACTCGACTTGCACGAAGCGATTGATCGCTATGGCGCTGACGCGTTTCGCTATGTGTTGCTGCGCGAAGTGCCATTTGACGGCGACGGCAACTTCAGCTGGGAGCGGTTCGAAGAGCGCTACACATCAGATCTGGCCAACGCGCTTGGTAATCTGGGAAGTCGCGCCGTGGCGATGGTAGAAAAATATCGTGACGGTGTGGTGCCCCAGGCGCCTGCCGCCAGCGACGAAGCGCTTGATGCGGCCGACGTCGCGCTGTACCACGCATCGCTTGACGGTTCACGCGGCTGGATGCTTCACGACGGATTGCAGGCGGTGTCTCGCCAGGTGGCTCGCGCCAACGAGTACACGCAGGCTATGTCGCCATGGAAACTGGCCAAGGATGAGACGGCCAGTGTTGCGCTTGATCAGGTCCTGGCGTCCCTCATTCGGCGTCTGGCCCGCCATGCAGTGCAGCTTGCGCCCTACATGCCGGAACGCAGTCAGGTGTTGTGGGAATCACTCGGTGGGCCCGGCTCAGTGGCACACGTGTCGTTTGCGGAGCTTTCCGCACTTGACGCCGCCGGCTGGACGGTCAAAAAGGGTGAGCCGCTGTTTCCGCGTCCGGTAGCTGACGCCACAGTGTGAAGCCCGTGGAGGTCCGCCCGCAGCCGGCCGCAGTCCGCCGGATGCGGTCCGCGACGCGGGAATGTTTGGATGCGGGTTGCCCAGGTTGATCACCCGTCCATAGGGCGTCTGTTTCGCTGCTGGTGCAGGCTGTTTCATTGTGCCGTGCCGTACCGCGAGCGAGTGTGACGATCGTCCCAATCATGCGTTCCTTGTCCAGTGTGCATTCGCAGTGCCATCACACCGGAGAGACGCATGTCCAGCATTCCCGATCGTTCCAGTTCGTCACACCACACCACCACGCGGCCGCGCCGCGGCT
>JBBSPO010000206.1:0-6961 GCA_038258695.1 Gemmatimonadales bacterium | reverse complement strand
TGACACCAATCGCTGTCACGTGGGGATACGCGACCACAGAGGCGTTGGCGGGAGCCGCCGTCAGCTGCAACACAGTTGCCGAACTTCGTACGGTGCTCATGTCGTAGTCAGCTGTGCGGGTGGCCGGAAAACAGCGGAACCACAGAGGCGCCGAGAACCGCGTTACCACAGAGTCGCTGAGACACAGAGAACCGCAACAGATTTTTTTGGTGGTTGCGGTTGCTGGTCCACCCTTCAAATCATGTCCGCTGCGCACCAACAGCCGGCCATCAACGCGCTCTGCTCCGCGCCTTCGCGCCTCTGTGGTAACGCTGTTCTCCGCGCCACGGCGCCTCTGTCGGTACAGCGGTTCTCCGCGACTTCGCGGTTACAGCAGTTGCCAGTACTGCGGATTGCGTCCTGCGCTCCCTGTGGTGCCCCACAATTCAGTCGGCCAGCTGCGCGCAGTACGTGGTGATATCGATGTTGGCACCGCACACGATCACACCCACACGTTGGCCATTCAATCGCTCACGCAACGGATACATGAGCGCCGCCAGCGACGCTGCGCCGGCCGGTTCAACAACGAGCTTCGCCGAACGAAACAGCAAACGCATCGCGTCGCGAATCTGACCATCGCTCACCAGCACAACTTCGTCGACATACGCACGATTGAGCGCAAATGAATACGGCTCCGAACGAGGAGCGCCGAGCGAATCGGCAATAGTGCGCACGGCGTCAATGGACTGTGGTGAACCGGCCGCAAAACTTCGGGCCATCGTATCGGCGCCCTCCGGTTCAACCACAAACACTGCGGTGGCTGGCGACATTTGTTTGACCGCGCACGCCACACCGCCCGACAGGCCACCACCACCGCTGGCGATAATCACGGCGTCCAGCTCGGCCTGCCGCTCCGTGACCTGTTGCATGAACTCCAACCCGACGGTGGCCGTGCCGAGCGCGGTTTTGGGCCCTTCGTACGGGTGCACAAACGTGCGTCCTTCGTTGGCCTCGATTTCGCGCACCCGCGCAAACGCATCGGCAATACTGTCGGCCAGTTCAACGTCTGCGCCCAGCTCGCGGCACAGCTGCACACGAAACGCGTTGGCCGTTTTCGGCATCACAACTTTGGCGGTACAACCGAGCAGTCGCGACGAGTAAGCCAGTGAGATCGCGTGATTACCGGCCGACACACCGGTGACTCCACGCGTGAGCGCGGCCGCATCAAGGTCGAGCATCACGGTGAGCGCGCCCCGTGGCTTGAAACTACCGGTGTGTTGAAACAGCTCCTCCTTGATCCAGAGCTGCGTGCTGGCACCTATGGCAGCCGCAATGGCGTCGTCGGACAGCAGTCGCACCGACGTGGTGAGAATACGATCACCGAGACGTGCGCGATTGGCGCGAATCGCATCGAGTGTCGGAAAGACATGGACGTCGGAAGAAGCAGAGGTAGTGGACATGCTACCGAATGTGCACGACACCCACGTTGGAAGCCATGTCGCCCTGAGTCGCAAAATCGCCATCGCGTAGCGAAACCTTGCGAACGGCAGACCGTACGCGTTTGATACGGGCGGGGCCACGCAGCCTCCCGTCCGTCCCCCTTATTCTCCGGTGCTCGTGCATGACGGTTCAGCAGAACGCTCCGCCTGTTCCAGATCAGCCGCCTCCGGCGCCACAAAGTCCTGATCTGCCGCCGCCCAGCTCGGCACCTGTTGGCGACGCCAGCGTGCTCCTGCCGGGGTCGCAGTCGCCGGTGCGCCTGCTCGACGCGGCCAAAGCGCAGCAAGCTGAGCTGCAGCGTCAGCAACGCAGCCTCGAAAATCGGCGCGAAGACATTCTCGATGAGATAAACAGCGTCGAAACACCCGCGGCGGCGCTACCCGGCTTGCAGGCCAGGCTTGGCGAAGTCGACGCGCGTATCAGTGCCATTGACGCGCAGGTGGCTGAGGCCGACGCGCTCGTGGTGCAGCGGACGGCGATTCCTGGTGCTGTGCCACCGCGGCGCGATAACGTGTCCAGTGGCCCGCCGGACGGTCTTATTGCCATCCCGATTGTCTTCACGATCTTCGTGCTGTTCCCACTCGCGATCGGCTTTGCGCGACGCATGTGGAAGCGCGGGTCGACAATCGTTGCGCCGGTTCCCCAAGAGGTGCGTGATCGACTCGATCAGATGGGCGACGCCGTCGAAACCATGGCGCTCGAAGTGGAGCGCATTGGCGAGGGTCAGCGATTTCTCACCCGCGTGATGACAGAAAACCGCCGTGAGCTGGGCGCCGGGGCGATGCAGCCTGTCCCCGTCCCGGTGCCCCGGTCCGCCGAACCGCTATCGGGCCAGTCGGGCGAGCTCCGCTTCGGCCGCTAGTGACCCGAAGGCCGCCCACTGTCCGCCGGCCACAATGCGCGTCCAGAGTTCGCGCGCCTCATCAGGACGCCCATTGAGCACGTGCCACATCGACACGCCAAAGGCGGTGGTGCTGTTGGCCACATCCATTTCGCCCGCCGGCGTGGGCGGCATGACTGCAGTCACGTCCACATCGCCCTTGAACAGTCGGAGCAGGTCGAGATAGCCATCATTCTCGATCAGATTAAGGGAATCGGTGGCAAAGGCGATTGAGGCTGCTGCTTCGGCGTCCCGGTCGAGCCGGCGCAGCGTGAGATAGCGCCAGTAGGCAGTGGCCACTTGCAAATCCGGGTTCTGCGAGACCTTGAGGCATTGATCGTAGGCCACCAGCGCCGCGCTGAAATCACCGCGCAGAAAGTGCGCCAATCCCAGGTGATACCAGATGTTGAACTGCGTGGTGCTGAGCGGAATATTGGCGGCGTTGGGTGCGCCATCCGGCTCGATCACGTCGTCGCGACCGCGCTCGAGCTCAGCGGCCCGGGTGAAATCGGCAATGGCCGGCTCGATATCGCGCAACGTGAGAAAGCGATGGCCGCGGTGTCTCAGGAACCGGGCGTCCTCCGGGTGCGCCTGGGCGCCTCGGGTAAAGGTGGCGACGGCTTCGCGGTAGCGCCCGAGATAGGCCAAACGTCGCCCCAGCCAGATCATGGAGTCTGCGTTGCTGGGGGCGGCGGCCAAACTGGCGCGCGCGGCTGCCAGCTGACCCTCCAGGCGCTCCCGGGCAGCATCGCCGAGCTCAGGGCGCCACAGCGTGTCACCGAGCAGAGAGAGGCCTTCCATGCGCTCCGGCACCATGGTTTCGCTGACCATGGGCGCGATCCCTACACCGGTGTCCGACCCGACGCCCACATCGCGTGCGGCGAGCTCATCTGTGTTTGACTGTCGATTGCAGGCGGTGAGACCAGTTAGTCCGAGCACCAGGAGGACGGAAACGGATCGAATCATGGGCTGGTTCATAGAAGTGGAATAGCGCCAGAGAGCGCGATTGACAAGATTGCGACCGACACTTGAAAGACAAGTAGCGGTTGCGTGCTTGTCGCCAAACTTCCGGATATGTCAAAGTCGCTTAAGCTAACGCTCGATATCGTCATCGGCGCTGCGGTGCCGATCGTCATTCTCAAGTATGGCACTGCCTCGCTGGGCGTGGTGCCTGCATACTTGCTGGCCGGTCTTGTGCCGGTGGCGTGGGTGTTGTTGGATCTGTTCGCCTTTACGCGTCGCTTCAACTTCATTTCCGCGTATGGGGGCTGGTCGGCGGTCATGCGTGGTGCGTTGGCGTTCTGGTTTGTGGACGGAGCGCTTTTCGCCTTCAAGGACAGCGCCAGCTATTTGTTTGCGGTGATTGTATTTGGCGGCTCGCTCTTTCTCTCGGCCCCCATCACGCGGGCCATTGCGCTGCAGGGACTGGCCCCCGATACGCCACAGCGTCGGGCGTGGACTGACCGACTGCTGGATGAACCGCGTGTCAAGCGCGCTCTGTGGAAATCGGCTGCGCTCATTGGTGGCACGAATCTCGTGTTTGGTGTCGCCAACTTTTTTGTGAACTGGATGCTGGTACGCGAATCATTTGGTTCGGCGGCGTTCAACAATCAGGTGGCAAACGTCAACGCGATCACGCGTGTGGCCCTGGTCCTGCCCGATATGATCGCCCTCTTCTGGGCGTTCCGCCTGATGTACAAAGCGATTTACGCGGAGTTGCCTTCAGCCGAACAGGTCGATCATCGCCGCGGCGACTTCTGGGTGTTGGTGCAGCGCCGGGAGGATGCGCTGGCCATTGGTAAGTCAGGTGAGCAGGCGAGTGATGAAGCGGCTACTCATCAAGCGCTGCCCGCACGGTGCGCAACAGCGTAGCCGCATCAAACGGTTTGTTCAGGAAGTAGCGAATAGCGGTGCGTGCGTCGGCTGACGCTGGATCGGCCTGCCCAAGACCGCTGGTCCCGATAATCCGCACGCCGGGATCAAGGCTGCGCAGCACTGCGGTGGCCGCGCGGCCATCCAGTCGAGGCATCATCATGTCGGTGATCACCAAGGCGACGTTTCCTTCGTGACGCACAAATTCGGTCACTGCATCGGACCCATCGACCGCCAACGCCACGCGATAACCATTGGCTTCGAGCACGTGACGCGTCACCTGACGAATGGCCAACTCATCATCCACCACCAGAATCAGTTCTCCTTGTCCACCGGGCAGTGCTGCGGGCTGCGACGGGAGTGAGACCGTATCGGTTGCGGTCAGTGCAGGAAAGGACAGGGCGAACTCCGTGCCTTTGCCCACCACACTGTGGACGCGAATAAATCCGCCGTGATTCTTGACGATGGCCTGAGCGGTGGCGAGTCCGAGCCCGGTACCTTTGCCCACTTCCTTGGTGGTGAAGAACGGATCAAAGATGCGATGCAGCTCCGACTCGGGGATGCCTGTTCCCGTGTCAATCACGCGTAGTGTCACGTACGGACCGGTGCTGGCTTCAATGTTCATGGCGGCGCCCAGGTCATCCATGGCCATGTTGCTGGCGGAGATGGTGAGCTCACCACCACGCGGCATCGCATCGCGGGCGTTGACGCACAGATTGAGCAGGACCTGATGAATCTGAGTCTGGTCAGCTTCACACGACCACAGATCTGACGGGAACGACTCGTGCACCTCAATGTTCTTGGGGAACGTTTCGCCGATAATCGCGCGCACTTCTCGTACGATGGTGTTCAGACGCACTGGTACGCGGCGCGTATCCAGTCCCCGTCCGAATGACAGCACTTGTGCCACCATGCTGGCACCTCGCTTGGCACTGGTGGCGATAAGATCAAGCATCTCCCGCCCGTCCTCATCAACAACGATATCCTTGAGCACTTCAATGGACATCATGATCGGGGCGAGCACGTTGTTGAGGTCGTGCGCAATACCGCCCGCCAGGGTTCCGATGCTTTCCATGCGCTGCGCACGCAGCAACTGCTGCTCCATGATTTTGCGCGTGGAAATATCGGTGTTGATGGAAAGAATGGCGTTTGGTGTTCCCTCGTCATTGAGCAAGAGTGTGGAGCGCGCCTCCACCACCAGCGACACCGCGTTCCGTGATTGCTGCTGGAGCTCTCCGACCCACTCCCCGTGCGCCATCACCGCCCTGGTTTCGGCGGCAAACGCTGTTTGATCGATCTGCAACAACTCCCGTGCCGACTGTCCGATCGCTTCTGCGGCGCTCCAGCCGTACAACCGTTCCGCGCTGCGATTCCAGAAGCGAATGGTGTGATCAAGCGCGCGCACGATAATGGCATCCTGCGCCTGATCAAGCAGCGCCGCCTGCTCGCGCAGTTTCTGTTCAGCGGCGCGCTGATCGGTACTGTCGCGAAACACGACGACGGCACCGGTGACCAGTCCGCTGGCATCCCGCGTGGGCGACACAATGTATTCGGCTGGAAACGTGGAGCCATCCTTGCGCAAAAACCGGTCGTCCTGCACCCGTCGTACCCGTCCATCACTCAGCGTTTGATGCATGGCGCATGAGTTTACCGCTACGCTGTCACGATGACTGTGCAACATGCGATGCGCCGATTGCCCAACCACTTCTCCTTCGTCCCAGCCAAGAATGGCGATGCCCGCCTTGTTCTCAAACACAATGCGCCCGTCCATATCGAGGCCGTGAATTCCTTCGGCCACGGAATCAAGAATGAGCGACTGTTGCTGCGTGGTGTGCGCCAGCGCCTGATTCGTCGCCAGCAGCTGCATGGACTTTTCTTCGAGCTTTCGGATGAGCGTACTACGGTAGGCGCTCAGCATCTGGTCATCGTTGCTGATCTCACGCGAATCGGCGATCACCCCCGAATCAAGTACGGTACGCAGGCGGTTCATGAGCTCATCGGGCTCACAAGGCTTGAGCACAAACGCATCGGCACCCAGATCAATGGCCAGCTGTTCGTCGGCTGGTTCCGTATACGTGGCGGTGTACACAACAAACGGAATTCCGCGCAACAACGGATCGGCCTTCCAATGCCGCAATAACGTGTAGCCATCCATCACCGGCATGAGCAGATCGGAGACGATCAACGTTGGCGGATTGAGCCGCGCAATGGTCAACGCTTCCGCTCCGTGGCGCGCTACCGCGACGGAGAAGCCGTGACCGCGCAGCAGCGCTTCGAGATAATAGAGGTTCTCGTCCTTGTCATCGACCACCAGCACGGTGCTCGTCATGAGCCCTCGGGCAGCGCAGACCAGCCGGCCAGTTTCGAGATCTCGTCCACAAAAGTGTCTGGGTCGATGGGCTTTTCGACGTAACCACTGCAGCCCGCAGCCAATGATTTCTCCCGATCGCCAGGCATGGCGTACGAGGTCACCGCGATGATGGGTGTGTCGCGCAGCGCAGGAATCTCGCGGAGCGCGCGCGCCACGTCGTAGCCATCCATGCCCGGTAGCTGAATGTCCAGCAGAATGGCGTCGGGCAGCAGCTCACGCGCCACCTCAACGCCACGCAAGCCGTCTGACGCGGATTCCACAACGTGACCGTGCTGCTGCAACAGAAACGCCGCCAGATAGCGATTCTGTTCATTGTCTTCAATCAGGAGCACTCGGCGCGACATCGGTCAGGGCTGGCG
>JBBSPO010000205.1:0-7003 GCA_038258695.1 Gemmatimonadales bacterium | reverse complement strand
GTTCTTCCATGCTGTCTCGTCGCGACTGGTTTGGCGTCACCCTCGGCGCTGGTGCGTCGCTCGCGTTGTCCCCCCGTCTGCTGAAAGCGCTTGAGACGCAGGCGCGCGCCTTGCAGCCCGGTGCCTTGCTCAAGCGCGCGATTCCGTCCACCGGTGAAATGTTGCCGGTGATTGGATTGGGCAGTTCGGCGACGTTTTCAACTGTCGCGCGCAGCGAGGACGTCACCGCGCTGCGTGATGTCCTGCGCACCATGGTGGAGCGTGGCGCGTCCGTGTTTGATACCGCGCCCAGCTACGGTGCCTCAGAGCAGGTGGCGGGCACGATTGTGAACGAGCTCGGGATTGCGGACAAGGTGTTCTGGGCGACAAAGGTGAATGCCGTCCGTCGCGGCGGTGATGGCACCGCCAACCCGGCCGAGTCCCGAGCACAGATTGAGTCGTCGTTCGGGAAGATCAAAAAGGACAAGATCGATCTCATTCAGGTGCACAACCTCGGTGACGTGCCAACGCAGCTTGGCATCCTCACCGAGCTCAAGAAAGCGGGTCGCATTCGGTACACCGGTGTGACCACCACGAGTGAGGGGGCCTACGGTAACCTGGCCGAGTTCATGCGCAATGAGCCAATGGATTTCATTGGCATTGATTACGCGGTCGATAATCGTGGTGTGGAAGAGGTGATTCTTCCTTTGGCGATGGAACGCAAGATTGGTGTGCTGGTGTACGCGCCATTTGGTCGTACGAGTCTGTTCCGTCGTGCGGCTGGTGTCGAGGTGCCCGAGTGGGCAAAGGAATACGACATCAACTCGTGGGCGCAGTTTTTCCTCAAGTTCCTGGTCAGTCACCCCGCGGTGACTGCCGTGACACCAGCCACGAGCAAGCCCGCCAACATGATTGACAACATTGGGGGGGGGATTGGGCGCCTGCCCAATGAAGCGGCGCGGGCCCGCATGTCCGCGTTTGTTGATGCACTGCCGGCGGCGGGGCGAGGTTGACACCCAGCGGCATCCGTGGGCAAGTAACGTCTTCGGAGCTTGTATCGTGTTCAGGAGCTGCGTCAGCTAACGCGCCGAAATAAGGCACTGGTCACGATTGCTGCGTGCCGGGTAACTCGCGGTGATTCGGAAAGTCAAGGTTTTTGGCTCTTTCGCTTCGTGCCGCTCCGCAGTAATGTTTGCTCCTCTCCGTTACACATCTGTGTCCGTCGTGAGTTGGTGCGATCACAGATGCCCACCCTCAGGAGGAAGTCCAATGCGACACCTTCGGCGCCGTTCCCTGGTGCTGGCGGGGCTTTTAGCAGTTGCGGTACCCACCGCACTCCAAGCCCAAGCGGCTGGCAGCATCGCCGTTACCGTCACCGACTCAAGTAGTGGCCGACCAGTTGAGGCGGCTCGTGTGTTTCTCGCCGGTACCACGTTTGGCGGCCAGACCAGCACGGAGGGGAGGCTTCTGCTGCGTCCCGTACAACCCGGCAACTATACCTTGCGCGTGTTGCGTGTCGGGTACGGCGAAGCGAGTCGCCGTGTGACCGTCGCGGCCGGAGAGGCTGCCGAGGTCAGTGTGCAACTCTCGCAAGTCAGTCTCAACCTGCAGGCCGTGGTCACCACAGCCACAGGCGAACAGCGTCGAAAGGAAATCGGCAACGCCACGGCAAATATCGACGTAGCGAAGGTTCTTGAGGCAGCTCCCGTAGCAAATCTAAACGATCTTCTTAACTCGCGGGCTCCAGGGGTTACCGTAACCAGCGGTACGCAGACGGGAACCGGTGCGCGCATTCGAGTTCGCGGCATGAACTCGGTTAGCCTGAGCAATGAACCGATCTGGATTATTGACGGCATTCGAATGACCAGTAACAATGCGAGTTTCAGCACCGCAACAGGCAGCGGCGGAGGGACGGGTGGCAACTCTCCAAGTCGCGTGGGTGATCTGAATCCCGAAGAAATTCAGAGCATCGAGGTGGTGAAGGGTCCGTCCGCAGCGACACTATACGGAACCGACGCTGCCAATGGCGTCATTCTGGTAACGACCAAGCGCGGCCGAGCAGGCGCCGCGCGTTGGAATGTGTATGGTGAAGGGGGGGCGATCTACGATCAGAACTTTTATCCCACCGCATACTCAACTTGGGGTACACGCCTCGATCAAGCGAATGCGACGTCGGGCCGCACCTTTTGCAACTTGCAGCGCGTCGGCACCGGGCAGTGTCAGCTCGATTCGGCCACGGCGCTCAATATTTTTGACGAATCGGACTTGACGCCTCTCGCCACGGGTAGTCGTAATCAGGTGGGTGTGCAGGTGTCTGGAGGATCTGAAGTTCTCAAGTATTTCGTATCGGCAGAAAATGAAGAAGAGACGGGAGTGCTCAGTTTGCCCCAGTTCGAGAGAGCCCGCTTCGACTCAGTGGGCCTGCCGATTCGCGAATGGACGGATCGCCCGAATGCTTTGAATCGACAGTCAATTCGAGTGAACTTGAACGCGGCTATCAATCCGAAGTTGGATCTCGCAATGAGTACCAATTTCGTAACTGTAGCACAGCGCTACTCCTTGGAGTCAAACGCGACCGCCGGTCTTGGATCCCATGTTTTTGGAGGCCCAGGCACGCGCAACAACGGAGGCGTGACGCAGGGGCTGGGAACCCCTCTCAATGGCTACCGTGGCTGGACACCCGGCTATATGTGGCAGGAGCGAACTGCGCAGGATGTAAATCGGTTTATCTGGTCGGCAAACGCAAACTGGCGCCCGTCGAGTTGGCTGTCCACGCGTGCTGTTGTTGGCAACGACTACACCGCACGCACGGACGACAATCTGCTGCTGCGCGGTGAGGGTCCGCCGCTCGGCGCTCTCACTCGTCTGGGTGCGCGCGGGATCAATCGAGTCAATATCCAGAATTTCACTGTGGATCTCGGTTCAACTGCGTCGTATAACTACAGCGATTGGGCAGCCTTCAAAACAACAGTCGGCGCGCAATACATTTCCTACGAGTTTTTTGGCGCGGAAACGGGCTCACGCCAGTTGGCGCCCGGATCGCAGAGCGTGGCTGCTGGAACGATTCCGGTCGTGGACGAGAACACTACGCGAACGAAGACGTTTGGAACGTTCATAGAGCAGGCTCTGGCGGTTAATGACCGGCTGTTTCTGACGGCTGCGGTGCGCAGCGATCAGAACTCGGCTTTTGGCACAAATTTTCAGAGTATCGTCTACCCCAAGTTTTCAGCGTCTTGGGTGCTTTCTGATGAATCGTTCTTTCGCGCGCCAGCCTTCCTGAACTCTCTGCGCTTGCGCTACGCGTACGGACAGTCAGGCGTTCAGCCTGGTCCAAATGATGGCCTTCGTTTCTTCTCGGCCGGTACCACGAGCATCGCCGATACAGATCAGCCTGTCATCACCCAGGCTGCTCTCGGTAATCCGGACCTTAAGCCAGAACGATCCATTGAACATGAAATGGGTTTCGAAGCGCAGCTGCTGAGCGAGCGCGTAGCTCTGGATGTCACCTACTACAGCAAAATAACGGAAGACGCGCTCATAAGCGCTGTGCTGCCTCCGTCGTTTGGCTCGGTGGCGTCGCAGCTTCGCAATCTGGGCTCAGTCAAGAACGCTGGTGTTGAAGTACAGATCACTACACAGCTCGTGGATCGTGAAGCTTTTGGATGGGATATTAACCTGGCAGGCGCAGCGAACGACAACAAGGTCGTCTCGCTGGGCAATACCGAGCCGCAGATCGGGGTGACTACTCGCATCGTTGCCGGTTTCCCGATTGGTGGACTTTGGGCTCGCCCAATCACGGGTTGGGAAGACAAGAACGGAGATGGCCTGCTCACATACTTCCCTGATGACCGCAACGAAGTGTTTGTCGGAGACTCGGTTGTCTTTCGCGGATATTCCACGCCCCCCTACACGGCTACGCTTGCGTCGGGATTCGACTTGTTCAACCGGAAGCTGCGACTGCAGACCATGTGGGACTACCGCGGTGGCAACAAGTGGTATAACAACACCGAGCGTATTCGCTGCACACGTCCAAATTGCAGCGGACGCCTCAATCCGAACGCGTCATTTGAAGACCAAGCTATGAACATCGCGGCCAACGAGATCGCCGTGTCGGATCGTACACTCGACGGCTACTTCCAACCCGGTGGGTTTGTACGGCTGAGGGAGGCATCGGCTCAGTACTCCTTTTCGCCAGAGCTTGCGCGTCGGCTTACCAGAGCTTCCTCGCTCTCGATCGTGCTGACTGGCCGCAACCTTGGATTGTGGACCAAGTATCGTGGCACGGACCCGGAGTCTGGCTTCAACACATCCTCGAGCTCGGACGCGCCCAGCGAGTTCCAGACCATCGGACCGCCGAGCTACTTCGTGTTCCGTGTCAACCTCGGTTACTAGGAGTACGGAACCAATGACTACATACGATTTACGCTTCACGCGCTGCACAGTTCGTGCGACCGCTGCATTGGCACTCGTTCTCACGGGCGCATGTGCTGAAGCGAACGAGCGACTCTTGCAGGTCACCGATCCGGACATCATCAACCCGTCAGACGCGGCGTCGGAGGAGGGCGCCACGGCTATTGCCAACGGTGTCGTCGCGACGTTCCGCACAATCACTGGCGGTGGCGAGAGCTCTTGGCTGTTCGGCGGATTGCTGGTTGACGAATGGTCTACCAGCTCCACGTTCATCCAGAACGATGAAACCGATCAGCGAGGTGTGCAGGAGTTCAACGGAACAGTGACCGGGATTCTGCGACAGTTGTATCGCACCCGCACGCGAGCCGACGAGGCTATCGCCGCTCTTAGCGAGTTCCGTCCGAGTGCACGATCGTTGCTGGCCGAGATGTATTTGGCGCGAGGTTTCGCTGAAATGCAGCTTGCGTTGGATTTCTGTAACGGCATTCCAATTGGAGACGGCAACGCAACTCCGCCGGTACCCGGAAATCCGTTGTCCAATGTCGAAGTTTTCAATCTTGCGGTAGCCTCTCTTGACAGTGCGATAGCCTTCTCCAACGCCGCAGATGCCGCAACGGTAGTCATCAATCGCGCGGCGAGAGTCGCCCGAGCACGCGTTGCGTTGGCGCTTGGAAACTTCACGGAAGCGGGCACTTTCGTCGTCGGCATCCCTACAACTTTTCGCTACCAGCACACCTTCTCCGCAGCATCAAGTGCCAACACACTGTGGGCGCAGGGGCTAAGCGCGCGTCGCTACAGTGTGGGCGATAGCATCGAAGGAAACTCGCGCAACATCTTTGTCGCGAATGCGCTTCCCTTCGCATCGGCGCGCGATCCACGTTTGCCAGTTACGATTCCAACCAGCGGATCGATCAACGGTCAGGATGGACAGACGTACACCCGCACCACCCAAATGTGGGGACAGTTTACGGCCGTAGACGTTGCCAATGGCATTGACGCGCGCTTGATCGAAGCCGAGGTCGCACTGCGAGCCGGAAACACTACGCAGTGGCTTGCAATCCACAACGCGCTTCGCGCCGCTCCTTTGATGCTCGGTACCGTTGAGCCGACAGTCATGCCGCCGTTGGTAGATCCCGGAACGGAGGTTGGCCGGGTGAATCTGCATTTCCGCGAGAAGGCGTTCTGGACCTTCAGCCGCGGCCAGCGACTGGGTGATATGCGTCGACTCATTCGCCAGTACGGACGTACGGAGCAAAACACCTTTCCACAGGGCGTTCACTACAAGGGCGGCGACTATGGGACAGATGTCAACCTGCCGATGGTCACCGCCGAACGGAACAACCCGAACTTTCAGGGCTGCACCGATCGTGAGCCATAGTAAGTTTTGAGTGTCAGACCAAATTGGGGCCAGTCGCAGAGTGCGGCTGGCCCCTGTTGCTTGTCGTGTCCCAGAGTTGCGAAGCACATTTACCACCGAGGCGCCGAGGCGCGCAGAACACCCTTGGTGCTGCACACCGTTGGTACAATGCGGAAATGATTCTAAAGGTGTAACTGCAACGAACCACCAAAAAAATCTGTTGCTGTTCTCCGGGTATCCGCGACTCCGTGGTCAATGCAGTTCCTCCGCGATGCTCTGTGATAAATGCAGTTCCGCTACAATCCTCCGTGGTGAAAGCAGTTCCTCAGGGAACGGGCGCCGCCGCACTGCGGCTGGTGCTGTCTGATTTAGCCGGCAACGTGCTCAGCACATCGCGCCATGAGAACTTGTTGCCCTTGCCGCGCACGTAGTAGTCCATCCACGCCATTTCACTCACCGACTTCACCAGACGGTTGCGCGGGTCGGGGATACCGTGGCTGTTGCCCGGATACATGAACAGCTCTGTGGGCACGCCCAACTTCTTGAGCGCCATGTGCAACTCCACCGACTGCGGGCTGGGTACGCGAGGGTCGCCTTCCACCACGTGAATCATGGTGGGCGTTTTGGCCTTGGCGATGTACTTGATTGGTGACTGATCCCAGTACGCATCGAAGTTGTTGTAGGGCAGATCATCGCCAAGGTAGAACTGACGATTGCGCTGCACATCGCTTTGCGCGTACATGGAAATCCAGTTGGATGTACCAGCTCCCGAGCTGATGGCCTTGAAGCGATCGGTGTTCACCAGCGTCCAGTTGGACCAGTGTCCACCGGCACTCCATCCGAGCATGCCCATACGCGTGGAGTCAACAATGCCTTCGCTGATCAGCTGATCGACACCGGTGATGATGTCGTCGTAGCCCTGGGCGAAGTAGTTGCCCACAATGGCTGTTTTGTGCGCTTCGCCGTAGTTGGTGGAGCCACGGTAGTTGGGCTTGAGCACTGCGTAGCCGGCACCGGCGTACACCTGCGAGCCGTAGCCACCGTTAAAGCCGAGTACATCGGCTGACGCGGGGCCGCCGTGAATGGCCACGACCAGTGGATAGCGCTGGCCGCTCTGATAGCCCACCGGCAGCTGCAACACACCGCCCACCTGCTTGCCATCGGTACTGGTCCACGTGATTTCACGCTCCTCGCCCAGGGCAATATGCCGAAGTTGCGGATTCACATCGGTGAGCTGCACCCACGATGCGCGGTCGT
>JBBSPO010000204.1:0-7055 GCA_038258695.1 Gemmatimonadales bacterium | reverse complement strand
CGCCACCTTGGAACGACTCGGGGTGATTCCGTCCTTCAGTCGGCCACGCGTGAGCGATGACAATCCGTACTCCGAAGCGCTGTTTCGCACGCTCAAGTACTGCCCCGCTTTTCCGACGCAGCCGTTTGTCGATCTCGACGCGGCACGCGCGTGGGTGACGGCCTTCGTCACGTGGTATAACCATCACCATCAGCACAGTGCGATTCAGTTCGTCACACCAGATGATCGGCACACGGGCCGTGACATGGCGATCCTGCAGCAGCGCGCCGCCGTGTATCAGGCAGCGCGTGCACACCGCCCGGAACGCTGGCGCGGTACCACCCGCAACTGGTCGCGCACGACGACCGTGTATTTGAATGACGCACGGTCCGCGACCGCGGACGTGGTAACCGGATAGAACTTCATACGACAACTATCTTGACACTCACCGGTCGGGCAACTAGCTCTACCCCCTGCGCGAGTAGAAGAGCGCAAGATAGGGATCCACGCCATGTTCAACTCCATCAAGTCAAGATTCTTGCAGGGACAGTGAGTCGCAGTTGAAAAGCGTATTGCACAGCTGGATTAGCCGCATTGGGGTTGTGGCGCGAAGCGTGCCCGTTGCTCCTCGCTGACAGCGTCGTCTGTGTGAAAGGCTTGGGCAGCTAGCGCCGCCGGTAAAGCGATAGATCAAGCGCCAATGTCAGAATCCAGAGCGTCGGATCTGCCGCAAGACGTGCGTGTACTGCTAGGAAATGCTCCGCCATCAACCACATACTCAAAGCGAGACAGAACAGTTGGCCGATTCGTCGTTGGAGTGGGCATGAGAGCCAGGATCGCAAAGCTCCGCCTCCGGGCGAAGCGGCGAGTGCTCGATTGGCTTGCGCGCCACTCCAGAGCGCCAGCTCTGTCAACTCAGAGCATGGGGCAACCCGATCTTGTGGTGTCGCTGACAACGATTCCGCATCGAGTCGGTACGCTACACATGGTGGTAGAGTCGATCTTTCGGCAAAGCGTCCGGCCGCACCGCGTGGTGCTATGGATCGGGCGCGGGTACTTCCCCGACGACTCGTGGCTCACGCCTCCCCTCCGCAAGCAACTGACTCGGGGATTGACCATCATGTACGACGAACGGGAGTGGCCTCACAAGAAGCTGATTCCTTCGCTCAAGGCATTCCCATCCTCGCTCATCCTCACAATTGATGACGACGTGATTTACAGCCGGGAGCTGATCCGCGCATTGCTGGACGCACATGAAGGAGCGAAGGGCCCCTGCGTTGCAGCAAGTCTGACCCGCCGTGTTCTGGCAACATCGCCGGATTGCTTTTCACCGTATGCGCAGTGGCTTCAGAACGTGCCGTCGACGGACGCCCGCGGCTTCGACCTGCTACCACTCGGCGTGGGCGGAGTTCTGTATCCGCCCGATTCGCTGCACCCCGACGTGCTCAATGAGGATCTCGCGCTGCAGTTAGCACCCAAGCAGGACGATCTTTGGTTCAAGATGATGGCTCTTCGCAACGCTGTGGGGGTCGTGCAGGCGAACGTTCCACATGGATTCGGAGCCGTTGTTGCCGAGAGCTCCCAAAGCATTTCGTTGTGGGCTCACAATGTCCGCGGACATAATGATGCGGCGTGGGATAAACTGTGCAAAGAGTTTGACGTTGGCCCGAGTGATCTGATGTGAGGTTCGTTCGTGCGCGTCTAAAGTGAAAGTTTGTTTTCGTTATTGCGTTCAAACCAGATTTATCCCAAGTCCCGCTCATGTCAGACTCGCATTCACGTATCGCTGCTGACACAATAAAATCCTGGCTGCAGTATGCAATGCTCCAGCTTCGTGCCAAGCAGCAGTCAGCGAAGCATCTGGAGCTTGCTGATGATGTACTGATGATTGCCTGGCAGTTTCCTCCGGATACCACCGGGGGCACATACCGTCCGCTCTCAATCGCCAGTCATTTCGCGCGTTCATCACAGCCCATTACAGTGATGGCGCGCACAATGCACGACCAGCCGACATCGGCTGGTCGTGCACTGTTGAATCGACTGCACCCTGGGGTCAGGGTTCATCGCCTGCCCAATGAAAGGGAGCTACGGCCAAGCCATCGTGCGTTTCCGCGAATTGACTGGAGCATGCCCGGAGCGATGCAACTCGCCCGCGAAGCAATGCGGCTGTACGGTAGCAAGCGGCCATCGTTGGTGATCGCCACGGGTCCACCGTTTCATAGCTTCCTGGCTGGGTATTGGCTGGCGCGAGCTTGGGACGTTCCGCTGGTGATTGACTATCGCGATGAGTGGACGCAGTGTCCGTTTGGTTTTGTGCAGCTCGGTAACGCGGACTTGCGCTGGGAGCGACGCGTGAACGCTGCGGCTGCGGCAATTGTTTTGGTGTCCAATCCCCAGATGGCTCACCATCTGAGCGTGTTTGGTTCGGAGCTCGCGAGCAAATCAGTGGTTATTCCCAACGGATGGGATCCCGCAGCAGTTGGTTCGCCACCTTCACAGAAAACTTCGCGCGAGAGCTCAGCTGCACTCACGATTACGTTTGCGGGATCGGTGGGCAGCCACACACCGATAGATGGTTTTCTGGATTCTTTCGGACGACTGATTTCGCGGAGACGTGCGCGTGGGCTCCCGGAGCTCAAGCTGCAGTTCATAGGACGGCGTGATGCGCGAGCAGAAAAGGCACTCACGCAGTTTGGTGAGCAGGCCAGCATAGTGTTGCACGGCCACATATCGCAGCAGGAAGCGGTGGCCGCAATGCGCGCGTCGGACATGCTGCTCATCATTAACACAGAAAACCTGGCCCGATATATCCCCGGCAAGTTGTACGATTATCTGGCCAGTGGAACGCCGATTCTGAGTTTCGGCAAGGGCGGCGAAATTGAGCGAATCCTCGGCGTCACCGGTGCCGGGGTGGTCATTAGCGAAAAAGAACCGCTGGAGCTGGATCGGGCAGTTGATGAACTATCCCAACGTACCGGCGAGTCAAGCGATGCATCGTCGTCGTGGCTGGCACAGCACACCCGTGAGGCGGCGGCTCAGCGATTCCTTGATCTTGTGCGACGCCTCACCAGCCGCAGCTAGCAGTACCCGAAACGTATCCCGCACTCGAATTGCAAATTATGCCAACAATACATCTCGTCGCCGGCGCCCGCCCCAACTTCATGAAGATTGCGCCGATCATCCGCGCACTCAGAGCGCATGGAGGATTTGAGTGGCAGCTGGTGCACACGGGACAGCACTACGACAACAACATGAGCGGAGTGTTTTTCGAGGAGTTGGGGATACCCGAGCCAGATCAGCATCTCCATTGTGGAGGAGGATCGCATGCCGTGCAGACGGCGCGCATCATGGAGGCGTTCGAGCAGCATTGCCTCAAGGAACGGCCGGATATGGTGCTGGTGGTTGGTGATGTGAACTCAACACTCGCTTGTTCAATCGTCGCGAAAAAGGAAAACATCCCCGTTGTCCATGTTGAAGCGGGGCTTCGAAGCGGCGATATGAGAATGCCTGAAGAAATCAATCGCATGGTGACTGACTCGATCAGCGACTGGTTCTTTGTCACTGAACCAAGCGGCGTCAAAAATCTTTTGCGCGAAGGCCATCCGGAATCGCGAATCCATCATGTTGGACATGTGATGGTAGACAATCTGTTGTTCCAGTTAAAGCAGCTCGCTGGCATGCGCACCGACTCGCTTTCGACCGAGCCGCTTAAGAAAAAGCTACGACGATACGGCGTGGTCACGCTGCACCGACCCAGCAACGTGGATGACCCTGA
This sequence comes from Gemmatimonadales bacterium, assembly GCA_038258695.1. Taxonomy (GTDB): domain Bacteria; phylum Gemmatimonadota; class Gemmatimonadetes; order Gemmatimonadales; family Gemmatimonadaceae; genus JAABRT01. The sequence continues at coordinate 3,301 of JBBSPO010000204.1, read as the reverse complement.
CTCACTGACGGCGATTGTCGGTGCTCTGCGTACCATAAGTCAGGAACTGCCACTGGTGTTCGCAGTGCACCCGCGAACGCGCAAAATGCTGACACAGCTGGCGTTGGATATCGGTGACCGCATCGAGTTGATTGAGCCGCAGGCCTACATGGCGTTCCTTCACCTCTGGAAGGATGCCGCGGTTGTGCTGACAGATTCAGGCGGACTGCAGGAAGAGACCACGGCCATTGGCGTGCCCTGCGTGACGCTGCGCGAGAATACAGAACGTCCGATTACGGTCGATGAGGGAACGAACGTGTTGGCCGGCTGCGATCCGGAGCGCATTATCGCGCATGCGCTGGCCGCTCTGTCCAACGGCGCAACGTCGGCGCGGCGGCCTGCGCTGTGGGATGGCAAGGCGGCGGAACGCATTGTGGAGATCTTGGCTAAGTCGTGGCCGCTCCCTTCCTGAACGACTTCACAAGATGCGTTTTGCGGTCACGGATTGGCTGGCAGCTTGCCTCGCGTTTGTATGAGCAGGTAACCTGGTAGTTGCCAGACGCCGTCTGAATCGTGAGAATTGGCAGCAAGGCTTCCGGCGCCTGCCGAGCCATCCACGGTCAATCAAGAGCTGCATGGGCATACAGACCCACAATCCGGAAACCACCCCGTCAACAGACATGAGCGTCCCGCTGTGCGTGGATCTTGATGGCACGCTGGTGAGAACGGATACGCTGGTGGAGTCCGTGGTGCTCGCGATCGTGAAGTCGCCATTGCTCGCGCTTCGTATTCCGCTCTGGCTGGCCCGGGGCAAATCTGTGCTCAAGCATGAGCTCGCCAGCCGCGTTGTTCCGGACAGCAAAGTGCTTCCGTACAATGAGCCGCTGGTCGCTATGCTTCGTGAATCACACGCTGCTGGCCGAACGGTCGTGTTGGCTACGGCAGCGCACGAGAAAATTGCGCGCTCTGTGGCTGATCACCTGCAATGCTTCACATCGGTGCTCGCGACCACGCAAACGCTCAACCTCAAAGGCGCGAACAAGGCGCAACGGCTTGAGGAAGAGTTCGGTGCCGGACAGTTTGACTACGTCGGTGACGCCGTCGCTGATATCCCCGTTTGGCAGAAAGCCCGCGAGGTACACTTCGCGGAACACAACGCCGCCCTTGAGCAGCGTGTGCAGCAACTCGGGTTGCATGTGACGGAGTCATGGGGGGCTACTCGCCCTTCGCGGTTCCGCCTGTTTGCCAGAATGCTTCGGCTTCACCAGTGGCTCAAAAATCTGCTGGTTTTTGCGCCGCTCGTTGCATCGCTGTCGGTGTTTGATCTGTCGCGCGTCGGCCAATCGACTGTCGCCTTTTTTCTGTTCGGGCTTTGCGCGTCGTCCATCTACATTGTGAACGACCTGGTCGATTTGCCGTCAGACCGGCGCCATCCCCGCAAGAAGCTGCGCCCGTTTGCGGCAGGCGACATCCCGATCCTCACGGGCGTGATGCTCGCTCCGCTGCTCGCGGCCGGCGCGCTTGCGACATCGTTTGCAACGTTGCCCATGCGTTTCTCGCTCACGCTGGTGCTCTACCTGGTCATGACGACGTGGTACTCGTTTCATCTAAAGCGAGTGGTCATTGCCGATGTGATCATGCTGGCCGCGCTGTACACTGTTCGCATTATTGCTGGCGCATTTGCCATCGGGGTGGTACCAAGCTTCTGGTTGCTTGCATTCTCCATGTTCCTGTTCCTGAGCCTGGCGCTCATGAAGCGCTTTACCGAGGTCTATGATCTGGCCCAGAAAGACGGTGATCGCCTGGCTGGACGCGGCTATGTAGGAAGCGACCTGCGGCTGCTCGGCAGCCTCGGTTCTTCTGCCGGATTCTGCGCGGTATTGGTGTTGGCGCTCTACATCAACAGCCCCGAAGTGCTGGTACAGTACAAGACACCGCAGGCCCTATGGTTGCTCTGCCCGCTGATGCTTTACTGGTTGGGCCGCCTATGGCTACACACTGAGCGGGGCCGCATGCACGATGATCCGGTAGTGTTCGCGTCGCGCGACCGCATCACTCATTTGGTGGGATTAATCGGTGCGGCGGTCCTGGCCACCGCCGCCACAGTTCGCCTGAGTATCGCTTGAGCACTACAGAACATCTAACACAGCGGCGTCTCGCAGTTGCTCTGCCCGTTGCATTGCTACTGGCCGTATTCGGATATCAGATCTGGCTGGCCTTTCATTGGCAGTCCGTTGGCTTGTTCAGCATTGACGACGCACTCTTTGACGCCGATCCATGGAGCGTACGCTCGTCACTGGCCAATGGCTGGGGGCGCCGATCGTTCGTGCATCCGCATCTCGGGAATTTTTTCTCCATTCCCATCCGGGTGCTGGACGAGGTCGCCAGTCGATTAGCAGAGGGTGCTTCAGGCCAATCGTTTCGCGAAAGCGTCGCGCTCCTGATAGCGCCGCTCGCCACGCTGGTTGCTTCGCTATCCGTGTTTCGTATTGGTCTGCTGACTACCAATAGCGTGCGCTCGGCGGCGGTGCTGGCGTTGCTGTATGCCACGTCGTTTGCAGTATTGATCTTTGGAGCCATGCCTGAGTCATTTGCTATCAGCAACGGAATGATCGCGCTGCTGTTCTGGTACGCTGTAGAAACGGCCAAAGCGGGATCGGCAGGCAAAGCATGGGCTTGGGTAACAATAGGGTTTTTGATTACATCGCTCACCGTCACGAATCTCGCAGCGTTTTTTGTCGTGCTGGCCGTGCATGCCCATGTGTCGCGCTCAATGACCCTGAAACAGAGTTTTGTGCGCGCAAGCACCCTCAGCGCCATAGTGGCCGCACTATCACTCGGGTCGGCTCAGATCGTAATCATGCTGCTCGACTACGGTGAGCAGGCCACGCAGGAAGGTGTGAACACTTACGTACAGAACTTTGTCTCGATGGCGCCTGCTGATATTGCACGCAATGTGAGCAACATGGGCGTGGCCTTTGCACAGACTTTTGCCAGCTTTGGGCAGATGGTGGGCGAGCTCACGTACTGTGGCGACCTCCCGCAGTGCCGGTCCATGTATTTTTCCACTGTCTCGGCAACCGTAATGCGTGTCGTGGGTGCGATAGCGGTATTTGCATTACTGGGGACCGTTGTGTGGAATGCATCGCAGCGGCGGGACACGCGTTTGTTGGCATTAGCTGGCGTTGGAGTACTGTTTTGCAACATCGGATTGCACGCCATCTTTGGCACTGAAATGTTTCTCTACGCCATGCACTGGGTAACGCCACTCGTGCTGCTGTTCGCGGGACTGGTTCACAAGGCACCGTGGCTTTTCGGTGCG
>JBBSPO010000203.1:0-7076 GCA_038258695.1 Gemmatimonadales bacterium | reverse complement strand
GAACGCCGTCAAACGCGCCGTTGAACCCCAACCGTCAACCGTCCACCCCAACCGTGAACGCCGTCCAACGCGCCGTTGAACCCCTTCACACCCGCACTTCCCTCCCCCGCACCATCGCCCCGTCCCCCGAATCCTCCTCATCCCGATCCACCCAGCGAAAAAACACCACCGTCATCACCGCATAAAAGAACACCCCGCCCGGAATCCACATGATCAGCCCGCCGTACTGCTGATCCTCCATTGGAGAAATCCCCCACATCCGTGGCGCTACCGCATAGGCCGGATATAGCAGCACGTCCGCCATCACGATGTAAATCGATACCACCGACATCGGGATCACCATCAAAAAGCAGAACAGCATCTGCCCCGGAAACGCCAGTCGCGGCAGTTCGGACACGCGACTTGTCAGCGGCCACCACATGAGCGTGGCCGTAGAAATGAACATCAGATGCTGCACAATGTGCACGCTGTGAAACTCCAACGCCGCGTTGTACATCGGTGGTAAATGCCACACGGCCAGCACGACATTAAACCACAAAAAGCAGCTCGCCGTACTGGTAAGTGATCTCGCAATACGCGCGATAAACGGTGTGCGCAGCAGCGGACGGTACATCCAGCCCGGCACGCCAAACAACATCAACGGCGGCACGATGAGCGTGAGGATGAGATGCTGCACCATGTGTCCGCTGAACAGGTAGTAGTCGCTCAAGTCATGCAGCGGACCATTCAGCGTGAAAAAAATGAGTGCCAGCGCATGAAAAAATGCGGCGCGCTGCACGATGCTTGGTCCGTCCGCATCGGCATCGGGCGCTGGCGTTCCGGTCAGGGAATCGCCGTGCGCGGTGGGCGGCAATGGAATCGCCGGCGTGAGATCAGCCGGCGATGGCCCTTGGCGCGCTCTCCAGAGATACAGCGCGCCCAGAGCCCCGATGCCCAGCACCGTGCTCAAGTGGAGCGTGAAGCTCTCACCAAGGTTGACCGCAGGGTGCAGCAGAAACATGCCGGTACCTCGTCCCGCGTCAGCTCAAGAGTCCGAGTTTCACGGACAGCTTGCTGAACAGGAACATCAACCCCACCAGCGTCAGCGCCGCCACAATCAGCGGCCCGACAAAGAGCGACCGGAACAGCTTGTGGTCGTAGCCGAGATGCATGTAGTACTTGACCACCAGAAAGAACTTGATCGTGGACAGGAACAACATGCTCGGCACGTACACCCACGACGTTTCCCACGCCGGAATGTAGAACGCCGACACTTCAACGCCGGTGAGCACAAACAGGATCACCGCGATCTTCCAATAGACCGACCAACCTGGATGCTCGTGTCCGTCATCGTGCGCCGCTGCCACTGCTGGCGCGCCCTGTGCAGTTTCCATGGCCATGAGCGCCCCTTACTTGATGAGATACACGAGCGTGAAAATCACAATCCAGATCACGTCAACAAAGTGCCAGTACAGCGCCGCGATATCCACGTTCGTCGCATCGCTCGGCTGCAATCCACGCTTGTAATCAATGGCCAGCAGCGAGAACAACCAGCACACACCAACCGCCACGTGCGCACCGTGAAATCCGGTGAGCGTAAAGAAGCTCGATCCGAACAGGTTGGTGCGGATCGTGAGCCCTTCACGAATAAAGGCCGTGAACTCAAACGCCTGGAAGCCCAGGAACATCGTGCCCATGAGGCACGTGACCCACAGCCACAACTTGCTTGAGCCCAGAATGCGGTCGCCGAGCGTGTGCTTGGGCAAATGCTTGTTCTGTACTGCGGCCAGCGCCAGCACCATCGCAAACGATGACATCAGCAGTACAAATGTTGACGCCGACGTGACCGGAATATCGAGAATGGCCGGAAACACTTTACCGGTTGACGGCTCCGTCCACGTCTCGTGCGGGAACGGCCCTTTGATGGAGCGTCCCTTGTAGATGAGATACGTGGAGATGAGCGAGGCAAACAGCATGCACTCTGAACCAATAAAGGTCCAGATTGCTACCTTGCGGTTGTCGAGTCCAAGGGTGGTGTAGTGGCCGCCACCGTGGCCGTCAGCCGCATGGTCTGCGGCGGGGAGTGTCGTCGCAGTCATACTAGTGAGCGTCCTCGAGCGGCGTCATCAGCCAGTTGTACAGCGCACCAATCCACCACAGCGCGCCGGTAATCATGATGCCAACGGCCAGCACCATATTTGTATCGGTAAAGAGCATGCCGCTGAACATGAAGATCACACCCGCGGCGGTAATGAGCGGCATGATGGACGGATTCGGCATTGTAATGTGCAGCTGCTTGGCGGTACGCTGCACAAAGCCCGCTTCCTCTTCAACCGTGGTTTCCTTTGCAATCACGGTGCCCTTGAGATCCCACAACGGGTAGCGGGACGTGATCTTGGGCAGCTCGTCAAAGTTGTGCTCGGGCGGTGGCGACGGAATCGCCCACTCGATCGTTGGCGCGCCCCACGGATTGCTTGACGCACGCTCACCCGACTTCCACGACTTCCACAAGTTGATGAGTCCAAACAACGTGCCCAACATGAGCACGAGTGTTCCAATGGTGGAGAGCATGTTGAACAGATCAAGCCCCTGCCCTGCGTCGTACTGATACGTGCGGCGCGGCATGCCGAGCAAACCGCTGAAGTGCATGGGAAAGAACGTGAGGTTCATGCCAATGAGCGACAGCCAGAAGTGCCAGTTACCGAGCTTCTCGCTCATGAAACGGCCCGACATCTTCGGGAAGTAGTAGTAGAGTCCGGCAAACAAACCGAACATCGATCCACCAAAAAGCACGTAGTGAAAGTGTGCGACAATGAAGTACGTGTCGGTCTGCTGCAGGTCGGCGGGCGGCGAAGAGTGCATGACGCCCGAGATGCCGCCGATCGTGAACATGCCAACCAGTGCAATGCCAAACTTCATGGCCACTGTGAAGCGCAGCTGACCGTCCCACATGGTGGCCAGCCAGTTGAAAATCTTCACGCCCGTGGGAATCGCAATGAGCATGGTGGTGAGTGAAAACACCGCGTCAGCAATCGGACCCATGCCCACGGAGAACATGTGGTGAGCCCACACGCCAAAGCCCAGAAAGCCAATGAGGATACCCGAGTACACCATGACCGGGTAACCGAACAACGGCTTACGCGAGAACGTGGGCAGTACTTCAGACACAAGACCGAAGGCCGGCAAAATCAGAATGTAGACTTCCGGGTGACCGAACACCCAGAACAGATGCTGCCACAACAGTGGGTCAGCACCGGCACCGATGGCGTAGAAGTTGGTGCCAAAGAACCGGTCAAACTGCAGGAAGACCAGCGCCACGGTGATGACCGGAAACGCCAGTGCGACCAGGAACTGCACCACGAACGACATCCACGTGAAAATCGGCATGCGCATGAGGTGCATACCGGGCGCACGCATGTTGATGATCGTGGTAATGAAGTTGAAAGCGGCCGCGAGCGATGAGATACCCAGGATCTGGAGACCCAGCACCCAGAAATCCATGTTGATTTGCGGCGAGTACTGCTTGGTGCTCAGCGGTGCGTAACCAAACCAGCCGCCGTCCGGTGCGACGGCAAAGAAAATGGGCACCGTGATAAAAATGCCGCCCAGCAGATACACCCAGTAGCTGAAGGCATTCAGTCGCGGAAACGCGACGTCACGTGCGCCAATCTGCAGCGGGATCAGAAAGTTGAAAAACGCCGCCGACAACGGCATGATGGCGAGAAACACCATCGTGGTGCCGTGCATGGTGAACAGCTGATTGTACATGTCAGCAGACAGGATCTGTCCATTCGGCACCGCGAGCTGCGCGCGAATAAGGAACGCTTCCAGTCCACCGATCACGAAGAAGATCAATGAAGTGACGAGATACAGTGCCCCGATACGCTTGTGATCGACCGTGGTGAGCCAACTCCAGAGTCCGGTGTTGGAGGACTCGACCACGGTTTGCGTATACGGTGGGGCGGCGGCAATAGTGGCCATCGCTAGGGGTGTCTGGGGTTTCTTACTTGAGCGCCTGCAGATACGCCACGATGTCGGCGATCTGTGGATCAGTCAGACCGCCACGCGCGGCCGTCACTTCTGTCTTGAGCACAAGGTCGCGTTCACCAATACCAATGGCTGGCATGAGGCTGCCCGGCTTCATCTTGGTTGCGTTCTTGATCCACAGCGCCAGATGCTTGGCGTCGTTGATGAAATACCCTGACGCGATCGTGTGCCGAGAGGCCACGTGTGTCAGGTTGGGACCGAGCACGCCCATGGACATGGGATTGCCCTTGACTGCGTGACAACCAATGCAGCTCGAGCGCGAATAGATCTCGCGTCCCCGTTCGGCGTCACCCTGTGCCAGCAACGACTCGTCGAAGGAAATGTTCTTTGGCAAGCGCGTGGTCGGAATCACGTGCGCCGGCAACTGCTCGCGCGGAAACTCGTACGGTTCGAGCGCTGGTTGCGCCGGTGCGACTGCAGCGGCGGCCACGTTGAGCGAATCCTGCGCATCGCCACCTTCCATGGCGATTTGCGTGGCGCCGGCAGGCGCTGACGAAATCGCACCTCCCGCTGCCACCGTTGCACCTGCCGAAGCGCCGACAGCAGAACCCACGGACGCCACCGCCGGAAAGACCGCCGGACCCGCCTGGTGCTGCGCCCAGCGTTCAAACTCTTCAGGCTCAACCGTGTACGCGCGGAACTTCATGTTCGCGTGCGATGAGCCACAGTACTCGGCGCAGAACCCGTTCAGCGCCAACGTTTCCAGATCATCGTTGGGCGTGAACCACAGATAGTTGGTGCGATTGGTGATCAGATCGCGCTTGCCGCCCAACTGTGGGATCCAGAACGAGTGCAGCACGTCAACGGTGGTGAGCGCAAAGTTGACCGTACGACCCTTGGGCAGATACAGCTCGTTGGCTGTGGTGATGCCGTATTCGGGATAGCGGAACTCCCACCACCACTGATGACCGATCACCTCCACCTGCAGCGCATCGGGCGCGGCCTTGGCCTGCGTCGCGAAAATCGTGCGAACGGTGGGAATGGCGATCACGATCAGGATAACCGCTGGAATTCCCGTCCACAGGATTTCCAGCATCGTGTTGCCGTGCACCGGCTTGGGATCAGCGCCGCCAGGGCGCCGTTTGAACTTGATGATGACGTAGATCAGCGCCGCTTCTACGCCAATGAATACAATCGTGCCCCAGAACAGCAACTTGTCCCACAAACCATCAATGGACGTGTTGAAGTCGGTGGTGTGATTGAAGGTGGAGTTGGGATACGCACCGCAGGCGCTGGCCGAAACAGCCATCGCAGCGAGCAGAGCGACGGTGAACAACCGCCGATGACGGAACATGAAATTCATGCCAGTTCCGAGAGTAAGTGAGACGTTTCTGTGAATAACGCGTTGAATGCAGTCTTTCGAAGCTAAACCGCCGTTTCAGCTCGTGGCAAGCAAGACGGCTGTTGTTTGCCTCTGCGTCGCTGAATCGTCTCCCGGGGAGTGGATTCTGGCACTTCCAGCACCGCTCTGGTTCGGACCGAGCATTCCGATTTCAAGCGGCACTTTTGCACGTGTTTGCACGCCCTTTATCATGAGATTGCCGTCACCGTCGCCACAGTGGCCTCTTGCCGCGCTGATATGCCTCAGTACTGCGTGTAGTTCTACTGCGTCATTTGGTGACGAAGTCGCCATTGGCGTTGGAGCGCTGCCGGGAAATCCCGGCTACCAAAACGTCGTGCGCGGCGTCGAACTGGCCGTTGCGACGCTCAATCGGGGCGCGACGGGTTCACAGATTCGCTTTCGTGTGGCGCTGCCCGCTGATTCAGCCTCCAGCGCTGTGGCCGTCGCCGCCGCGCATCGCGAAGACCCGTCGGTCGTAGCGGTGGTTGGTCATCCCGAAAGCGGCAACACACAGCTCGCGATCCCGGTGTACGCCGACATCGGCAATGCGGGACGTGACGCCGTGCTGGTGATTTCCCCCACCGCATCCAGCCCTGCGCTCTCCGGGATCAGTGAATGGTTTTTTCGCGTGGCCCCGAGCGATGAGGCCGGTGCCAGCGATGTGGCGCGATTTGCCCGGGACTCGCTGGGGTTGCAAACAGCAGCCATCATTTATCGCAACGATTCGTACGGGCGCGACTGGGCGTCCTCCTTCGCCAACACGTGGCGCTCGCTCGGCGGCTGGTTGCTCATCCGCGATCCGTATCTCACCGGCCAGACCGACTGGGACGTCTACGCTACACATATTGCCGGTCGTAACCCGGACGTGGTGCTCTTTCCCGGCGATGCCGGCGATGCGGCGCTGTTCCTGCGCGCGTTGCGGAAGGCTGGCGCCCGGGCCCAGTTCATTGGCGGCGACGGAACAGAGGCCATTTCGCAGGAGGCCGAATTCCGCGGTGCACGCTACGTCACCTTCTTTCGCGCCGAAACAGCCTCAGGCGAGACGGCCCGTGATTTCCTCTCCGCCTGGGAGCAAGCCTACCAACAGCCACCGGACATGTTCGGCGCGCTTTCGTATGACGCCGCACTCGCCATCGGCGCGGCGGTGCGGACAGCCTCAACGCGTACCCGCGCCGGTGTACGCGATGCAATGAAGACGTTGAGCATTGAAGGTGTGGCCGGACGCATCGCATTTGACGCCAAAACCCAGGATGTGATTGGACGCAGTGTTGTTGTGACGACGGTCGGTCAGTAGCCATGGCCAACCGTGCACTGTTTCGACTGTCAACGATTCGCTCCCGACTGGCGGCCGGCTTTGGCGCATCTATTGGACTGCTGCTCGTGGCCGGCATCCTGGCCTGGGTGGGATTGCAACGCACCAACATGCAGTCCGAGCACACGGTCGCGGCGCTGTCGGCCAAGACCGAACTTGCGGAACGTGTGATTACCGGAATCCTGCGCGAAGTGGTGGGCGGTTTGCGCTACCTGCAGGTGCGCACGCCCGAAGACGGCGAGCGGTTTCTGGCGCTCTCCGGAGAGGCCGACCGAACGCTGCGCGCCGCCAGTGGCGATACGATTCTGGGTGACCGCGAGCGCATGGTGCTTGAGCGTGTTGCACAGTTGCAGAGTGCACTGGAAGTGCGCATTGCCACCACGCACGCCATGCAGG
>JBBSPO010000202.1:0-7103 GCA_038258695.1 Gemmatimonadales bacterium | reverse complement strand
TTGGCGCGGTACATGAGCATGGCACTCTTGAAATAGTCCGTGCCCGGCGTGAACGACACGCGGTTGTACTGCGACAAGCCATTGAATGTGCTGACGTCGCCGTCGTGCGTTCCGTGAATCACGAGGTAGTTCACATCATGTACGGGTGTGCCCTTGTCAGATGGTTTGTACTGCCCGTCAACCGGCGCGATGGCAACCAGCGATTGAATGCCGAAGTTGAAATCAAAGCGTTGCGTGGCGTCGTCGGGGTAATGCGCGAGCGAGTTGAACGCACCGGCCACGGCAACCGCTTCACCGCCACGCGAATGGCCCATGAGCGCAATGCGCGACATGTCCACTTTGCCGGCCAGTGGTTTGCCCGCCGAATCGTTCAGTGCACGAAAGACCTCCAGATGCTTGAGCAGCATCCAGCCACGCGCGTCGTTTTCGGCGCGTGCGGCCCCATTGAGAAAGTTTTCATCAATGGACGCGAGTATGTAGCCGCGCGACGCCAACAGCTCGCCCAGCCAGGCGTAACCCGGATCGCTGAAGTCCTTCATGTCATGGTTGCCGTGCACAATGAGCACCAGCGGAAACGGCCCCGCGCCTTCGGGGTACCAGACACGCGCATTGCGAGGAAACTTCTTGGTGCCAAAGCCCCAGTATTTCTCGCGGCTTTTGGCCAGGCTTCCGCTGAACGAAACAAACGCCGACGCATCAACCGGCATCGTCTTGTACGTCACCGAATCGCGATACTCGGCGCGCTGTTTATCGGTCCCGCTGCCGTAGTAGAGCGTGCGGACGGCAAACGAACCCGGTTCGCCCGGGTGCGGTGCGGTGATAGTGCGATTAGCCAGCACCTGCGGCGCGTCGGATGGCGCCAGGCGGGGCGGCTGATACAGGCATGCGCTGGCGGCCGCACAGCCGGCAACCAACGCGAGGAGGCGAAAACATGATGCAGATGGCATAGTTGGGCAGGAGAGGGACACGGCTCACGATATCGCGGGGACGCGGGCGGCGCTATGCGGCCGCAGCGACGAGGCCGTTCAGGTCACGCTCCACCCGGTTGAACGAGCCATTGCAAGGCAGAGGCCAGCCTGGTGAAACCTGCGCCCGGTCCCGCCGTTAGGCTGATATAAACGGAGGTTGTCATGATTGGATTTTTATTGTCTCTCGCGATCGCACTCGCTCTGGCGGTCATTGTACATGGAGCAACGCGCCGATTCGTTCGGGATCGGCTGCGGTATGTGGATGCAGTCCGAAAGGGTATCGCGCCGTGGCTTGCAGGCGGCGCCGCGTTGTTGGTGAGTGCGCCAGTCATGGCGTTGCTGCCTATTGTGGGTTTGGGCACGGCCGTCACCGTAGGCGTGGCGGTTGGGATGGGTGTGGCCAACGGGGCACGCGATATCAAAACCGGAACGTCGCCGGTGGTATACGGGCCCTGAACACACGTTGCAGACAGGAGGCCGAAGCGAGTTGCTACATCCAGTACTCGTATCGGCCGCTGGACAGCACATACGCGCTTAAACAGGCGTTGGTCACAGCATGCACAAGTATCAGGTCGCCCAGTGAGCGGGTGCGCCACATCCACCAGTTGAATATCACGCCACTCACCAGCCCAACTTCCCAATAGGGACCGTGTTCTGCGGCAAACAACACGGCGGTGCCCACGAATGCCAGCATGTTGTACGTGCCCAGCTGTACCGACTGCCAGTTGGGGTTCACGATCCAGCGAGGCAGCCAGCCGCGCCAGGACAGCTCCTCCAGAATGGGTACGAGCAGCGCCGCGCGAGCAAATCGCAGCACCACCACCAGGGGATTGGCAAACTCCTCAGGCGCAATGGTGGTTTTCACGGTGCCAGTCACGCTGTTCTGAAACAGCCAGTGGTCGCGCCAGCCTGAGATAAGCGCATCGGGCGCGATCCAGAGCACAAACACCGCAATGCCCAGTACGATTGATTGCAGCGCATGTTCTATGCGCAGCGTCGCCAGAATGTGGCGTGACGCCAGCCAGAGTGTGGCCGCGATGATACCCACGCGCAGCACTGACTCCCACGGCTGCGCGACTGGCAGCGCCGGCATGAGCACCAGCAGCAGCATGAACACCGCAAACGGGACAACCCACGGTGCGGCAGGGAAACGTGTAGCGAAGGTGTCAACGCGCTCAGCCACTATTGCATTCCGGTTTCGCACACGTGAATGATGGCTTCGGCAGACACACCCGACGGCGCCGTTGCGCGCACAACATGTGTACCGGCGGTAAGTCGCCAGCGGGAAGAGGATACAGGCAGGTCGTCAACGGTCCATTGCAACACGTGCGCACTGTAGACGCCGACGGCGCGCAGAGCAACGGTCGCAACATCACGTTCCGGCCCCTTCGGCAACACATACACATCACCGTGACCGGGAGACACCAGCGTCAGCGGCCCGTCCGCTGCAGTACTGCGCGTAGCGGTCGTACGCGCTAGTGCACGTTGATTTTGCGCCGACTGCCACGCGGCAAATCGTGACGGCAGCACCGTCGCGCCGTCGCGCTGCCAGTTGTCTGGCGGCACAGGTGCGTGACCTGCCAGTTGCCATTCGTCGACGGCGTCGCAGCCACTGTGCGCGCGCATTCCCGATTCGCGACACACTCGTATGCGTGTGGCGCCAAACTGTGCGGGCGAAGGCAAGTATCCCGGCGGGCGCATTGCGGCCGTAGCCAGCACCGCGCGTCGTAGCAGAGGACCGGCACCGGCGATACCCGACACGGCGGCCATCGGGGTGCCATTGAAGTTTCCCACCCACACGGCCACGGTAAAGCCGCCTGTTACGGCCACTGCCCAATTGTCGGTGAAGTGACGACTGGTCCCGGTTTTAACCGCGACAGGAAACGGAAAATCAAACACGCTCGCATTACCAAATCCGGCCAGTCGTGCATCACGATCGGAAAGGATATCAAGTGTAAGCGCCGCGGCGTCGGCGGCGATCGCGCGTGTTGCGCGAGGTGTTGCATCTGCTGTGCCTCCACGCAGCAATGACACCGGCGTAAACTGGCCTGCGTTCGCGAGCATGCGATAGGCATTCGCCAGCTCGAGCAGTGTCACTTCGCCATTGCCCAGAGACAGACCCAATCCGTAGTAGTCAGCCGAGCGGGTAAGCGATGCAAAGCCGGCCTTGTGCAGCACCTCAAGGAAGGCCGAAGCCCCGACGGAGTCGGTGAGCTGCACGGCCGGGACATTGAGCGAGCTGGCCAGCGCCACACGCGCCCGAACCGGTCCGCGGAACTGGCGATCGTAGTTACGTGGACGATAGGGCCCGGTGGACGTCATCCACGTGCGCGGAATGTCGTCCAGAATACTGGAGGCGTGAAACGCACCTTCAAACGCGCGCGCATACAAGAATGCTTTGAGGGCTGACCCTGGCTGACGCCGTGAAATCACCATGTCCACCTGACCGCGCTCGGCAAAAAAATCCGGACTACCCACCCAGGCCAGCACCTCACCCGATGCGTTGTCGAGTACGACAGCGGCGCCGTGCTGCACTCGCTGCTCGGTGAGCGAGTTGACGATGTCCTGCACGTGTTGTTCGATATTGCGCTGCAGTGCCAGGCTGAGCGTGGTCTGCAGTTCGCTGGGCTCATTGTGGCCGCTCCCGACCGGTGGTTTGGCGCCGACAACACCGCTCGACGCGTGACCCTCCACCATGCTGTCGCGCCAGGCCAGCACGCGAGTTGTAAAGTGCGGTGCGTGAAACAGTGCACGCTGCAACGATGCTTGCACACGTGTTGGCTCGACTTCCGCACGTTCCCGGTCAGCAGCGGTGAGATATCCGCGCGCTTCGAGTGCGCGCAGCACAACATCGCGGCGTTGGCCCGCGCGCTTTGGCGAGGAGATCGGATTGTTACGCGCGGGTGCACGTGCAATGCCGGCGAGTATGGCGGCTCGTCCGGGCCCGAGTTGTGACGCAGACGCGGCAAAGTAAAGTCGCGATGCGGCCGCAATGCCAACCGTACCCTGACCAAGCGGGACTCGGTTCAGGTACTGCTCAAGAATCTGATCTTTGCTTAAGTGGCGCTCGAGTCTCAGGGCCCAGGCAATCTGCTGCAGCTTGCCAATCACTCCCCGTCCATGTCCGTTCAGCAGCCTGGCCGTCTGCATGGTAATGGTGCTCGCGCCCGACACAACGCGACCCGCGGCAAGGTTGTCACGCGCCGCACGGGCCACTGAGCGCCACGCAATGCCGCCGTGACTGGCAAACTGTCGGTCTTCAGCCGCAATGAACGCAGCCGCTATCACCGGATCGATATCCTGAATGCGCATCCATCGCCAGCGTTCACCGCCGGGCGCGCGCGTATCACGCAGCACAACGCCGTCGCGGTCGGTGATGGTGACGGCGAGGTTGACCGGTTGTAAGAGCAGTGCTTGGGCAGGAGGGACAAGCAGCCAGCACACAAACGCCAGGCCAAAGCACGCCGCCACCGCCGAACTCCACACGATCACGCGTCTCATGGTCGCGGTGCAGTGATGGTGAACACACCGCCCTCGGTCCGTCCAAACACCGACGGGTCGTACATCTCTTCAGCAAACGCCGGCGGTCGGATAAACCGACCGGGTGTGGTGGCTCGCGCCAGATACGACAGCGAGAAGCGGCCCGGGAACAGCGTTGTTGCCGACCAGACCACACGATCATCCCGCAGCTCACGGTGCTCAAAGGGCGTCCAGAAACCAGCATCCCATCGTCCGCTGCTCCACGATGTCATGGGGTCGTCTTCCTCGCCCCAGAAGAATGCGCCGCGTGTGCCGACCGGTGTGTCGCCAGCGCTTGGTGCACTGGCCGTCAGCACTGACGTGCGCAGCGACAAGTCTACCGGCTCAAGCCCCGCCGGCAGCGGGTCTTCCACCGCAACAAACATTCGTTCAGCTGGCACGGTGATGCGAATGCGTACCCGGACCAGTGCACCAGCAGGCGCGCTGAGAATCGTGGCGCCACTTTCTGCGTCTTCCGTCCAACGCTCAACGGTGATGCCTCGATCGAGCGGTCGTGTGGGCGGCGCGCTGGCAACCGTTGTCAGGGTAGCGCTCGCAAACAGCGGCGGTCCGTCGCCGATTGGCGTCACGGTGAGTGATACCGAATCACCGCGCGGTGCGCGATTCCCGTTGAGCAGTTGCCGCAGCGAAATAGTGGTATCACCGGCAACCTGGCCTGGTGCAATGGATAACACGGTGCGTCCATCAAGCGATACGCGCACGCCACGCTGTGTCGCCTGTTGTTGACGTTGCTCTATCACGCGCAGCGCCCGAACAGCGGTGGCCATGTCGGGGGTCACGCCAAACCAGCCGTTACCTCCGCGAGCCTGCGCAACAACCGTTTCAACCAATGGGGCGATGAGCGGATGATTGCCATCAACAAGCAGCGTCGCGCGCAGCAGTTCGCCGCTCACCTGCAGTGGACTGGCAAAGTAGAAACCGTTGCGGTCGAGCGTGTCTGTGAGCAGTGCACGCCGTCCGTCGGGGCGCACTTGTGCCCACAAGCTCTCAAGCAGCACACGGGCCGTTGCCAGGTCGCCGGGCCCAGCGCGTTGTGCAACAATGCGCGCGAGGCGCGCACGATCGGCCATGGACAGACGCGCTGCCTGCCGCACGAGATCATTCTCGACCGGTACATTGGGCTGACCGAGTGCCCGAAGCGCCTCTGCAGCCGCGACATACTCTCCAAGAATCACATGCGGTGAGGCGAAGCGTCGCGATACCGGAGTGAGCCCTCGCGACGGTGCGTAGGCTGCTTCCGGTTCACCCACAGCCTGTCGCAAATAATCGGCCAATCGCTGCAGCGTTGACGAGTCTACCGGCACGCCCACGTCGCGCGCCTCCACCATCACCAATGCGACGTGCGCGGTAAGCCACGGTGTTGTCCAGTCGCCACTGCTCCAGTAGCCAATACCACCATCGCTGCGCTGACGTTGCTCGAGGGTGCGCACGGCGCGCGCCAGATCCGACAAAGCGTTA
This sequence comes from Gemmatimonadales bacterium, assembly GCA_038258695.1. Lineage (GTDB taxonomy): Bacteria > Gemmatimonadota > Gemmatimonadetes > Gemmatimonadales > Gemmatimonadaceae > JAABRT01. The sequence continues at coordinate 1,137 of JBBSPO010000202.1, read as the reverse complement.
GGAGGCGCCTGATCAGCGGCCATGAGTGCAATGAGCGGAAGGGCAGTACTGGCAATCTGTTCGGTACACGCCCACGCGTACACCCGCGCTCTCTCGGCCGCGGCACGCACCAGCGCCAGCGGGGAAGCACCGAGTGAGAGCGAGAGTGACGACCGTTCAACGTCAGCGTTGTCGAGCCACGGCAGTGTAATGGTACCCTCGCTCGCAATCATGGTGGACGCACTGGCTTGCACCGGTCGCCCGTCCGCCCGAATGGGAATACTGGTTTGTACTGCATCACGCTCGCCCCCCCCCGATACATCAAAGCGGAAGGTCACACTGTTGCCCGCTGGTACGCGGAACGGGAATCGCACATCGACTCCACGATCCAGATCTATTCGCACGTTCCGGCTCGCGTTTCCGGAGAGCGTGGCGCCGGTGGCACTGGCGTTTACGCGCACCATGCCCGACTCCCCTTCGCGGCGATTGACTGTGGTGCCAGCATCGACCACATCACCCACGCGAACAAATCGTGGCAGCGACGCACGCGCGATCAGCGGCCGCGTGACGAGCAGTGTTGTGTCACCGCTTCCGTAGCGGTCACCGGTGGTGAGTGCCACGGCCATCACGCGGAACGTTGTCAGATTGTCAGGCAGCGAAGCGACAGCTGTGGCATTGCCGCTTTCATCAGTGACCACGCTGCCGAGGAAGAATGCGGTGGTCCGGAATCGTGAGCGCAGTACATCGCCGTCGGCGCCACCACCACCGCCACCCGGTTCGCGAGTGGCCTTTTCACCTTCTGGTAGCTGTGGTGCAACGTTGGCATGCGTGCTGGCGAGAGTCAGACCGAGTCCACGTGGGGCGTACAGCAAATCGATCGGGTCGGGCGTGGTAAAGCCGGTGAGTGACAACACACCCTGGTCTACAGCCCACAGTGTGACTTCACTGCGTTGGCCACGTCCATTGGCATCTCGCACCGTCACGCTTACGCGCGCGGAGTCGCCCGGACGGTATTGCGTACGTTCCGGCGCTACGGTCACTCGCAATCGCTTCACTTCGGTCTCTTTGTTTGAAAGGCTCGATCTGGAAACGGTTTGCGTCTGGTGCCTCGGCGTATGGCCGGACCGGGATTTCCCTCTGTCCGACAATCGCCCATCG
>JBBSPO010000201.1:0-7104 GCA_038258695.1 Gemmatimonadales bacterium | reverse complement strand
CGCGGTTTTTCTCCGCGGTCCACGATAGTGTGCACGCTTCGCAGCGCCCGGGCCATTGGCCTCGGGCTCGTGCACCTTGATGTCGGGACCGAAGTCCCCGTCAGCTCCCTCCAGCGGCGTCATGCTGGGAAAGATAGCCAGTTCCCTCCGCATCGTCGAAGCGGTCGCCAATCTGCACGCCGCGGCCGCGCATCCAGTCCACCGGAGCGACGCGGCCTCGGCCCGCGGGCTGGACCTGCGAGATGCGCACCGCACCGTCGCCGCAGCGCACCACCATGCCCTCGTCGTCGATGGTGCGAACGGTCCCGGGCTTGCTCGCAGCCAGTGCGTCGTCGCGCAGGTCGGCATCGGTGGCGGCGACAATCTTCACGCCAAACAACTTCACCGATGTGCCACCCAGCTGAGTGTGCGCACCCGGTCGCGGGTCAAAGGCCCGGATCACGCGCGACACGTGCACCGCGTCCCAGGTGAAGTGCAGCTGCGCTGACGCCCGATCGATCTTGGCGGCGTACGTGGAGGCGCTGTCGTCCTGCGGGATTTCATGCGACGCGCCAGCTTCGAGCAACGCCAGCGCCTGGACGATGCCCAGGGCACCGAGTTCGGACAGCTGGTCGTGCAGCTCGCCGTAGGTGAGGTCGTCGGAGAGCGGTGTGCGCACCACGTGCAGCATGGGGCCGGCGTCGAGGGCCAGCACCATGCGCATGATGGTGACGCCCGTTTCCTCGTGGCCTTCGAGAATGGCCGCCTGGATGGGTGCCGCACCGCGCAGCTTGGGCAGCAGTGAGGCGTGAATATTGAGCGTACCCAGGCGTGGCGCATCAATGACCACCTGCGGCAGAATGTGGCCGTACGCCACCACCACGCTGAGCTCCGGTTCAAGGGCCGCCATCTCTGCCATGAACTCATTGCCGCGCGGTTTGTTGGGCTGCAGCACCGGCAAGCCTTCCAGCAACGCCGCCTGTTTTACGGGCGACGGATCGAGCTGCGAGCGTGAGCGGCCGCGTGGCCGGTCGGGCTGCGTGACCACGCCAACCACGTCGTGACCTTCGCCAAGCAGCGCCAACAGCGGCGGAACGGCGAAGTCAGGAGTACCCCAGAAAAGAATGCGCATGCCAGCAAACCGGAACGAAGAAAAAGGACGCGATCAGTGACCTGTGTTCGCGCCACTCTCACGTTCGGGTGGCAGGTCTCCGACAGGCAACACACGCAGCATAGTGGGAAACTTGGCTTTTTCCTCTTCCCACGCCTTCATGGCGGCGCGACGCTTGAGTATCGAGAGTCGGTCGAGAAAGAGCTTGCCAAACAGATGATCGATTTCATGCTGCATGCACACCGCGAGTAACTCCGTACCCGTCACCTCAATAATCTGACCATCGAGGTTTTGCGCACGCACGGTCACGTCGGCTGAACGGTCTACCTCAGAGAAGACCTCGGGAATGGACAGACAGCCCTCTTCCCATCGGATCTTGCCCTCGCGCCTGATGATTTCCGGATTTACCAGGGCAAAGCGTTGGTCGTCTACGCCCACGACGGTGAGCCGTTCGAGCCGGCCTACCTGTGGCGCGGCCAGTCCCACGCCTTTGGCCGCGTCCATGGTATCAAACATGTTGTCGGCCAGACGTCGCAACTCAGGCGTGAACTCGGTGACGAGTTGTGTTTCCTGACGGAGGATGGGCGAGCCGAGTACGTGAATGTCGAGCAGTGCCACGTGCGCCTCAGCCAGCGACCGCCGACGAGTTCCCAATGCGCACAATGCGCCCGCGCTCAATGATCAAACGTGAATCGCCAGACTTGATCGTGATGCGATCGTCCATGGACGGCGCGTCGGCGGACTGAATAGCCACGACTTCGCCAATCACGCCGCCTGCGGTGACCACTTCATCGCCTTTGCTGAGCGCTTTGACGGCTGCTTCGAGCTTCTTGCGCTGCTGCTGCTGCGGGCGGATGAGCAGAAAATAGAAGATCGCGAAAATCAGGCCGTACATGACAATCATGCCGGGCAACCCACCGCCGCCAATCTGCATGATGGCCGCGAAGGCCGCTGAAACCGGAATAAACGTCATAGTGTGTGAACCTTTGAGTGGTAGCGGGCGAGCCAGTCACGGCTCCAGCCGTCGAACGAACCCGTGAGGACCGCTTCGCGAGCGTTCCGCATGAGAGTAACAAGGAAATGTACATTGTGGAGGCTGATCAGGCGCAGTCCCAGAATCTCCTCGCACACGAACAGATGCCGCACGTACGCGGTGGAAAAGCGCGTGCAGCACTCGCAGCTGCATTCCGGGTCGAGTGGGACATCCGCCAGCCGGAACTGTGCGTTTTTGATATTGCGGCGCCCGCTGGCGGTAAAGAACGCGCCGGTGCGACCCATGCGGGTGGGGGCCACGCAGTCAAAGATGTCGACACCCCGGGCGACGCCTTCCACCAGGTCCTCGGGAAAGCCCACGCCCATGAGATAGCGCGGGCGGTCGGTGGGTAGCAGCTCGTTGGTGGCGTCGAGCATGGCGTACATATCGGGCTTGGCTTCGCCCACCGACAGGCCGCCAATGCCATAGCCGGTCCAGTCTCCGACATCGCATATGCTGCGCACCGACTCCCGGCGCAGCGACGCATGAATGCCGCCCTGCACAATGGGGAACAGTGCCTGCTGCGGCGACGGGACGTCCGGGTCGGATACTTGCAGTCGCGCAAACTCATCGCGACAGCGCTGCAGCCAGCGCACACTGCGCTCCATGGCTTCGCGGGCCAGCGGTTCACTGCTTTGCCCCGGTACCACATGATCAAACTGCATGATCACATCGGCGCCAAGATTGCGTTCAATGCCCATCACGCTTTCGGGGGTGAAGTGGCGTGGTGACCCGTCAATGTGACTTTTGAACTCCACCCCGTCTTCGTTGATGGTGCGCAGGCCTTCAAGCGAAAACACCTGAAAGCCACCGGAGTCGGTGAGTATCGGGCCGGGCCAGTGCATGAAACGATGCAGCCCACCCAGAGTGCGCACGGTTTGATCGGTGGGGCGCAAGTGCAGGTGATACGCGTTGGCGAGTACCATGGTTGCGCCCAGCGTGGCGAGGTCGTTGGGGTCGAGCCCTTTGACCGACGCGAGCGTACCCACCGGCATGAACTGCGGTGTGAGCACATCACCGTGCGGCGTGCCAAAACGCGTGGCGCGTGCATTGCCGCTGGTGGCCTGGACTTCAAACTCAAAACCGGCGTCGGGCAGTGTGACGGCAGGCGTGCTCACGACGGATCCCCGGGTGGTGCGGGATGTGGTGCGGGATGTTGCATCACAGGATGCACATCGCGTCGCCGTACGAAAGAAAGCGGTATTGCTCGCCCACCGCGTCGGCGTACGCGCGCATGGTGAGTTCGTAGGTGGCAAACGCGCTCACGAGCATGAGCAGTGTGGAGCGCGGCTGATGGAAGTTGGTGAGCAGACGGTCCACTACGCGCAACTTTTGTGGCGGGCGCAAAAAGAGATCTGTGGTGCGCGCGCCACTTTGCACAACACCGTCGGCATTCGCCGCGCTCTCAAGCGTACGCACGGCCGTGGTACCAATCGCCCACACACGACCGCCGCGGGATTTGGTTGCGGCAATCTGTTGCGCCGTCGTTTGTGACACCTCACACCATTCTTCGTGCATCACATGCCGCGCCGGATCGTCGTCCTGCACTGGGCGGAACGTGCCCGCGCCAACATGCAACACCACTTCAGCGGTGTGCACGCCGAGTTGCGCAATGCGGTTGAGCAGGGCGGGAGTGAAGTGCAGTCCGGCGGTGGGGGCCGCGACACTGCCGGCTGCCTTGGCAAACACGGTTTGGTATTGCGAGACGTCGGCCGCGGTGTCGGAGCGCGTAATGTACGGCGGCAGTGGCACGTGACCGCAGCTGGCGATCGCGTCGGCGATTGTAGCATGCGCCGACGGATCAACGATCAGCTGCACAATGCGCGTGTGCAACGGCGTGGTTTCGAGAATATCCACGTCAAACCCGTTGGCCACATGTACGCGTCGCCCGGGTTTGAGTTTGGCGCCAGGCTGCACCATGGCTTCCCAGTACACACTGTTGCGGTCAATGACCGTGTGTCCTTCGGCCACGCCTTCACGCGTAACTGGTCGCAGCAAAAATATTTCGGCTGGCTGCCCCGACTGTCGGGTGGCGAGCAGTCGCGCGCGAAACACTGCGGTGGTGTTCACCACCATCGTGTCGCCCGGCTGCATGTACTCCAGCAAATCCGGAAAACTGCGGTGTGAAATAGTGTGCGTGGTTCGATCGAGCACCATCAATCGACTCGCATCACGCGGTTCGCAGGGCGACTGGGCGATCAGCGATTCGGGGAGGGCGTAGTCGTAGTCGGACGTGCGGCTGCCGGGTTCGTGCATGGAGGCCAAAGCTAGTGGCCTGTCGTTGAGATTGGGATAGCGCAATCGCGATGGCGGCGCGCGCCTCGCAAGGAATTCAGAGCAGTGATCCCTGTTCGACGCTCGCCCGTGGTGGCTCGTAGCCAAAGTGGCGGTATGCGTGTGCGGTGGCCTGACGTCCGCGCGGGGTGCGCTGCAGAAATCCCTGCTGTACGAGAAACGGTTCGTACACGTCTTCAATGGTGCCGGCGTCTTCACCGACCGCGGCGGCGATGGTTGTGAGTCCCACCGGTCCGCCGTCAAACTTCTCTATGATGATGCGCAGCAGGCGTGCGTCCATGTCGTCGAGACCAAACTGATCGACGTCCAGCAGTTCAAGGGCCGCGTCGGCCACCGCGCGACTGATGTGTCCATCGGCCCGAACCTGCGCATAATCACGCACTCGGCGCAGCAAGCGATTGGCCACGCGCGGAGTGCCCCGGGAGCGACGCGCGATTTCGTGGGCACCGTCGTCGTCAATGCTCACCTTGATCACTTCGGCCGTGCGGCGCACAATGATTTCGAGCTCCGCCTCGGGATAGAACGCCAGCTGGTGCACCAGCCCAAATCGTGCGCGCAGTGGCGAGGTGAGCATACCCAGTCGTGTGGTGGCTCCAACCAGCGTAAACCGCTCAATGGGCATGGTGATGGTTTGGGCCTTGGGACCTTCGCTCAGGCGGATATCGATCTTGTAGTCTTCCATGGCCGGATAGAGAAACTCCTCAATCACGGGCCGAAGGCGATGGATTTCGTCAATAAAGAGCAGATCGCCTTCGCGCATGTTGGTGAGCGTGCCCACCAGATCGCCGGGCTTTTCGAGTGCCGGTCCGGACGTGGTGCGAATGTTCACGCCGAGCTCACGCGCCATCAGTTCGGCCAGCGTGGTTTTGCCCAGACCGGGCGGACCAAAGAACAGGGTGTGATCAATGGGTTCGCGGCGCGCCCGGGCGGCATCGATGGCAATGGAAAGCCCTTCCTTGATTTTGGGCTGCCCAATAAACTCGGCCAGCCGCTGAGGGCGGAGCGAGAGTTCAACGACACTTTCGTCGTCGAGCGCTTCAGGGGTAGTGATTTCGGCGCGGGACATCGCGTGAGATCGCGGGTGAAGACCGGAAAAAACTTTCTGGGGTAGAATATATAGTCTTGCCCCGAACTTGCCCCGAACCTCGGGCGGCCGTTCAGCATTTTACCTGCGTTAGCGTAGTATTCAAGATACCGGCTGACGTTCGGCCGTTCCTCGCACCCCATCCGACCATGCTTCGACGTTTACTCGCGCGTACCGGTGTTGCTTCCCGGCGTGCCGTCCTGCTGACTGTGACGTCGGCAGCGGCTGCGACACTTATTCCATTGGCAGTACAGGCAGATCCGGCCACGCCACGTCCGGCCGCTTCGCGCGTGAAGGCGCCAATCACCTTTGACGCGACACTCGCGCGCGCTGGCATTTTCATTCCCACGCTGTGGCACGCGGCCGCGTTCCACGCGCCGCTCCGTCTTCAGGCGGCCCGACTGGCCGCGCGCAAGGCTGCGGGATCTGACGCAGCGGCTGTCAGTGCCGACGATGCGCCGCCCATCGACTGGCGTCTGCTGGCGGGGCTGGACTATCTCACCGGAAAAGCCACCGACACGCTCAAGGCCATCAACGGCAAGGAAGTACGCGTGCCCGGTTTCGTGGTTCCGCTTGACGACTTCATGGAAGACGGCGCTGAGTTCCTGTTGGTGCCGTACTATGGCGCCTGCGTACACACACCGCCGCCGCCGCCAAACCAGATCATCTTCGTGCAGATGACCAACAAGAAGGCCGTGAAGCTGACTTTGTTTGACGCAGTCTGGATGCACGGCAAGCTCAAGATTGCAACGGTTGAGAGTCCCTACGGTACCGTGGGATTCACTCTCGAAGGCACCAAAATGGAACCATACAGCGCCCAATGACGTCAGACGCGGCCACGCCGGCCGTCGCACTCTCCAACGTCCGTTTTGCGTATCGCGCTGGTCAGGACGTTGTCGCCATCAACACGCTCACCATCGCACGCGGTGAAACAGTGTTTCTTCACGGGCCGAGCGGCAGTGGTAAAACCACGCTGCTCGGCCTGTTGGCTGGAGTGCTGACGGCAACCTCGGGATCGGTACGCATTCTTGGACAGGATCTCACGCCGCTATCAAGTGGTGCACGTGACGCGTTCCGGGCGCAGCATCTGGGCTACGTGTTTCAGCAGTTTAATCTCATTCCGTATCTGTCGGTCCGCGAGAATATCCTGTTGCCTGTGCGACTGGATCGTGCACGACGTGCACGACTGGGCGCCACCGATCCCGTGAAAGCGGCCGACTCACTGGCACGTGACCTCGACATTGGTAGCACCCTGTCATCGCCGGTGACCGAGCTTTCGGTAGGTCAGCAGCAGCGCGTAGCCGTAGCGCGAGCACTCATTGGCTCGCCGGAAGTGGTGATTTGCGACGAGCCCACATCGGCGCTCGATAGCGACCGTCGGCAGCGATTCCTTGAGCTGTTGTTTGCATCGTGTCACAAAGCCGGATCGACGCTGGTGTTTGTCAGTCACGACTTCTCTTTGCAGCCGCTGTTCTCGCGCACGGTCGAGCTGCCGGAAATCAACACTGCGAGCGCCGTGCTGGCGTTGGAGAACTAACGCGTGGGCACCATTCTCCGTCTGGCGATGCAGTCACTTCGCAGTCGCTTGTTTACGTCGCTGTT
>JBBSPO010000200.1:0-7138 GCA_038258695.1 Gemmatimonadales bacterium | reverse complement strand
GTACATCACCGGCTGTTGCACCGAGTGCTTTGCGAATACCGATTTCGTGCGTGCGTTCACTTACCGACATGAGCATGATGTTCATGATCACAATGCCGCCCACCACAATGCCAATACCCACCACGGCGGGGATCACGGCAAAGAGCACTTGCGTGAGTTGTTTCCAGAAACTCACCAGTGCGTCGGCGGTGTCGAGCGAAAAGTTGTTGGCCTCACCGGGGCGCAGCTGTCGCGACACACGCATGGCCTCTTCGGCGCGCAGCATGGCCGGTTCCACTTCTTCTGCGGTGGCCAGCTTCACGGAAACTGTGGTAGTGTTGCGGCGTCCGTAAATGGTTTCGAACGCAGAAATCGGCATGAGCACAAAAGCATCGAACGATTGCCCCAATACCTGTCCTTTGCGCGCGGTCACACCCACCACTTCAAAAGCGCGCCCCATGATGCGCACTTCCTGCCCAATAGGGTTGAGTCCCTCAAACAGATCATCGACGATGTCGGGTCCAATCACCACCACCGGTCGGCGCTCACGCACATCGAGCTCCTGCAGCGGACGCCCATTGGCAAAGCGATAGTCCTGCACCACCTGAAAGTCGGGTGTCACGCCAAATATCGACACACGGCCAAGCGTGCGATTGCGCCAGGTCACATCGGAAAACGGCGTGGGCCAGCCGCTTTGCAACGAGATCGCCACCGCGTTGGGGATGGCGTTGCGCACTGCCTGTGCGTCGTCTTCGCTCACGCGCGGAAAGCGTCGGGTGCGTCGCAGCTCTTCGTCGTCAAAGAGCCCGATGGACAGCGGCGACTTGCGTACCTGGAACGCATTCATGCCGATCAGCGAGTCGGCAATGTTCTCTTTCACATACGCGTTCATGCCCTGGATGATGGCCACCACGGCCACCAGAAATCCTACAGAGACAATGATGCCGAGCAGCGTAAAGAAGGAGCGCAGCAGATTGGCACGCAGCTGCGCGAAGGCAAAGCGCACAACATCATCAGGGCGCATCATACGCTGAATTTAGCGTACGTACGCACGTTGCCGAAGTACGAGTGCTGTGGCGTTGTGGAGGGCGGCCGCAGCGCCGGAGCTTGGGCCAGCCCAACTACTCGTGCCGCAACGCCTCAACCGGATCGAGCTTGGACGCACGCAGCGCCGGCAGCATGCCAAACGCCACACCGGTAATGGCACTGGCGCCCAGCGCCAGAAACACAGCACTTAGCGGAAGCTGTGCGGGCAGTGGCGACACGGCGCGAATGAGCCAGGTGAGGGCGAAGCCCAACAGCAGACCAATCGCAGCGCCCACGAGGGTAAGCGTGGCGGCTTCGACCAGAAACTGCCAGAGAATGGTGATGCGCGTGGCGCCCAGCGCTTTGCGCACTCCGATTTCACGGGTTCGTTCGGTCACCGAGATCATCATGATGCCCACCACGCCAACGCCCCCAACCAGCAGCGCCACGGCCGAAAGCGCCAGCCCGACGGCAAAGATGGCGCCAAAGAGCTGGTCGAAGGTTTCCATGAGACGTTCCTGCGGAATGATCTCAAAGTTGTTGGGTGTGGCGGGCTTGAGACCACGTTGTGAGCGCAGTGAGGCCGTGATGTCGTCCATGACCATTGACTGTTCAATACCAGCGCGCGGACGCACGGAGAGCGTGAGTCCGTTCCGGAACAGGGCGAGATTGCGGATGGCCGAGTTGAGCGGCAGGATGGCACGTGGTGTGTCGGGGCCGCGACCTTCGAGCGAACGCAGGAAGCCGGCTTTGGATTCGTAGATGCCGATGACGGTGAACGGTCGCCCGTTGATGCGAATCTGTTTGCCGATGGGATCAACCTGTGCGAACAGTTGTGCACGCAGGGTGTCGTTGATGAGGACTACCGGCCGACCGGCATCATGCTCGTTGTTGGTGAAGTTGCGACCGGGCTCGATGTCAGCCGCCGTTGTGCTCATCCAGTCGGGGCTTTGCGCATCGAAGCCAATACCGGCCAGTCGCTGATCGCGGTACTCAAAATTGCCGTTGCTGCCGATGGTACCAACAACCGTTTCCACGGTGGGCAGCTGTCGCAGCACCTGCCACTCGCCAAAGGTGAGTGGTGGGTTTTTGCGATCGGGACACGATTCGTCAGTACCGTCGCATCCCTGAAAGCCAATGCCGCGGCGGAACACCTGAAACGTGTTGGCGCCAATGTTGTTGAGGTCTTCCTGAAACGATTGCCTAATGCCGTTCACGGTGGCGGCCATGGCCACCACCACAAACACACCAATGGCCACGCCACCAATGGTCAGTGCGGCGCGCACCTTGTTGCCGCGAATGGATTCAAAGGCAATGGTGACGCCTTCGAGTGCCGTGAGCAAGCGGGTAGTTAATCGCATGTCGCGCTACTCCTGCCTCAGGGCGGTAATGGGATCGAGGCGCGATGCACGGCTGGCCGGATAGGCACCGGCTGCAATGCCTACGCCGCCGCCCATCACCAGCGCGACACCAATGGCCCACGGTGCAACAGCGGCCGGCAGTGGCGTAAACGCGGCCACGAGCTGCGCCAGTCCGAGACCGAGTGCAATTCCGATCGCGGCGCCCACAATGCTGAGTGTTGTGGCTTCGGCGAGAAACTGCGCCATGATATCGCGTCGGCGTGCACCGAGCGCTTTGCGCACTCCGATTTCGCGCGTGCGTTCGGAGACGGCCACGAGCATGATGTTCATGATCACCATTGCACCAACCACCAGGCTGATGAGTGGCAGTGCGGTGCCAAAGAGCACCAGGCGACCTTTCAGTTCGTCAAAGAAGGCCAGTGCGGCGTCCTGTGTGGCCAGCGTGAAGTTGTCCACGTCGGCGGGCCCGAGTCTGCGCACTGGACGCAATGCTTCGCGCGCCATCTCCATGTATTCGTTGAGCTCTTCGGTGCTGCCGGCCTGCACCACAAACGACTGGATATTCCCGCCCGGATTGAGGGCGCGTGTCATGGGCGTGCTGAGCGGTGCAATGGCCAGACGGTCCAGCGAAAAGCCAAAGACGCTGCCCTGTTCTTCAATCACGCCGATCACGCGATATGGTGTGCCGGCAATGCGGATCTCACGCTCGAGCGGATCGAGACCTTCAAAAAAATGGTTGGCCACTTCTACACCAATTACTACCACGCGGGCACTGGCGCGCACTTCCTGCGGCGTGAAGGCGCGTCCCTGCTCAATGGCAAAACTCTTGATGTCAAAGTACGACGCATCGGTGGCCACGGCCTGCACCTGCCGCGGTCGTCCGGAGGGGCTGGTGGCGTACAGAAACGACTCAGCGACAACGGCCGCGCTCACGAACTCGGGCAGGGCACCGCGCACGGCGTCCACATCGGCTTGCGTCACAGGCGGCCTGCGCAGTACCTCGCGAATCTCCCGACCACGCCCTTGCGGGCCAAAGTTGCCGAACTGCCGCAGCGTGAACGTGTTGGATCCGATCAGGCGACCGGCAAAGTCTTCTTCAACGTATTTGCCCATGCCTTCCACAATGGAAACCACGGCAATGAGAAACATGACGCCAATCATGACGCCAAGCAGCGTGAAGCCGCTTTTCAGTTTCTGAACACGTATTTGGTTGAACGCCAGACGGACGGCTTCGAGAAATGACACGCGGTTGGGTTATTCGTGGCGGAGCGCAACCACAGGGTCGAGCCGAGAGGCGCGCAGGGCAGGCAGCATCCCAAAAAGCACGCCTGTAATCACGCTGGCCGCAAGGGCTGCAACCACCGCCAATGGCGGTACCGAGGCAGCGATGGGGCTCACGGTACGAATAACCAACGCGCCCAGCCAACCACCCACCAGACCAAGCACCACTCCAATGCCGGTGAGCGTGATGGCCTCAACCAGAAACTGCCAGAGGATGGTGGCACGCGTGGCACCCAGCGCCTTGCGCACCCCGATTTCCCGCGTGCGCTCGGTGACAGAAATCATCATGATGGCCACGACTCCTACGCCGCCTACCAGCAGCCCAACTGCTGAGAGCGCGATCATGACCAGAAAGAACACGCCAAAAATGCTGTTGTACGTCTCAAACAGTTTGTCTTGCGTGATAATGGCAAAGGACGATTCTTCGGCCGGTCGCTGTCCACGCAAGCCGCGCAGTGTAGCGGTGACCTGATCAACCACGACATCACGCTCCACATCGCTGCGCGGCTTGACGGACAGGCCCGCGTTGTTGAGTCGCGCGCCCAGATGGCGCACGGCCGACATGACAGGCATCACGGCTTTGGGCCGGTCTCCGCCGCTTAGAAACGACGCATTGTCCTTGTACACACCGATCACACGAAACGGCATACCATTGAGCTGGATGTCCTTTTCGAGCGGATCGGTTTGATTGAAGAGCTTGTCGGCCATGTCGGTGTTGATCACCACCACGCGCGCGGCGGCCACCGCTTCGGCGGCGGTAAACGCGCGACCAGGAAAAATCTCCGGCGCGCTGAGCTCGGGCCACTCGGCTGAATACGCTTCAACAGATGACGACGCCAGACGGGTGCCGCGATAGGTGACGTCGGCGCTCCAGTTGAGTTGCATGCCCACGGTGCCCGCTTCGGGCAACCGCTGCAGCGCTTCAAACTCGGCGATGCGAATAGGCGGGTTGGACCGCCAGGTGCAGGTGTCACCGCTGCCATCGCACGCTTCAAACGAAATGGGATAGCGCATCACAAAAAACGTGGTGGGTCCGGCCGACTCAAACTCCTCGGCCACACTCATGTTGATGCCGTGCACCGCCGCGGCAATGAGCACCACCACAAACACACCAATGGCCACGCCCATAATCGTGAGCGCGGCACGCACACGGTTGGCGGTAATGGAGCTGACGGCAATGACTACGCCTTCGCGAATAGTGGAGAACATGGCTATTCCTGTCGCAGGGCGGTGATGGGATCGAGCTTCGCAGCGCGACTGGCCGGATACACGCCTGATACGATGCCCACACCCGCGCCTACCAGAACACCCAGCGCCACACTCCACGGGGCTACCACCGTAGGCAATGGTGTAACCGTGCGCATGAGCAGCGCCAGCAGCACGCCCAGCGCCACACCGGCCATTGCACCGACGGCACCAAGTGTTGACGACTCCACAAGGAACTGCGCCAGCACATCACGACGACGCGCGCCGAGTGCTTTGCGCAGTCCGATTTCGGCGGTGCGTTCGGCCACTGCGACGAGCATGATGTTCATGATGACAATGGCACCAACCACCAGGCCAAACGCGGGTAGCGCGACGCCGGCGAGCACGAGATAACCCTGGAGTTTATTCCAGAACTCGAGCGCACTGTCGGCCGTTTGCAGCGAGAAATCGTCGTTCTGCGCGGGGCGCAGCTGATGTTGCGTGCGCATGACCTGCCGCACCGATTCCATGGTCTCCGTCATTTCGCCTTCGGACGGCGATTGTATGATGACGGCATCAATCATGGACGGCGACGAGTTGAAATAGCGTCGCGCCGGCGCCTGCAGCGGCACGTAGGCCACGTTGTCGAATGACATGCCAAAGGCGCTGCCCTGCGACTCTGTCACGCCGATTACGCGGTACGGCAGCCCTCTGATGCGTACTTCGCGATCGAGCGGATTGAGGTTGGGGAAGAGCCGTTCCACCACGTCGGGGCCAATCACCACCACGGGTGATCCCATGGTGTATTCCTGCGGAGAAAACAGGCGGCCTTCAGTGACTTCAAGCGCCTTGATCTCGAAAAACTGTCCCTCGACACCCGTCACCTGCACCTGGCGCGGACCACCGCCGTACTGCGAGGTCATGGTGAGACTGTTATCGGCGATTACCGCGTAGCGTGTGCCCCTGGGCAGCGCTTCCACGATGGCGGGCACCTCGTGATCGCGCAGCCGCTCCCGGCGCTGATACTCGCGCCAGGTGGCTTCGTCGGTGTCGCCCATGTTGATGTTGGGCCGATGCCGGACCTCAAAGCTGTTGATGGCAATGAGCTTGCCCACCAGATCGTCTTTGAGATACACGCCCATGCCGTTGACAATCGAGACCACGGCAATGAGGAACATCACACCAATGCACACACCCATGAGCGTGAACGCACTCTTGAGTTTTTGCGTGCGAATGGTGTTGAGTGCCAGGCGAACAGCTTCAAGAGGGTTCACAGCGGGCCGGGAAGTGGACGGATGACAGACACCCGCCCGTGTGAACGATCAGGCATGCGGATTAATCGTGCGCCACTTTGGTGGTCGCGTGCTGAATGCCTACGCGATCCACAAAGCGTTCACGACGTTCGTCGCTTTCTACCAGTCCGTCACGCAGTACCACAATGCGGCGCGCGTGTGCGGCGATGTCAGGTTCATGCGTGACCATGACAACCGTTTGCCCCTGTCGGGACAGCTCTTCAAACACGCGCATGATTTCCTGCGACGTGGTGGAGTCGAGGTTACCTGTGGGTTCGTCGGCGAGCAGGATGGACGGACGGTTCACGAGTGCGCGGGCAATGGCCACACGCTGACGCTGACCACCGGAGAGTTCGTTGGGTCGGTGATGCAAACGGGGACCAAGGGCCACGGAGTCGAGCGCTTCGGTCGCGCGTTTTTTGCGCTCGTCGGCCGGAATACCGGCGTACACGAGCGGCAGCTCCACGTTTTGCAATGCGGTGGCACGCGGCAGCAGGTTGAACGTCTGAAAGACGAACCCGATTTCCTTATTACGTACGCGCGCGAGCTGGTCGTCGCTCATGGCGGAAACGAGCATGCCGTTGAGCCAGTACTCACCACCGTCTGGCGAGTCGAGACAGCCGACAAGGTTCATGAGCGTGGACTTGCCTGAACCGGACGGTCCCATGATGGCGACGTATTCGTTTTTGCGAATGGCCAGATCGACGCCACGCAAAGCGCGCACGATTTCACCGCCCATGTCGTATTCGCGCTTGAGGCCTCGCGCCACAATGACCCAGTCCTGATCGGGCGTAGAGCCGGGTGTAGCCACAACCGCCCGGCGTTCACCCGTGGTGCTGATTCCAATATCGTCCATGGTGTCGATCATGATTTGCCCTGCGGCTTGGCGTCTGTGGGGGTAGGTGCGGTGCGCACCAGCGCGCCATCGATAAGGTCACGGATGGCCTGATACGTTCCGGCGACGATTTTTTCGCCGGCCGAAATCCCGGACAGCACCTCAAAGTGCCGCTCGCC
>JBBSPO010000199.1:0-7148 GCA_038258695.1 Gemmatimonadales bacterium | reverse complement strand
GAGTACATGAACGTGCTGCGCCGCTCCGAACGGGTGGCACACGTGCAGGAAGTCCAGCCCTTGGTGCAGTTGGTGGCACCGTTTGCACCACACCTGGCAGAAGAGTGCTGGGTGGAGTTGGGGCACTCAGCGAGCGTGTTTGACAGCGGGTGGCCAGAATGGGACGCTGCGATGGCGGCCGAAACCACCATTGAAGTAGCAGTACAGGTGAACGGCAAAACGCGCGGCCGAGTGCATGTTGCGCCCGACGCGACGCAGGATGTTGTGATGCAAGCCGCGTTGGCAGATGCGTCTATTGCGAAGTTTGTGACCGGTGAGCCTCGACGCGTGATCCATGTGCCGGGACGGTTGCTCAACGTGATTGTGTAGCCGGTTGCTGAACGTGATTGACTAGACGTTTGCTGAACGTGATCGTGTAGCTGACGCACGCAGGAAACCTCTGCGTGCATGCGTGGTGTCACACTGCCGAACCCATTACGGAGTGTGACACCAATGCAAGCTTCCCCGCAGCGAATTGATCGGCGAACTGATCAGTACACGTTCCACCACGCGTCGCACAGCACGTTTAATGACACGTTTAATGACACGTTGTATGACACGTTGTATGACACGTTGCACCGTGTGCGTCATCAGGTTGCCTGTGCCTGTGTGGTGAGCGCCTTGCTCGCGGGCAGCGCCGCCGCGCAGAATCCAGCGCCTCGCATTCGCGTTATGGAAGCGCCCAGCGCCATGACCTTTGCGCTCAGCGCGCCCAACCGCGCGGTCATGGGCGTGGCGCTGGCCACTGGTGCGCTGGCAGACACGCTGGGACTCGAGATCACCGACGTCACGCCAAACGGACCGGCTGCATTGGCGGGGCTCAAAACGGGCAGCCGCATTCAGGCGGTGAACGGTGTATCGCTGCGGATCAGCGAGGCGGACGCGCGTGACCCACTCACAGCCGACGCAGGCTATCGGCGATTGCAGCGCGAACTTGGCAAACTGGAGCCCGGTGATACGGTCACGCTCTCGGTGCTCGAGAGTGGGGAGCGTCGGCGCGTATCGCTGGTCACACAGTCGGCCGCGTCACTGACAACGGGACGCACGTTATCGGCGGTTGCCCAAACGCGTGAACTGGTGGGCAGTCGTGCCGCACTCGGCATGCGCGTGAGCAGTGCCGGCAATGCGCGCGATACACTGGGTGTGTTCATAACCAGCGTGGCGACGGGCGGGCCGGTGGAGACGGCCGGGGTGATTGAAGGTGATCGGGTGGCGGCTATCAATGGTGTGGATGTTCGTGTACCGCGTGAAGACACCGTTGACCCGCGAGCGGCTTCGGCGCGGGTGGCGCGTTTTTCGCGCGAAGTGGCCAAGCTTGAGCCGGGCGAGCAGGTGCTGCTGCGTGTTTTCAGCAACAGACGGTTTCGTGACGTGACCGTGACGGCGGGCAAGGCCTCGGATTTCGGGCCGTCCGTCTTCCGGCTTGATACTGAGCCCGGTGTCGAGCTCTTCTGGAGGGCGCCGGCTTCGGTTCCAGCCATGCCCCCAGCCATGCCCCCAGCGGTGGCTCCGCAGAGCCCGCAGCAACCCGCGCTCCCATCGGCCGGCCCCACGCCCATGTGACCGCCTCGCTCGCCCAAAACCAGCATTTACAAACAGGGTACCAACTTTTGGTGCCCTGTTCGCGTTAACAGATATGTGTTCAGTTTCAGGGTTGCGCACACGCCTGCTTTTGCCACCCGGCCGTTGGTGGCCTCTCAATCCGTATTGCCATGATCGCACTCTCTGTTCGGACGCTCCGTGAGCGCAAACCTGCCCGGAAACGCACCGTGCTGCTGTTCTTTGCATTGCCAATGCTGGTTTCGGCGTGCGAGGAGCCGCCTCCACCCACGCGGCCCACGCCGGTGGTGGTGATACAGCCCGCAACGCGTGGTGCGGTGCCGTACGTCGTGGCGGCCAATGGTGAGGTCGAGCCCAATCGTTTTGTGTCGGTGCAAGCGCAGGTCACCGGGCAAATCACGGCCGTGCGTTTTACCGAAGGCGATGACGTGCGTGAAGGACAGGTGTTGTTCGAGATCGACAAACGGCCGTTCGACGCCGAGCTGTCACGAGTGCGCGGTGTGCTGGCGCGCGACGAAGCGCAGCTCACACGGGCCCGGGCCGACTCCACGCGCTACGAAGCGCTGGTCAGCAAGGGCTACGTCACACGTGAACAGTTTGACCAGATCCTGGGTGACGTGCTGGCGCTGGCCGCCACAGTGTCGGCCGATCGTGCGGCCATTGACCGGGCGCAGTTTGATTTGAGCAACGCGACCGTTCGTGCGCCAATCTCAGGGCGCACCGGTCAGCTTTCGTTACGCGAGGGCAATCTGGTTCGTGCGCAATCAACCGACGCGCTGGTCACCATCAATGAGGTGCGTCCGGTACTGGTGCGCTTTGCCGTGCCCGAGACAGACTTTGCCGAACTGCGCGCGCGTTCAGGTGTTGGCAAGCCGTTGCCCGTGCGCATTCGTTCTGCCGCCGGCGATACGTCAAAAGTAATTGAAGGCGTATTGGCGTTTGTTGACAACGCGATTGATCGCAGCACTGGCGCGGTCACACTCAAGGCACGTGTGCCCAACACAGACGGTGCGCTGTGGCCCGGACAGTTTGTGCAGGTGTCGCTCGAGCTGGCGATCGATGAAAATGTGGTCACGATTCCGTCCACCGCTGTGGTGTCGTCGGGTGGTGGCATGTTTGTTTTTACCATTGACGGAGAGGACCAGGCAACCCGTGTGCCTGTCACGCTGGGACGGCAGATTGGTGACCGGGCCATCGTCACGTCGGGACTCACCGGCGGTGAGCGAGTGGTGGTGGACGGTCAGCAGCGTATTTCCGACGGTGCACGCGTACAGATACGTGACCGCACAGCGCCCACGCGGGTCGCGGATTCAACGTCAGCCGCCGGAGTGACCCAATGAACCTGAGCGGACCATGGATCCGTCGGCCCGTCATGACCACGCTGGTCATGGCCGCCATCATTGTGTTTGGCATCTTTACGTATCGCTCGCTGCCAGTCAGCGATTTGCCAACCATCGATTACCCCACCATCTCGGTGAGCGCGAGCCTGCCCGGTGCCAGCCCTGAGGTGATGGCCTCGTCCGTGGCCACACCGCTTGAGCAGGCGATGGCCACCATTCCGGGTATCGAGAGCATCTCGTCGCAAAGCACACAAGGTGCGACCAGCATCAATCTGCAGTTCACACTGACGCGAGACATCGATGGTGCCGCCGCCGATGTGCAGTCGGCACTGGCGTCAGCCATGCGCAACCTGCCGGAGGGCATTCAGCCGCCCACGTACCGCAAATCCAACTCCGACGCGTCTCCGATTCTGATTCTCAGCATGAACTCCGACCAGCTGTCGCGGACGGAGCTCAACGAGTGGGCGGAGACGTTTCTGGCACAGCGCCTGTCCACCATTGAAGGTGTGGCGCAGGTGCAGATTTACGGTTCGGCCAAATATGCCGTACGCATTCAACTCGATCCCGGCGCCATGGCGTCGCGCGGCATCGGCATTGATGAAGTGCAAGCGGCGGTGTCCAACGGCAACTCCAATCTGCCGGCCGGCGTACTCATGGGCCCCAATCAGGCCTTTACCGTGCAGGCCACCGGCCAGTTGCAGAGCGCGGCGGCGTTTCGCGAACTCGTAGTCGCGTACCGCAACGGTGCACCAGTTCGCTTGGGTGATCTGGGCGACGTGATTGATGACGTCGAAAACAATCGTGTCTCGAGCACGGTCAATGGTCGCGCCAATATTGCGCTGGCCATTGTGCGGCAGCCTGGCACCAACACTGTCGCGGTTGCCGACGCAGTCATGGAGCGCGTAGACGCACTACGCGTACAGATTCCGCCGTCTATCGACTTTGAGCCGATCTTTGACCGGGCCGCCGGCATTCGTGAATCGGTGCACGATGTGCAGTTCACGTTGCTGCTCACGCTGGCGCTCGTGATTCTGGTGATCTTCCTGTTCCTGCGCAACATACGGGCCACCTCCATTCCGGCACTGGCGTTGCCGTTTTCCATTGTCGGCACCTTCTCCGTGATGTGGGCGCTGGGCTATTCGCTCAACAATCTCACGCTCATGGCGCTCACGCTGTCAGTGGGCTTTGTGGTGGATGATGCGATCGTGATGCTCGAGAACATTGTGCGACATCTCGAGATGGGCAAAACCCCAATGCAGGCCGCGATTGATGGATCACGTGAAATCAGCTTCACGATTCTGTCCATCACGCTCTCACTGGTGGCCGTCTTTATCCCGATCATGTTCATGCCCGGTCTGGTGGGGCGGTTGTTTCAGGAGTTCGCCGTAACAATCGGTGTGGCCATTCTGGTGTCCGGCTTTGTGTCACTCACGCTCACGCCCATGCTGTGTGCGCGCTGGTTGCGCGGTGGTGACGGACACGCATCTACCGAAGGCAAGTGGCGCTCTGTGGAACGCATCTATCAGGCGAGTGAAGACGGCTATGTGCGCTCGCTCAACTGGGTCATGCAGCATCGTCCCGCGGCAATGGCGTTTGGCCTGGCCATGCTCGGCGCCACCGTATGGTTGTTCATTGCCATCCCCAAAGGCTTCCTGCCCAGCGAAGACACCGGTCGTGTTGAGGGATCATTGCTCGGACCCGAAGGCATCGGCTTTGAGTCCATGAAAGAGCGCCAGGCTGAAGTGGCCAGCATCGTGGGACAAAACCCGTACGTGCGTACCGTCCTGTCGAGCGTGGGTGGCGGCGGGCGTGCGTCCACCGGCAACAACGGACGATTGATTATCCGACTGGTAGACCGCAGTGAACGACCGCACGTCGATGTCGTGATGCGGCAGTTGCAGGCCGAAGCCGCCGTGGTACCGGGAATGCAAACGTTCTTTCGCAACCCACCGCCAATCAGCATTGGTGGCGTGCGCTCAAGCAGCTCATATCAGATCACGCTCCAGGGCACTGACATTGCACAGCTCTACACAGCGGCGCGCGGCTTTGAAGCGAAAATGCGTGAGGTTTCGCTCATTGAAGGCGTCTCCAGCGATCTGCAAATCGGCAATCCGCAGGTCTCCGTAGACATCAACCGCGAACGTGCGTCGGCGCTGGGTGTTTCGGCCGGACAGATTGAGCGTGCGCTCTACAACGCCTACGGATCACGACAGGTCTCCACGATTTTCACGCAGGCCAATCAGTACTTCGTGATCATGGAGCTCAAGCCGGAGTATCAACGCGATGTCGAAGCGCTCAAGCAGCTGTTTGTGCGTTCCGACAACGGCGCGCTCGTCCCGTTGGGTGCCGTGGCAAGCTTTTCGCGCGGCCTCGGACCACTGTCGGTGCAGCGCGTGGGACAGCTGCCAGCCGTCACGATTTCGTATAACCTGCGTTCCGGCGTCGCACTTGGCACCGCCGTTGACGAAGTGCAGCGACTGGCGGCCGATGAACTGCCGGCGGATATCACCACCAGTCTGACCGGTGATACCAAAGCCTTTGCCGACGCACAGGAAGGACTGCTGCTGTTGCTTGTGGTGGCGGTGTTCGTGATTTACATCGTGCTGGGCGTGCTGTACGAGAGCTACATCCACCCCATCACGATTCTCAGCGGCTTGCCGTTCGCGGCCGTTGGCGCATTGCTCACGCTGATGATCTTTGACAAGGATCTGAGTGTGTACGCGTTTGTGGGTGTGGTGCTGCTGGTAGGGCTGGTAAAAAAGAACGCCATCATGATGCTGGATTTTGCCATCGAAGCCGAACGTGAGCGTGGGCTCGATGCAACCGCGGCAATTCTTGAGGCGGCACGGGTACGTTTCCGTCCCATCATGATGACAACCTTTGCCGCACTAATGGGCACCATGCCCATTGCCGTTGGTTATGGAGCCGGCGCCGAATCGCGGCAGCCGCTCGGATTGGCCGTGGTGGGTGGCATGGCGTTCTCGCAAATCGTCACGCTGTACGTGACGCCAGTGATTTACACGTACTTCGATCAGCTGGTGAAATGGCGTGCCGCCCGACGCCCGTCGGCGCGGCGTGCGCAGCCATCAAGTGCCGAGGTTGTGCCGTTGGCGTGACGTACTTGCTACGGTTGGCCGAGCACGCGTCGTACGGCACCGTCGAGCTCTTCGGCACGAAATGGTTTTTGCAGGAATGCAGCCAGGCCGCGTCCCACAAACTGTCGTGTCACTTCCTGCTCGTTGTAGCCGCTCATGAGCACCACTTTGAGCAGGGGGGCGACGCGTCGCAGCTCACGAAACGTTTCTTCGCCACCCATGTCGGGCATGGTGAGGTCGAGCAGGACCAGTCGAAACCGCGACGTGTCGGCCGTCACCATGCGCAGCGCCTCCCGGCCTCCGCCTGCTTCTGAGACGGTGAATCCGCGACGGCGCAGCAGTGCGCGCGACACCGCTCTCACGCTGGGCTCGTCGTCCACCACCAGCACTTCACCACTGCCTTGCCATGCCGCCGGCGCCGGTTCAGCAACCGCAGACACGCTGCCTGTGCCGGCTGGAAACAACAACTTGATGGCGGTACCCTTTGCCGGTTCGCTGTAGACGCGAATTGCACCTTTGTGCCCGCGCACAATGCCAAGGGTAGCGGCCAGTCCAAGTCCACGTCCCGTGAACTTGGTGGTGAAGAACGGATCGAATATGCGAAGTCGCGTGGCTTCATCCATGCCGCGACCCTCATCGCGCACCTCCACGAAAACAAAATCACCCGGCATGGTGTCCGAACCCGGCACACACGTGGCGAGATAGTCTGCACTGACGGCCTGCTGACCCGTGTGGATGTAAATCATGCCACCCTGTTCCGGCAGCGCATCCGATGCATTGGTGATGAGATTCATCACGACCTGACGCAACTGCGTAATGTCTGCTTCCACCGGAGGCAGCTCTGCCGCCAGCGAGAGACTGACCTGTGCGTTTTTTGAGACGGCGGTGCGAAGCAGCGCGGTCATTTCCCGCACCAGTTGCGAGCAGTCAATCGGCTCAACAACAAAGCGTCCCTTGCCTGCATAAGCAAGCAGCTGTCGTGTGAGCTCGGCCGCGCGCTGCGCTGCCTGCTCGATTTCGGCGACGCTGTGCCGGACCGGAGACTCGGAGGGAAGGTCCAGCAGCGCGAGTGAGGCGTTACCCAGAATGCCTACCAACAGGTTGTTGAAGTCGT
>JBBSPO010000198.1:0-7161 GCA_038258695.1 Gemmatimonadales bacterium | reverse complement strand
GGTGAGCCAGACGAGCGGCTATTCGGCGCAGGACGTGGAGGCGTCGGCGGTAGACGCTGGCATCTCGCGTCAGTACGTGGCGATTGCCATGGCCGAACGGCGGTCGCAGGCGGCCAGCGCGCCTGTGCTCGTGAGCGAACAGGAAGATCGTCGCCTCACCACGTTTCTGGGCGTGACCGCTCGCAGTATCAGCATCTCCCGGATAATCACGGGGTCGCCTCGCGCCACGCTTGAGGCGCTGGGGCGCGTGGCCACGGCCAAGCCGTATCATCTCTCGCTGGAATCCGCAGTGGGCGGACACCCGCTCGACGGCGGTATTTTGCGATTCACGGTGCCATCAGCGTACGAATGGGCGTCTTCGCTGGCTGCGCGCAACGTCACTGTGGTCCCTCGATTGCTGTATCGGTGTACGCTGATTGACCTGTACGAACTGAACATTACACTGACGGCGCGTGGTACACCGGAGCGCCCTGCCTGTGAGGTGATGATCAGCGGAGACCTGCGAACGGGACAGCGAAAAAATCTGCGTGGGACTGGATGGGCCATGGGAACGATCGGAACGCTGATCGGTGGTGCAGCGGGTACGTGGATGAGCGTGGCGGCCGGTTCGGTGCTGGTGGCGATCGGCCCGGGCGTGGGCGTAGCCGCAGGGGCTGCGGCGCTCGCGGCGTACTGGGGTCGGACGGCGTACAAGAGTTCGCTGGCCAAAACGCACGACGAGCTGGACGGACTGTTGCGCGCGGTACAGCGAGCCCTCGATGAAGCGATGATTTTTGGCGTGCTGCCCAAGCGTGATGACGGTCCGCCGCCGGGAGCCGGGGGCGATCCAGCTGCGTTCATCACCCTGCTTTCAAGCTGAGCTACACGAACGCTCCTATACTTAGGGCAGCACCGTTTTCGCGTGCTGCTTGCGATGTACCGTACTTCCTTTTGTCCTGGACAAATCATGCGATTGTTTCGACTCTCACTCACCGTTTGCGCGTTCGCGCTGCCAGTGGTTGCGTTGGCGCAGCCCCGCCAGCTCACCGCCGCCGACTACGCCCGCGCGGAAGCGATGCTCGGCGCCAACACGTCTGCGCTGGTCAGCGGTACCGCTGGTCGGGCCACCTGGCTGCCTGATGGACGGCTCTACTATCGGGCTGCAAGCGCCGAGGGTGCGGAGTTTGTGTTGGTGAATCCGGCGCGCCGTACACGCGCCGCTGCGTTTGACCACGCGCGCCTGGCAACGGCGCTGTCAACGGCTATCGGCATGGCCATGGACGGAACACGCTTGCCGTTTTCAACAATCGAACTGTCGCCCGACGCACGGTTGCTCACCGCTTCGGTGCGCGGCGCATCGTACAACTGTGACCTGCGTACCTACAACTGTGTGAAGGCACCGGCCAGCACGCGATTGGATGCACCGCGCAACTCCAGCGTGTCACCAGACGGCAGCTACGCGGTATTCATTCGCGAATACAATTTGTGGGGCAAGGATCTGGTGTCCGGTGAAGAAGTGCAGCTCACCACCGACGGCATCAAGGATTTTGGCTACGCGACCAACAATGCCGGTTGGGTACACAACGACAATCCGGTGGTCTCATGGTCCTCCGACTCGCGCCGGATTGCCACGTTTCAGCACGATGGGCGTGGTGTCACCGACATGCATCTCGTGTCCACCAACGTTGGAAATCCCCAACTGCAGTCGTGGAAGTATCCGGTGCCTGGCGACAGCGTGATTTTTCGCATCAGCCGGGTGGTGATTGATCGCAGCGCTGCGGCGGGATCACGCGTTACGCGCCTGCAAATGCCGCCCGATGCGCATCGTTCTACCGTGAGTGATCACGTCGCGTGCGGTGGCGCGGTGTGCGATTTGCAATGGTTTGACAACGACACAAAGGTTGCCTTTATCTCCAGCTCGCGCGATCACAAGACTGCGACGTTGCGCATTGCTGACGCAACCACCGGTGTTGTGCGAACGGTGCTTGAAGAAAAGAGTGAAACGCAGGTTGGTGATGCATCACTCGCAGAAAACCTGTGGCGCGTGCTGCCGGCGTCGAATGAGCTGATCTGGTGGTCACAGCGTGACAACTGGGTGCACCTGTATTTGTACGATCTCACTACGGGCCAGCTCAAAAATCGCATCACCACCGGCACGGGCAACGTCACTGAGTTGATGCACGTCGATGAAAAGAGCAAACAGATCTGGTTTACCGCGGTGGGCAAGGAAGACGGGCGCGATCCGTATTTTCAGCACTTCTATCGTATCGGGTTTGACGGACGCAATCAGCTGTTGCTGACATCCGAAGTGTCGCACCACGCCGTGTCGCTGTCACCCGATGCGCGGTATTTCACCGACACGTATTCCACGCCCAACACGCCACCCGTTATGTCAGTACGTGACGCCAATAACGGTCGTGTACTACGCGAACTGGAGCGGACAGATATTTCGCGGTTGGTGGCCAGTGGCTGGAAGCCGCCCATGCCGGTAACCATGAAAGCACGTGATGGCACGACGGATATTTACGGACTCCTGTTCACTCCCAAGAACATGGACTCCACACGCAAATATCCGATCATCAACTACATCTACCCGGGTCCGCAGTCGGGCAGTGTCGGCACGCGCAGCTTTACGCCATCACGGAGCGATCATCAGGCGCTCGCCGAGTTGGGCTTTGTGGTGGTTGCGATTGACGGTATGGGCACACCCGGGCGCAGCAAGGAGTTCCACGATGCGTACTACGGGCGCATGGGCGACAACACGATCCCCGATCAGGTGGCGGGCATGAAAGAGCTGGCGTCGCGCTACGCATTTATTGACATCGACAAAGCCGGCATGTGGGGCCACTCAGGCGGTGGCTTTGCAACGGCGGCCGCGATGTTCCGCGCGCCGGACTTTTTCAAGGTTGGCATTTCGGAATCGGGCAATCACGACAACCGCAACTACGAAGACGATTGGGGCGAGCGCTATCAGGGGTTGTTGGTAAAGAACGGTGACACTGACAACTACGCCGCCGAGGCCAACCAGACCTATGCGTCAAATTTGACAGGCAAGCTGTTTCTGATTCACGGCATGATGGATGACAACGTGCCGCCGTCAAACACGCTGCTGGTCGCCGACGCGCTCATGAAGGCGGGCAAGGATTTTGATTTGCTCATGTTGCCCAATGCACGTCACGGATTCGGTGCTGATGGGCCGTACATCATGCGTCGTCGCTGGGATTATTTCGTGCAGCATTTGCAGGGGAATATTCCGCCCAAAGAATATCAGATCGGGCGTCCGCGACAGCCGTGAGTGGTACGCTGTGGCTGTCGATCGGTGCGGCAGTGCTGGCAACCCTTGTGGCGTTGTTGGCGGTGCGGGCACGAAAGTCGCTCAACGCACCGACCGTTGGCCCGCCGTTTTCAGACGCGGTGCGCGCGGTGTTGGACGCTGCACAGCGTGAGGCACGCGCACGCGGCCACAATCAGGTGGGGCCGGAGCATCTGCTCTTCGCGATGTGCGGCGTAAACGATGCTGACACTGGCGATGCTGCTGATGACGCTGCTACCGGTACTGGTCGTGGCCTTGGTGCTGCAGACGCCGTGTCGCTGTTTGCCGGTGACGCTGTGGATATGGACGTGCTGCGCGCGGGCGCCGAGCGAATCATGCCGCCGGTCGGCACCCCGACGATCGATGGCATTGAGCTGCCATACTCGGCGCGTGCGCACTTCGCCTTGCGTGCTGCGGTGCTGCGAGCGGGCGAAATGCAGCATGCACAAAGCGAGCTCAATGATGTGGTGGCCGGCTTGCTCGCCGAGGGGCGCAACAGCGCCGCGCGGGTGATGCGTGAGGCGGGCGTTCGCATGTAACGTGCAGCATAGTGCGTGCTGTATCCAGTGTGTCCCATGGTAGGTTTTGAGCAGAACGTACCTGACCTCAACAATCATCTCCCATGTCTCGCTGGCTCAAGATTGTCATTTCAGTACTCGTGCTGGGGCTGCTTGCGCTGGGTGGCGTCCTGCTCTTTACCGGTACGCCGGTCACTGAGGTTGCCAGTCTGCTCGCGTCTGAGTCCGTTTTGCCGCTGCGCGAGAACATGCGTCCGGCGCGGCGCAACGCGCCACGCGTTCTCGTGATCGCGCTCGATGGTGTGGGCGCGATGGAGTTTCGTGATGCAGTGCGCGGTGGTGGCATGCCGAACGTGGCATCGCTGTTGGGTGCTGAACTCGATCGGGAAAACGGGCTATATGAACAGGCGCTGGCGCCACGCGGGGTGTTGAGCATTCTGCC
This sequence comes from Gemmatimonadales bacterium, assembly GCA_038258695.1. Classification (GTDB taxonomy): domain Bacteria; phylum Gemmatimonadota; class Gemmatimonadetes; order Gemmatimonadales; family Gemmatimonadaceae; genus JAABRT01. The sequence goes on along the minus strand of JBBSPO010000198.1, from coordinate 2,909 downwards.
GTCTACCACATTCGCCGCCTGGACGTCTGTCTACACCGGTGCGGGGGTGGCCGAGCACGGCGTGCCGGGCAATGAGTGGTTTGATCGGGAGACGATGACATTCGTCGCGCCGGCACCGGTATCGGTGAAAGAGCACGGTGATGCGGTGCGCGTGTTTTCTGACAGCCTGCTGCACAAGTGGATTGCCGTCCCCACGCTGTTTGAACAGGCAGATGTTCGGTCGTATGTCACGTTGGCCGCACAGTATCGGGGCGCCGATTTGCTGATTCGTCCGGACATCAAGGCGTTTGCCAAGGTGGTGTCGGCGTTTGCTACTGGCGTAGCGGACGACGACACCGATTGGGAGATGTACAGCGGGCTCGACCAGGCCGCTGTTGACAAAACGCTCGAAGCCATCGAGGAATACGGACTGGCAGACTTGCAGGTCGTCTACTTTCCCGGTGTCGACCTGTTCACGCATGTCGCTGACTCCTCGCTGCTGGAGCAGGAGCGCTACCTCACCAACGTGGTAGACTCGGCGATCGGCCGTGTGCTCAACGAGTATCAGAGTCGGGACGCGCTCGATTCCACGTATGTGCTGCTGGTGTCAGACCACGGACATACTCCGTCGCTGGCGGACGACCGACACGCCCTCGGCACCGGTGAAGCCGGCGAACCGGCGGACGCGCTCAAGGCGATTGGTTTTCGCATTCGACCGTTTGAACTGGAGACGGACGACAAGGCGTATCAGGCAGTCTTCGCGTATCAGGGTGCGTTTGCCTACGTACACCTCGCCGACCGTTCAACGTGTCCGCAGCCAGACAATCAGTGTGATTGGACGGCGCCGCCACGATTTGAGGAAGACGTGCTCGCGGCCGTGCGCGCTTTTGCTGCAGCCAGTAGCATCGGCAGTGGCGCGTCCAAGCTCGCCGGAGCGATTGATCTTATCTTCGCGCGCGAATCACGGGGTGTACAACCGGCTGGTCCGTTCAAAGTGTGGGACGGCGAAGCGCTCGTACCCGTGAGCACGTATCTGGCAGCCAACCCTCGTCCTGATCTGCTCGGTCTCGAAGAACGGCTCGAAGCACTTGGCGTTGGCCGATACGGTCATCGAAGCGGCGACATCATGCTGCTCGCGCGCTACCGTGAGCAGGACCCGGAGTCAGAGCGATACTATTTCTCGTCACGCTATCGCTCCTGGCACGGCAGCCCGAGTCGTCAGGATAGCGAGATCCTGTTCGCGCTCGCCCGACGCGGGCAGACCAGCTCAGTGTTGCAAACGCAAATGCGCGCAGCGGTTGGTGATCAGCCGTCGCAGCTGGATGTCACGCCGTTGATTCTCCGCTTGTTGGGTCGCTAGCAAGGAGACTTCCAATTCGCAAGTGACGCAGCGGCCTGACGACGGACACGGTTCTGCAGTGGCGGACTCCAGCCAGCAATCCAACCGATGGTGCCAAGCGCCTGACGTGTCCACGCGTACAGCGAGAATGTATCAATGTGCCGTACGATCAGACCGTCGCGAAACTGAAATCGAGCGTTGATCCGATTGATCACCGACCGACCGGTCGCCGAGAAGGTGTACCTGGCGATCCACTGTGCGCGACCTGCTGCATCGTCGGCGTACACATTGGAGAACTCCAGCGACAGGTCGGTGCCGCGCGTGCAGAGCATGTCCCACATCGTATGTACGTCACCTCCGTGCAGATCCGGGAATACCGGATCAGAGAAGTGAATCTGTTCGTGATAACAGGCCGCCATCTGCTCGGCGTTTGATTGTTGAAACGCCGAGTAGAAGCGGGTGATAAGTTCTGCGTGAGGGTGCACGGCCGTCTCGCGTAAGGGTAGCGGCACTGATGCGGCTGCTGCGTGTGGGATGTTACGGCGTGATCCGAACCGGTGCGTCGGCCACTCCGCCGCGTGTGCTGGTCACGCGTGCGTTCATGACCACTTCCTGGCCGGCGGGTGCGCGTACGCGAAGTGTGAATACGCGCGTTTCAAAGCCACCCAGAAAAAACTCTTCGCCGCGGGTGGTGGTGCGCGCTGCCACCGAGCCGGTGGACTGGATGGTGAGCATGTCCGGGCGCACAATCTTGACGCGTTTGGCTTGTTCGAGTGCGGTGGGAATACGACCCGTGTTGCGCACGGTGACTTTCACTTCGTGGGTGGCCGAGTCGGCGGACATGCGCACTTTGTTCACCTGTACGCTGCTGATCTCCACGCGCGGTAAATCAAACGACATTTCCAGATTGAACAGTGCCTGACGGCTGGCCCACTTCTCGAGCACCTGTGGTGGTCCGTTTTGCGCAAAGAACTTGGGGTTCATGCCGCCCACTTCCACTTCGCCAAGATCCGGATGCTGCACTTTGGTCCACGGCTGGTAGCACGAGCCGTTGAACTCTTCGTCGCAGTAGCGCAACACCTCGTACTGGTCCCAGCGTCCGTCGCCGTTGTAGTCGCGCTCGCGCCCACCGTTCCAGAGTTCATCGCCGTACCAGATCTGGCCCATCTGGAAATAGCCAAAATCCGGTCCGTGTCCGAACAGCGGCTGCGGTGTGCCGCCACCTGGTGGAGCAAAGCGCGTGGCGTAGGTGCGATACACGTTGCCGGCCCACGGATACTGCGTGTGCGAGAGTCCGACCGAGTCGTAGTGTTTGAGCAGCTTGAGATCTTCCGGAAACACGCACTCTTCATCTTCACACGTGCTCGGCCCGCGCAAATGCATGGGCACCTGTGTGTCCATGGAATTGGTCACGCTGATGTTCGGATACGTGACCTGCCACAAAAACACCGAGCGCGTTTCCGGCTCTGAGAGCGGATACTCGCCGGCACCAAACTGCGTGAATCCGCGCCCGGTCGCTTCGCTGCTCGGCCGCCAGTTGTACGGATAGGTGCGGTGCAGGTCGAGTCCACCTACGCCGTCTTCGTTGATG
>JBBSPO010000197.1:0-7188 GCA_038258695.1 Gemmatimonadales bacterium | reverse complement strand
GATTTTGAGACCGTCGCGCAGCCACTGCACGGCCGCGCCGGCCACAAAGATCGATGCCTCGAGCGCAAACGTGGGGTTGCCCTGCGCATCGCAGGCAATGGTGGTGAGCAGTCCGTCGCCGGGCTGTGGGCGTACCTGTCCCGTGTTGAGCAGCAAAAAGGCACCGGTGCCGTAGGTGTTTTTGCCACTGCCCGCGGCCCAGCCGCCCTGTCCAAAGAGTGCTGCCTGCTGATCACCGGCCACACCCAGAATAGGCAGCTCCATTCCAATGGAAGCGCTGGTGGTGGTGCCAAAAAATCCGCTCGAGCGACGCACATCGGCCAACAGCGCGCACGGCACACCAAACAGCTCCATCAACTCGTTGCTCCAACCGCGCTTCTCAATGTCGTACAACATGGTGCGCGACGCGTTGGTGGGATCGGTGGCGTGCACGGCACCGCCGGTGAGATGCCAGATCAGAAATGAGTCAATGGTACCAGCCGCCAACTCACCACGTTGCGCTCGTTCGGACAGCGATGGTTGCCCCAACAGCCACTCCAGCTTGGTGGCGCTGAAGTACGGATCGGTGACCAGACCGGTGAGCTGCTGAATGCGTTCTGCGTGTACGTCGAGCGCGCGACAGCGGTCGGCGGTGCGACGGTCCTGCCACACAATGGCGCGGTGTACCGGTTCGCCAGTGGCGCGGTCCCAGAGCACAATCGTTTCGCGCTGATTGGTAATGCCCACCGCTTTGGGTGTGACACCGGCCTGCGCGATGGCTTCGCGCGCGGCGTCAAACGTATGACGCACGATTTCCATGGCATCGTGCTCCACCCAGCCAGGCTGCGGATAGTGCTGTGTGATTTCGCGGTAGCCTCGTCCAACAATTTTTCCGTCGGCGGCGATCACCAGACAGGTTGATCCGGTAGTGCCCTGATCGATTGCCAGTACGTGCATGAACTACTCCTCAGGCGGGAAACAGATTGTGCAGGAGAGCGCCAACGAGCGAAGACTTCAGACGGGAAAGCGAAGACTTCAGGCGGGAAACGGTGATTGCAGCAGACCACGGTCGGTGATGTAGCTGGTGACCAGCTTTGCGGGTGTGACATCAAACGCCGGATTGTGCACCGGCACATGATCGGGCAACACCCGCGCCGACCCAGCACGCGCGATCTCGTCGCGATCACGATGTTCAATGACAATATCCGCCCCGGTGGCCGTATTGCGGTCGAACGTACTGCCTGGCGCGCACACATATAAGGGCACACCATGTGCCTGTGCGGCCAACGCCACAGCGTACGTACCCACCTTATTGGCCACATCACCGTTGGCGGCGATTCTATCGGCTCCAACAAAAACAGCGCTGATGTTGCCCGACGCCAACAGCGACGCGGCAGCGCTGTCGGGCAGCACGCTCACATCAATGCCCGCGCGTTGCAGCTCCCACGCTGTGAGTCGCGCGCCCTGCAGCAGCGGACGCGTTTCGTCGGCAAACACGCGAAACGGTGTGCCTTGCGCATGCGCGACGTACATGGGCGCCAGTGCCGTCCCGATACCCGCCGTGGCCAGTGCACCGGCGTTGCAATGCGTAAGTATCTGCGATCCGGCTGCGATGAAAGGCGCACCGTGCTTCCCTATGGCGTCACACATGTCGCGGTCATTGTCGCGAATCTGTGTGGCTTCGTCACGCAATGCACGCATGAGCTCCGGCTGCGTGGTGTGTTGTGCGCGTGCCAGCATGCGATCCAGCGCCCATCGCAGGTTCACCGCCGTGGGGCGCGACTGCGCAATGGATTCCGCGAGCCGCACGATATCGTTGAGCGTGCTGTGCGGTGTCGCAAGTACCGCCAGTCCCATCGCCGCCGCCACACCAATGGCCGGCGCACCACGCACCGCCAGCGTGCGAATAGCATCAACAAGCTCGTCGAGCGTAGCAACGTCTATGTACAACTCTTCAGTCGGCAGGCGCCGCTGATCAAGCAGCCGCAGCCTAAGCCCGTCAGGCGACCAGTTAACTGTTTCGTATGGTGGCAGCACGTGAGTTTGCTGAAGTAGAAAGCGCGGTAACCCCGCGCCTGTGTCTCTGGAATCTGCCCTCGCGCACCCAGGAATACATTAAATCCTCAGGCGCATCCGCGACCCCACACACCGTGAACGGCCGTAAAAACCCCCACCGTCTACCGTTTACTGTAACCGTTAACGCAGTCAAACGGCTCGTAAAAACCCCCACCGTTTACCGTTTACTGAAACCGTTAACGCAGTCAAACGGCTGTCCCCCACTACTTTACCCTGAGCCCAACTCCTTCCATCCGACCCCATGCCCTACTCCAATCTCACCTTCGCCGTCGCCGCCCGAGTCGCGACCATCACCGTCAACCGCCCCGACAAACTCAACGCCCTGAACGACGCAACCATGGCTGAGCTGGGCGTCGCCATTGACGAAGCGATCGCGCGTGATGATGTGGGAGCCGTGCTGCTCACCGGAGCCGGACGCGCGTTTGTGGCCGGTGCCGACATCTCGGAGCTGGCCAGTCAGAGCCCCATCGTCGCGCAGCGCCGCGCAAGAACCGGCCAGCAGGTGTTCCGGCGCTACGAAACCAGCCCCAAGCCAACCATTGAGGTTGTCAACGGATTTGCGCTTGGCGGTGGCTGCGAACTGGCCATGTCGTGTCATATGCGCATCGCCAGCGACAAGGCCAAGTTCGGGCAACCCGAGGCCAAGCTGGGCATTGTACCGGGCTTTGGCGGGACACAGCGGTTGCCGCGTCTGATTGGTCGCGGTGCGGCGCTCAAGCTGCTGCTCACCGGCGACATGATCGATGCGCACGAAGCGCTGCGGCTGGGATTGGCCGATGAAGTGGTGCCGGCCGATCAGCTCACGGAGCGTGCCACGGCACTCGCGCTCAGCATGCTGGCCAATGCGCCGCTGGCGCTGGCCGGATGCATTGAAGCCGTGAATCGTGGACTCGACAGCACACTCGAAGAAGGCTGTCTGGCCGAAAGTGATTTGTTTGGTGTGTTGTCGGCGACTGCAGACATGCGCGAAGGCATGGAAGCGTTTCTGGGCAAGCGCACCGCCAACTTTGTGGGTCAGTGACCAGTTACGCACATGTTTGAACACCAGGCGCATGCTTGAACATTTGGTAGTGCGCGATTTCCGCAATCTGGCGTCGCTCGATCTTGAGCTCGACGGCGCCGGACTGGCGATTGTAGGCGACAATGGACACGGCAAAACCAACTTGCTCGAAGCGGTTGCGTATTTGCGCTTGCTGCGCTCGTGGCGTGGTGCGCGCGATATCGATGTGGTGCGCTTTGGTGCCGCTGGATTTCATGTACGTGCGTCGCTCAGCGAGCCGGCGCGCGCACGCACCGCTGGTGTGGGCTTTGAGCGGGCCACGCGCAAAAAGAAGGTCACGCTCGACGGTGTGGAGCAGCCGCGGTTATCCGATGCATTGGGCGCACTGCCTTCCGTGTGTTTTTCTCCCGCCGATGTTGTGCTTGTATCAGGCGGCGCTGGTGAACGCCGGCGTTTTCTGGATGTGGCGCTGGCGCTGACATCGCCCGCATACCTTTTGGCGTTGCAGAGCTATCGTGGCGCGCTGCTGCGTCGGAACGCCACGCTGCGCGAGTTGCAGCGCGCAAGCAAGCACACCGGCGGCGCGGCGCAGCACGTGGCCGTGTGGGAGCCGGCGTTGTGTGAACACGGTGCCGTACTGGTGCGCGCGCGTCGTGCGTGGGCGGCGGCGCACTCGGAGCCGTACGGCGAGTTGTGTGCCGCGATTGGCGAAGCGCAGCCTTCAGCAATGCGCTATCAGGGAGCGACGCCCGATGCCGACGATACAGACATTGAATCTGCGATGGCCGAGCAGTTTGAAACGTCACGCGCGCAGGAGTTGCGACGCGGCGTCACCCTTGTTGGACCACACCGCGATGAGCTGCAGTTGCAACTCGGTGGTCGCGACCTGCGCACGTTCGGGTCGGCCGGACAGCAACGCACCGCCGCGATTGCGCTGCGCATGCGTGAATCGGCCACGGTGCGCGAGGTGCTGGGTGCGCCGCCCCTGTTGCTCCTGGACGATCCGTTTGCCGAACTTGACGGCCGACGGGCGCTGTCTATTCTGTCGCTGCTGGCGGTGACTGGCGTTGGACAGGTGCTGCTGGCCGTGCCGCGCGCGGAGGACATTCCGGGCGCCTTTACGGCATTGCCGCGCCGCACCATGCAGCATGGGGTGCTGTCGTGAACGAGGACCAGCTCAAGCGACGGCCCGCCAAGCTGAGCGATGTGCTGGCCTCAGTGCTGGAGCGGGCCGGGCTCACCGACCGGCTGGCTCAGGCGCAAGTGATTCCGGAGTGGGCGTCGCTGGTGGGCAGCGCGATTGCCGAAGTGACGGAGCCCGTGGCACTGCAGCGGGACGGTACGCTGGTGGTGGCGGTGCGCACCAACGGCTGGATGACGGAACTGTCCATGATGGAGCGCGAGCTGTTGCGTACGCTCAACGCTGATACCAGCCGCCCTCCAGTTGTCAGGCTGCGGCTGGTGCTGCAGCGCTAGCGCGGTCGCTACGGTCAATGGGTTAGATTTATGGGTTACCCAGTTCCGGCACGCGTTTGTTGCAACAGTCGCTGAAGCGGCGCACGTACGCGTGAGTTTTCCCGCCCAACCCCCTAGCATCTACATGGCCAACGAGAACGCAGAGCCGAATAACAATGGCTACGGCGCCGACAGCATCCAGGTCCTCAAGGGGCTTGAAGCCGTTCGCTTGCGCCCCGGTATGTATATCGGGTCCACATCGTCACGCGGTCTGCATCACCTCGTGTACGAGGTGGTGGACAACTCCATTGACGAAGCGCTGGCCGGCCACGCCACCACCGTCACCGTCATCGTGCACCCCGACGATTCCATCACCGTTGAAGACGACGGACGTGGCATCCCGGTAGACGTGCACCCGGTGGAGAAGTTGCCGGGCGTGGAACTGGCCATGACCGTGCTGCACGCTGGTGGCAAGTTCGACAAGAACACCTACAAAGTCTCCGGCGGCTTGCACGGTGTTGGTGTCTCTGTGGTCAACGCGCTCTCCGAACAGCTCAAGGTCTGGGTGAAGCGCGACGGCAAAGAGTACTACATGGACTTCAACAAGGGCATCACCACCACCAGGCTCAAGACGCTGCGTGATGTGGGCGCCAAAGAACGTGGTACGCGCATCTGGTTCAAGCCGGACAACACCATCTTCACCGAAACCACGCGCTACGACTGGGCCACGCTGGCCTCACGTTTGCGTGAACTGGCGTTTTTGAACAAGGGTATTTCCATCACGCTCACCGATGAGCGCGAGGGTGAGCAGCGCGTTGAAACGTTCCATGCCGAAGGTGGCATTCGCGAGTTTGTGAAGTACCTCAACGCCAACCGCAAGCCCATCCACCCGGAAGTCATTGCCATTGAGACCGAACGCGACGACATCGCGATTGACCTCGGGCTGCAGTACAACGATGGCTATTCGGAGTCGGTGTTTTCGTTCGTCAACAACATCAACACGCACGAGGGCGGAACGCATCTCACGGGCTTCAAGAGTGCGCTCACCTCAGTGGTCAACAAGTACATCGAAAAGTCCACAGTCCTCAATAAAAAGGACAAGGACATTCGCCTCAGTGGCGACGATGTGCGCGAAGGCATTGTGGCTGTGCTCTCGGTCAAGGTGCGGGAGCCGCAGTTTGAAGGGCAGACCAAAACCAAGCTTGGCAACTCCGAGGTTGAGGGTGCGGTGCGCAGCGTGGTGAACGACCTGCTTACCACGTATCTCGAAGAGCATCCCAAAGTCGCCAACGTCATTATTGAAAAGGCGGTGTCGGCAGCGCGTGCGCGCGAAGCGGCACGAAAGGCGCGCGATCTCACGCGGAAAAAGTCGGCGCTCGATGTCGGCAATCTACCCGGCAAGCTGGCCGACTGCTCACTCTCCGACCCAACACTCTGCGAGATCTATCTCGTTGAGGGAGACTCGGCCGGTGGTTCGGCCAAGCAGGGACGCAAGCGCGACTTCCAGGCCATCCTGCCGTTGCGCGGCAAGATTATCAACGTGGAGAAGGCGCGCATTGACAAGGTGCTCTCCAACGAAGAAATCCGCACCATCATCACGGCGCTTGGCACCGGTATCCGCGAAGAGTTTGATATTGCGCGTGCACGGTATCACAAGGTCATTATCATGACCGACGCCGACGTGGACGGAGCGCACATTCGCACCCTGCTGCTCACGTTCTTTTTCCGTCAGATGCCCGAGCTCATTGAAGCCGGCTACATGTACATCGCGCAGCCGCCGCTGTATCGCGTAGCCAAGGGCAAGGAAGAGTATTATGCCTACACCGAAAAAGAGCGCGACGCCATTTCAGAACGGTTTGGCGAACGCGCTAATCTGAATGTGCAGCGATATAAAGGTCTTGGCGAAATGAATCCGGAGCAGCTCTGGAAAACCACCATGGATCCCGAAACACGCAGCATGTTGCGTGTGACCATGGAAGACGCGGTACTCGCCGACCAAACGTTTCAGATGCTCATGGGTGACGAAGTCGAGCCGCGTCGCCAGTTCATCGAAACCAACGCGCGTTTCGTTTCCAATCTCGACGTCTAACATCGAGCCCTGCCTGTCCATTCGGCCCGCTTCCCTCCAGAAGCGGGCCGATTGCCTTCTCACCCCGACACCACTCTTCTCCCATGTCGGCAACACCAAAGTTTTCTGAGCAAGTCAATCGTTACGTTGACCGTGCTGCAAAACTGCTCGATCTGCCCACGGGCTTGTTGCAGCAAATCAAAGCGTGCAACGCCGTCTATCACGTCAGCTTTCCGCTACGGCGCGATGACGGAACCATAGAAGTCATTCACGGCTGGCGCGCACATCACTCGCAACATCGACTGCCCGTCAAAGGTGGCATTCGCCTGACACCGCATGCGAGTGAAGACGAAGTGACCGCGCTGGCCGCGCTCATGACGTACAAGTGTGCTCTGGTGGACGTACCGTTTGGCGGCGCCAAGGGCGCGATCAAGGTAGATAAATCCAAGTACTCCGACGGTGAGCTGGAGCGCATTGTGCGGCGCTACACGTTTGAGCTGGTGCAACGCAACTGCATCGGACCAGGCGTGGACGTACCGGGCCCCGACATGGGTGTTGGACCGCGCGAAGTGGCGTGGATCGCGGACACCTACATGGCGCTCAAGGCTGG
>JBBSPO010000196.1:0-7197 GCA_038258695.1 Gemmatimonadales bacterium | reverse complement strand
GTCACGCCTGTCACGCCTGTCACGCCTGTCACGCCTGTCACGCCTGTCAGGCCTGTCCTGCCTGGCCCGCTGGTCCCGCGTGTGCACCCGCCCCGCCGACCGCACCCGGCGATACACGCTTTGCCACACGACGCGACGACTGCGGCGAACTGTCGAGTGCATCTCCAATCAGCGTGCAGGCCACGACCGTCAGCACAAGCGCCACACCGGGCGACAGAGCAATCCATGGAGCGGTGAGCAGCCATTCCCGTCCCCCGGAAATCATGTTGCCCCAACTGGGACTCGGTGGTTGGATGCCCAGCCCCAGAAACGACAGACCGCTCTCCAGCAGGATCGCGCTGCCAACACCCAGCGATACGGCTACCGTGGCCGCACCCAGTGAATTGGGAAGTACATGTCTGAACAACACACGAATTGGTGAGACGCCGAGTGCGCGCGCGGCCTCTACGTAGGGAAGCACCCGTACGCCCAGCACCTCGGCGCGCACCAGTCGCGCCACGCCCATCCAACCAGTCAGGGCGAGTACTGCCACCACCGTGGGCAAGCCAGGACCCCAGAGCGCCGCTATCACAAGCAACAACACCAATCTCGGCACGGCCAACAGGGCATCGCCAATAGCGAGCAAAATCCGATCGGTGATGCCACCGAGCCACGCGCCGGTTGCACCAATCAATGCGCCCAACGATGCGGCCAGAAGTGACCCGACAACACCAACACCCAGCGAAAGCCTGGCCGCCACCAACAGTCGGCCCAACACGTCACGCCCGAAGGCATCGGTGCCCAGCACGTGCAACGCACCGCCGTTGGAGTGCGCCATGGGTGGCAGCAAACGCGTGCCCACCACATCGCCAATGGCCAAGGGATCGCCGGGTGTGAGCACGGCACCAAAGATGGCACCAACCGTGAGAAGCGAAAGAATGACACCACCCCACAGCAGGCGCGCGTCCACTCGAGAGAGTGCAGACTTCATGCGCTACGCCGTGGATCAAGGCGCTGCACGATAAGATCGGCCACCAGGTTTGACACGATCACCACGGTGGCGTATAGCAACGTCACGCCAAGGACAAGCGGGTAGTCACGTGATGCAATACCACCCAACATTGTGCGCCCAAGACCGGGCCATGCAAAGACCTGCTCCACAAACACGGAACCCGCCACCACTCCCGGAAGAGAGAGGCCTACCAGCACCACGATAGGGGCAATGGCGTTGCGCAACACGTAGCGTCGCTGCACCAGCGATGGTGGCAGGCCGCGTGCCTGCGCCGTGGTCACATGCGGCGCGGTCCACGCGGTAGACAGTGAGCCGCGTGCATAGCGTGCTATGCCGGCCGCTCCGGTGAGGGTGAGTACGAGAAGCGGCAAAACGCTATGGCGCGCCATATCAACCACGCTTGCCCAACCCGCGAGATCACCGGCCGGAGACCGCACGCCAAAGGCGGGTAGCCGCGCCCAGTCAGGGGCACCAACCACCGACGCGCCTGTCGTGGCAATCACAATCAGACCCAGCGCCAACCAGAAGTGAGGCGCGGCAAACATGGCCGTGGTCACCACCGTGATGCTCGTATCAGCGCGACTGCCGGATCGCCTCGCTTGCCAGGCACCGATCATCACACCAAACAGCACACTGCCGGCCAACGAGGTGCCGCCGAGAAAAAGCGAATACGGCAGGGCAGCGGCAATTACTGCGGTCACGGGCACGGACCGCGAGAGGCTCATGCCGAGGTCACCCTGCAGCACGGCACCGAACCATCGCGCATATTGCGAAGGCAGCGAGCCGTCGAGACCAAAGGCGATCCGTTGAGCCGTGATTTCGTCGGCGCTGGCGGTTTGAGCCACGAGCAGCGTCGTCGGGTCGCCCGGCGCGAGGCGCACCAGGAGAAACGTGAGCGTGGCAACCAGCCACAGCAGCATCACGGCATCAATCACACGCAGCAGAGGACGTCGCACTACGGCATGATGCGCGCAGAACAGCGAAGGTCAACTGCCAGCGCAACATTTGTGGGTCAGCGGGTGCTGTCGGCCACACTGCTGGCCACGCTTCTGAGCACGCTGCTGACCGTCGGCGCCTGCGTGGCGTCGCCGCGTCCGGGCGACACAGTGGTGCTCGCGTCGGGCAGCGATCTGGAGTCCGCCAACCCGGTGGTCACCATGCACGGCATGTCCCGTCAGATGCAACGCCACATGCTGTTCGTACCGCTGGTGCGACTCGACTCGCTGCTGGAGCCACAACCGTGGCTGGCCCGTTCGTGGCAATGGAGCGACACCCGTGATTCACTCACGTTCACGCTGCGCGGTGATGTGTATTGGCACGACGGAGTACAGACAACCTCGCGGGACGTGGTGCTTACATTTCGCGCGGTCACGGATCGGACCACTGCCAGCCCGCGTGCTGGTGATCTGCGCAGTCTGCTGTCGGTTGACGCTGTCAACGACTCTGTGGTGCGGTTCGTGTTTTCGGAAACTCAGCAGGTACTCCCGCTGATTTTCGCCGAACTTCCGCCCGTGCCCTTTCATGTCTTGGGCAGCGTGCCATTCAGCGATTGGCGTCAGCATGCGTTTGCCACGGCGCCCGTGGGAAATGGTCCCTTCCGGTTTGTGTCCCGCGAAGCCGGACAGCGGTGGCGGTTTGTACGCAACGATTCCTTCCCGTCAGCACTTGGCGGTCCGCCTCTCATGCGCTCGGTGGTGATTGCCGTGGTCGACGAACCGGCTACCAAGTTTGCCGGTCTCGTGAGCGGTGATCTTGATGTGGCGGGTGTATCGCCATCCATGGCGGGGCTGGTGCAGCGCGATCCGCTGCTGCAACTCGAAACGCCACCGGTACTGTTTACCACCATGCTCGCCTTCAATACGACACGTGCGCCGTTCGATGACGTGCGAGTGCGAAGGGCGGTGGCTATGGCTGTGAATCGCGAGCGCATTGTAGACGTGGCCGTTGCAGGCTACGCGGTACCGGCAACAGGGGCCGTACCGCCGGGCATTTTTCCGGATATCGCGGACGTTATGCGGCAATCAATGCCTGCTACCGACACACGCATCGTGCACGCGCAGGCACTGCTCGACAGCGCCGGCTGGCAATCCAACGGCGTCGGCGTACGCATGCGAAACGGACAAGCGCTGGCCGTGACACTGCTGACTGTGAGTACCGGTGACCTCGCGGTGGAGCAGCTGGTGCAGGATGATCTGCAGCGAGTGGGCATTGAGCTCACCGTGCGGTCGGTGGAGCTGGCGACGTTTCTCACGCAGCTTCGCGCCCGTGAGAAGAGCTATGACCTGGCCTATACCGGGGTACCAGGTGACCTGGCATTGGGTCATCTCACCGCCATGTTCCACGGTGCACAGGCTGGCAGTGCACTTGATTACACCGGCTACCGTTCGGCGGCGCTTGATTCGTTGCTTGATGCAGCGTCCCGGGCGGTGGGCCCGAGCGCACGTGCGCTCGCGTGGGCTCGTGTGTCAGCGTCTCTCGATAGCGCTGCGCCGGCGGCGTTTGTGTACCACGCGCGCGGCGTGCAAGGGCGCGCACGGTCGCTGAATGGTGTCGTGATGGATTTGCGCGGCGAACTTGCCACGGTGGCGCAATGGAGTCGTCGTGAGTGACTGGCATGCAGACGCTTCAGACCAAAGCCGCACCCACACCGGTGGCACCTCAGGCTCTCACAGCACACGCAGCATTCACCTGCTTGGCGTAGATCTCGGCGCACGCTGGGCGAGTGCAACGCCAGAGCTGCAGGCGCTGGCACGAGGGCTGCACGCTGAGCTTGGCGCACTCACACAAGGTGCTGCGTTGCCGTTGCCCGATCGTAAGGCCCGCCTCACGCGTCGCGGCGGACGCTGCGAGCGTGACGGAACGCCGCTCACCTTCGCACCGTGGACTCCGGACACACATGTGTGTCCTACCTGTCACGTCGTTTATCGTGGCACTGAACACGATGACTGGTGGGCGCTGGGCGCGCAGCTTTGGAGCGCCGAGCGTACCCTGCATGCGGCTGTGTTGGGAGTGATGTGGAATGATCCGTCGCTGCTGGAGTTGGCGCAGCGCGCGCTCGACAGGTTCAGCGACCGATGGGACACGTATCCCAACCGCGACAATGTGCTGGGCCCTTCGCGATTGTTCTTCAGCACGTACCTCGAAAGCGTGTGGCTGCTCAATACCACACTCGCGGCGCACGTGTTGCGTGGTTACGGTGAACGAACCGAAGCGGATATGCACGTGGGTTCGCCCAATCAACCTCTGATCTCACGCGAGTCTGCGCTCAACACGGTGAACCGTTTTGTGACGCGCGTCGTTGAGCCTGATCGCGCGCTCATTGCGTCATATCCGGAAGGGCTGTCCAACAGGCAGACGTGGCACACGGCAGCCTTGCTCAGCTCGGCCTCGTTGTTGCGCGACGAGGCGGCGATCGCGCCACTTGTAGATGGTGCACTGGGTGTGAGCACTTTGGTCAACCGCGGCTTGCTGAGCGACGGCACATGGTACGAGGGCGAGAACTATCATCTGTTTGCCCACCGTGGTTTGTGGTACGGCGTCACGCTGCTGGAATCGCTCGGTGCGTCGCTGTCACACGACACGAACGAGCGATACGCAACGGGATTTTGCACACCGTTTCTCGGCGTGCTGCCCGATGGCACGTTCCCGTCACGACGGGACAGTCGGTACGCCGTGTCGGTTCAACAATGGCGATTCGCCGAATGGTGTGAGCTTGGTTTGCAGCGTCGCAATGATGAGTTGCTGCGCGTGTGGCTGCATCGATTGTACAGTGCACCGTTGAGTGAGGAACGATCAGTAGCGTATCCCGGTCAAACGCGCGCCGACGCTGATACCGGTCGGTCACGATCGACGGCCGATATTGAGCGCGACGAGCCGGCGCTTCAGTTGAGGCGCCAGGACCTGGGTTGGCGTACGTTGCTTTTCGCGCGCAATGAACCGTGGGCGGAAGCGGTCAGTGCAGGGGAGGGAAGCATTGCATTGCCCGCACAAGGCTTGCATGTGCTGCGTCGTGACCGGGACCGGATTTATGTGGCGCTTGAGGGTGGTCATACCGGAGGCGGGCACGGTCATCCTGATCGCCTTGCGCTCACGATACAGGACGGCAGTTCGCGAGTGCTCGAAGACCCAGGCACCGGTTCGTATACAGAACGCACGTTGCACTGGTATCGCAGCACGCTGGCGCATAATGCGCCGCTCATCAACGGCTTATCACAACGCCCGGTGGAGGCGCAGCTGGTGGCGTTTGAGGCAAGGAGCGGCGTTGCATGGACGCGCGTTCGCGTGCCGGAGTTGGCACCGGGCGTGCGAGTGCAGCGGTCGGCGGTGTTGTTCGATGAACATGTGGTGGATGTTGTAGAGTGGACCTCGCAAACGGCTACCCTGATTGACCTGCCCGTGCACGTTGAAGGGGACACAGCCGATATGCGCAGCTGGCACCCAGGGCAGCCGTTCAACATGGGTGGGTTGGAAGACGGCATAGAGTTTGTGCGCGATGCAGAGTGCACGCCGTTGGCCGCCGGTGAGTTGGTGTGTGTCGTGCGGCAGCCCAGTGCCGGTCCGGCGCAACAAGCCGCCGGAGCGCGCCAATCAGACTGGCATGCCGCCCAGCCATTGCAAGCCAGCGAGAGCACGGTTCGGTGCTGGTACGCGCTGTCGGGCGGCGGAGAGCTGTGGCGTGCCAACGCCCCCGGACCGCCTGGCTGTGGTGACCGTCGCCTGTACTGGTTGCGGGCGCGGGGCGAAGCTGGCGTGATGCTGGGTGTATGGTCGTTGCGCAACAGCGTCGAATCGGTTCAACTCGCGTCCGCTGCGTCCGCTGCGTGCCCCGCGTCACCCGCGTCACTCGCGTCACTCGCGTCGCCCACGCCAGCCGAGTCGCCCGCGGATCAGTCACCGTCGCTACAGGTGGTCATGCGCAACGGCACTTCCGCGCTGCATGTACCCGAAGCGCTCGGCTGGCATATCGATCTACAGGCCGGAAACGCGCGCAGCCGTATTGATCTGCAGGCGCTGAACGATCCGATACATTTACTTGATGCGCCTGAACGCACGGTGCAAAGGCCATCCCCGGGTGTGGCACCGGTGCATGTTCGCCTGGACGAGCACCTCACTGTCCACTTTCCACTCGGCAAAGCGCACTACCGTCGTTCAGAACAGAGTTGGGATGAGGCCGGATCACCAACCGCTGATGTACAGCTCACATACGATGGTCCACACCTGCGCATCACCGTACAGGCGCAGACGGGCGCGGTGGTTGTCCCGGAACCGGACGCGATCAATGCGCTGGACAATGAACGCGCAGACGTCAACGCCGATGGCCTGCAGCTCTATGTCGCGCCGGCCGATTCCACCCAGTGGACGGGCGCCTGGCTTGTCGTGCCCGATGTCTCCGGGCCCCGGGTGACCGCCTTGGTGGCAGCAAACGACGACGCGACTAGTGAGCCGGGCCTCGAGGTACAGAGCGAACACACAAACAGCGGATGGACCATGCACATCGCGCTCCGGTGCGCCCAGCATGGGCTGCAGCCGGGCCAGCCATTACGCTTTGACCTCATAGTCAACGAGCGTCCACCGGATCGTGAACGCCGTCGAGGGCAGCTCGTGCTCTCCGGTGCACGCGACGAGTTCGTGTATCTTCGTGGTGACCGGCATGACATTCTCCGGTCGTGGGTGTTGCTTTGTGTACCGTCCCACCTATCCCGTTCGCTTTCTCAACCGTTGGTATGACCGAGTCGATTCTTTCCGCCGTGAAAGTGGTGTTGTATGAGCCGCAGAACCCGATTAACATCGGTGCCGTTGTTCGCGCAATGAAGAACATGGGCGTCAGTGATCTGCGCCTGGTTCGGCCCGTTCACTACGATCTCACGCGTATTGAACAGATCGCGCACGATACGCGTGATGTAGTAGATCGCATCAAGCACTACGATACGCTTGATGAGGCGCTGGCCGATTGTGTGCGCGTGGCGGCCTTCACCGGACGTCGCCGCGCCGCACGCTGGGCGTTTCACTCCCCGCGCTCGATGACGGATGATCTGCTCGAAGCGGCCGAGGACGGCCCAGTCGCGCTGCTCTTTGGGCGTGAAGATCATGGGTTGCCCAGCGAGACCGTGGACCGGGCGCACATGATTGTGACCATCCCCACTACGTCGCATTACTCCCTCAATCTGGCGCAAGCGGTATTGCTTGGTTTGTACGAACTGCACGTC
>JBBSPO010000195.1:0-7224 GCA_038258695.1 Gemmatimonadales bacterium | reverse complement strand
CACCGTTCTGTTGCGCGACGGGCGATTTCGACGCAACGTCCGCGTGGCGCTGGCCTCACGATGCTTGCTGCTGACGATCGGACCCACCATCCGCGCGACGCCTAGCATCAGGCGGTCCGCTCGCAGCAGAAGCCCGCGTTGAGGCTGTAGAATAAGTCGCTGGCCCAAAGTGCTGCTGTATATGTGGAAAAACCGACCGCCACAGACCGCGTAGAATCGACGATCGGCGATTCGGCAATCATTTTGCCTTCGCCGTTATGCAGGATTCCGTGGCACGGCGACTTATCCTACAGCCTCGTTATACGAGCTCAACCCGCTTCTGTTATTGTTCAGAAAACCCGGAGTCGACCTTATGACCAAAGTCGAAAAGATCGAGCAGGAAGTCCGTCGGCTGTCCGAGCAGGAGCTGGCGAGCTTTCGGGCGTGGTTTAGCGAGTTCGATGCGGAGAGCTGGGACCGGAAGTTCGAGACGGATGCGACATCCGGACGATTGGATGCGCTCGCAGACGCCGCCCTGGCTGATCACGCCGGCGGGCGCTCGCGCAAGCTTTGACGCATCACGCGTCGGCCAGCTTCTGGGCATGCTACGATGCGTTGCCCGTCACCATCCGGGCGCTCGCGGACAAGCAGTTTGCGCTCCTGAAAGCCAATCCGCGGCATCCCTCGCTGCATTTCAAGCGCGTCGGACGGTTTCACTCGGCCCGGGTCGGTGCCTATTTTCGAGCGCTCGCGGTCGACGCGCCCGACGGGGTGCTGTGGTTCTGGATCGGGTCGCATGCGGAGTACGATCGCATCGTCGCATAACGATGCTTGGTGCCGACAGCCACGATGTTGAAGCGTCCGCTGCGCGGCCGCATTTTATGATTTCCATCATGAAGTCGTCCAGTGACGTATCGCCGCTGTAATACACGCGACGCTCGTTGGACGTAATTGCCCAACCAGCCCAGAGTGTGCGATCTGCATCGCCCACACCGCGTCCGGAAAAATGACGCGCCGGTGTGGCGGTGAGTGTGGCTGTGCCCACGCGCACGCTGTGCCACCAGTCAAGCTCGCTGATGCGTTCAGCAGACACGCCTCACGCTTCCAGATGTGCGCCCACGCCGAGTGGTACGACAAAGCGCACGTTGCGCTTGTTGAGCGCAGTGATGGTGGGCATGTCGAGATGATCATAGTGATCGTGCGAAATGATTACCGCATCAAGTGCGGGCATGTCTTCAAGCGATATCGGCGGCGCATAAAAGCGCAACGGACCGGCAAAGGTGAATGGCGACACACGTTCACCGCTGCATCGGGTGTTCGCGCTTCGCTACCGCCAAAGAAAAACTCCCACAGTATCATGCTGTACGATCCGTCAACGCGGAACCTGTCAATGACAATGAGACGATGGCGGGTCGAGTTTGCTGAATCGCGATGGCTGCGGCCTGGTCCTCCGCGATCGGGTTGATCGTCACGACGGGCGGGAGGATCTGTCGGATCGGTGCGCCGCTGACGAAGCGTTCGGGGTGCTGGGCATAGGCGCGTGTCATCGTGACGTGCCGCTGATCGAGGACCGCCGTCGCGGTGCCGTGAACGACGGACGTTGGCGTGCCGTACGCGAGACCGGAATGCCGGTGCTGGGTGTTGTAGTGGGTGAAGAACACGGTGCACCCGTCTTGGGCGTGCGCGAAGTTCGTGAAGCGATCCGGGTAGCCCGCCGTGTATTTCGCCGTCTTGAAGAGCGATTCCGAGTACGGATGGTCATTGCTGACGCGTGGCCGCGACAGCGGGCGCACGATGCCCAGGTCTTCGTAGAGCGCGTGCAGGTCCTTCGCGATTTGGATACTGCCGCGATCACTATGCGTGGTGAGTTGGCCACGCGCGATCCCATGCCGACGACAGGCGCGGCCAATCAGACGTTTCGCCAGCGTCGCCGATTCCCGCGGCGCGAGCATCCAGGCCACGACGTACCGACTATAGAGATCCACCACGACGTAGAGCTTGTCGTGCTCGCCTTTGGTCGGGCCCCGTAGATCCGTCACGTCCCACGTCCACACCTGACTCGGCGCCGTCGCCCGCAGGCGCGGCACGGCGTGCGGCGGATGCGTGCGCTGCGCGCGCCGCTCCCGCACCTCGTGATACGCTTTCAGCTGGCGATACATCGTGCGGGGACTGCACAGATACGTGTCCTCATCAAGCAGCGTCGCGTACACCTGAGCGGGCGACTGGTCGGCGAAGCGCTCCGACACCAGCGGTGCGCGGACCGCGGCGCGCTCGATCGCGGAGAGTGCGCGGGGCGACGGGGCGCGCTCCCGCTTCGGCCGCGGCACCCGGGGATGCGCCCAGCGAGAGAGCGTTGCCCGTGGCATCCCGAGCGCGGCCGCGACCGCCGTCAGGCAGACCGGCTGCTCCACCGCGTCAAGGGCGGCCGTCACGACGCCTCGCCGGACGGCGCGAGGGAGTGCGCCGCCAGCAGCGTCGAGACTTGTTTTTGGATTTCCAGCACGAGCGCCACCTGAGCGAGCTCCGCGCGCAACCGGACGTTCTCGCGCTGCAGCGCGGTGAAGGCGGCGGTGGTGGTCGGCGTCGCGTTCGGGCCACGGCGTGTGGATAACGCCTGTCGCGCACCGGCATGATAGAGCTTGCGCCACGTGGTCAAGTGCGACGAGTAGAGCCCTTCGCGCCGCAGCAAACTGCCAATTTCGCCGGGAGCCCGACACGCCTCCGCTTCCTGCACGATGGCGGTCTTGTACGCGACGGTCAACGTGCGGCGCTCCGCGCGCTCGGACACCCGTGTGTCGTCTGACCGCATCGTCTGCTCTTTGGTCATAAGTCCGCTCTCCTGCGCCCCCAAGTTCCTTACTAAAGTATCGTTGAATATCGTCTCACCTCATATTGGCAGAGGGGGCTTCTTGATTGCATGAGTCTTGCGTTTAGCTGGAGCTTAAAATGACTGACCCAATCGACACGTTTTTTGGAGCATGGCAACTCGAATCCCGGGAAGAGCGACTCGAACAAATCACCAACAGTGTCGCTCCGGGCATTGTGTATGTCGATCCGCGGACGCCAAAACCCATCACCAGCATTGGCGCTCTTGGTGACTATGTTGGAATGTTTTCCGCGAATGCACCCGGCTGGTCCGCGAAGGTGGTGGCAAGCGACACAATTGCCGGCACAACGCGCGCTACCGTTGCTTTCAGTGGCAAGGGGCCTGACGGAACGGAGCAAACGCAGCTCGGCCAGTATTTCATTGAGTCAAATGGAGGTTTGATCTCCAGAATGGTTGGCTTTGTGGGTATCGGCGCGCCGACGTAAAGTTGACTCCCACGGTCGCGTTGTATTTCGTCGCGGGGGCCTTGATCGTACGCCTCGCGGGCCTGGTCGTGGACGGCCAGGATGCGCGTCAGTGGATGTGGGTCGCAGGCGAAGCCGCCGTTGTGGCACTCGCTGCCGTCTGGCTGTGGCGCGCGTTGTAAGACGTTGTCTGACGGGCCGTTGCAGTCACGCACGATCAATGAACTTCACATCAATCGGCAGGTCAAAATGCGAGCTGGTCACGAACCGCTCCGGATTGCGTGCGCGGCGCTGGCTCTCGTAGTCGCTACGAGCTGTGCGTCCGGGCGACGGGTCGATTCGTACCTTCCGATCGCTTCGGGAGCGCTGTACAGCAGCAACACAAATGATGGCGTGGTGTTGACACTGCCCCTCAGCAACGCGGACGCCATCGCGCGCGTGCAAACGGCGTTCGCTCGCGCCGGATATGCGTCGGACTCTGTGGCGCGCCGACCACGCAGCATACAAACCGGAAGGCGTGCCGTCGCGGGCGATACGACGATGCGCGTGATCGTGCAGGTAACGTCGCTGGAACCATCGGCGACCGGTTCCCGTCTCGTGGTGACCGCTGACTACTCAACGCCAAGCGGCAAGCAGTTCAATCGCCCAATCATTCAGCGGGCAGGTTCAATCAATCCGCTCTTTCAGCGACTACGAGAGTTCGCGAATGTCATTGCTCAGGAGCCATAGCTGTTGGCTGCCGAGCGTGCGTGACTGCGGCAGGCCCGGACGTGTTGGTGAAAGTATCGAGCGATCTGGAGACAGTCAGATGGACGCCGTGATAACGCGGCACTTCAATCCATAGGCGGGGACGTGAGTCGAATCATGGGGCTGGCAAGCGTGCGACGGGCCGTGTCCGCGGCGGTGGTGTGCGCGCTGCTGTCCACAGCGGTATCTCCTGCGGGAGCACAGCGCAGGTTTTCCGATACGTCGCGCTGTTCGGACGCGCAGCGTTCGGCGGGGTGCCTGCTCGTGCTGGGCAGCGGCATGCCAGTACCCGATCCGGCGCGCATGGGCCCGGCCTACGCGGTGGTCTACGGCGATCGCACGTTTCTGTTTGACGCCGGTGCCGGCGTCATGCGGCGGGTGGCCGAGGCCGGCCTGGGCATTGACGGGTTCACGAGGGTGTTGCTCACGCATCTGCACAGCGATCACACGCTGGGGTTACCCGACGTGCTGCTCACCACCTGGGTGATGGGCCGTCGTTCGGCGCAGCTACTGATCGGCCCGCCCGGCACCGCGCGCATGGTGGAACTGCTGCTGGCCGCGTGGCAGCCCGACATCGCCGTGCGTACCGAGGGGCTCGAGCGTGGTCAGCCGGGTGGCCACCGGGCCACCGTGACCGAGTCGTCGGGTGGTGTGGTGTACGACAGCGCTGGTGTGCAGATCGAGGCGGTGCGTGTGCCGCACGGCGAATGGGAGGTGTCGCTGGGCTACGTGATCCGGCTGCCGGGGCGAACGCTGGTGCTCAGTGGCGACACGCGCGTGAGCGACGCGCTGGTTGCCGCCGGTCAGGGCGCCGATGTGCTGGTGCACGAGGCGTATCCGGCGGTGCGCTTGCGACCCGAAGACCGACCGGGCGGCGAATTGTGGCCGGCCTACATGCGCAGCGTGCACACCAGCGACGAGGAGGTGGGCGCACTGGTTGCGCGCATGGGTGTGCAGCGCGTGGTGCTCTCGCACGTGGTATGGATGGGCGGCACGCCGGAGGAGCTGGTGGCCGGCGTGCGTCGCGGCGGGTTTCGCGGGCCGGTGAGCGTGGCCAGCGATCTGGATGTGTGGTGACGGGTCGGGGTTAGAGTTGTCGGCGGCGGGGTGCCACTCCAGAGCGGTCGGAGTCGAAACGGTGCAAACACGCTTGGTGTACGCGGCGTAGTTCAACGCGGCGTAGGTCCGCCGCCCAACCACGCTTCCAGTGCTTCACGGCGGGAGCGGCTCACACGCAACAGTGCACCCCCCTTGAGCTGCACTTCGTAATCTCCACCGGCGCCTTTGTGCAGCGCTTCCACTCGGCTCAGCCGTACAATGACCGACCGGTGCACGCGACAGAACTGCTCCGGATCGAGCCGTTCTTCAAGCGTTTGCATGGTTTCCCGAATCAGCTGTTTTCGACCTGCTACATGCAACTCGGCATACGGACCGCTCGCCGTGATATAGTCGATCTGCTGCACGGGAATCACTTGCACCTTCCCACGCGTCTCAACGGCAATGCGTTCCAGATATGGCGATTGTTTTGGAGTTGCGGTGCTCACACTCACCACATCGTCACTGTGTTCAAGCTGAAGCAACGCGCGCATTTGATCTCGTAGTTGCCCAAAGCCTTCGAGCGCGAGCAGCCGCCGAGCCTTGGCGAACGCCTGCTCAAATCGTTCATCGTCAAACGGCTTCACCAGATAGTCCACCGCGGCAACGTCAAAAGCCTGCACGGCAAACTGGTCGAACGCGGTCACGAAGATGGTCATCGGCATCTCGTCGGGTCCAATCTCGCGCGCTACGTCCATGCCGGTGCGGCCTGGCATCTGCACGTCGAGGAACACGAGATCGGGACGCAATCGACGAATGGCAGCAACGGCCTCAATCCCATCGGTAGCGACCCCAACGATCTCGGCGTGCGGTTCATCCCGCAACAGATCTTCGAGTCGCATGCGCGCGAGTGGTTCGTCATCAACAATCAGCACGCGACACAGCTTTCTGTCATCCACCATGGCTTAGCCTCCAAGGTCGGTTGACTGCAGACCAGCCGTCCGAAGGTCTGACGTGGTATGGAATGGCAAGCGCACCTCAGCGACCGTTACACCGGCGCTGTCCCGACTGAGTGCAAATGCCTGTTCCGAACCATAGAGCTGTTCGAGTCTGGCCACAATATTGCGAAGTCCCACACCACCGCTGGCGGCGCCGCTGCGAGACAACGCTGCACCTGACGATACAGAAGGCGTCAGCCCCACACCATTGTCGCACACGCGTAGCACCAGCGTGCCTGCTTCGTGCGCACCGCGGATATCAATATGCCCGGGCGACGTCAGCGATTCGATACCATGTTTCACCGCATTCTCCACCAGCGGCTGCAGAACCATGTTGGGTACCAATGCATCGAGTACTTCAGGCGGAACATGGACCTGTACCGTCAGGCGCCCCTGAAAACGTATCTGCATGATCTCCACATATCGCTGTAGCAGCTCCAGCTCTTTTCGCAGCGTTACCTCGGAATCACTGGCCCCTTCAATACTGTGCCGAAGCAGCTCGCTGAGTCGCGAAATCATGCGCCGTACACCACGCGGATCGCGCTCCACGAGCGACGACACGGCATGGAGTGTGTTGAAGAGAAAGTGTGGATCAAGCTGACGACGCAGCGCTTCCAGCTTCGCTTCAGCCAGCTGTGCCTGCAGGAGCGTTGCTTGCTGCACACGCGCCCGATTGCTGAGCGAGAACGCCCGTGCAAAACCGGCAGCCACAACACCCATCGCGATCACGATATCGTTGATGAACTGGAATCCACCCACGCCGAATGACCACCAGGGCTGCTCATTCGGAATGCGTCCCGCACCACGCCCACGGTTTGCAATGGGCAGCACGACATCACGTACCACATCGACCACCGCGCTCACGACCACCGCAGCAAACACCATGCCCATCACGATCAGGAACGCACGCAGCAGGCGGTGGTCGCGCTTCGTCACGTAATGCGTGACCAGCACAAAGATCGGTAGTGTGAACAGCGCCCACAGCAGCGCCTGCACGAGCGATACCGACATCGTGCCCACCCAGTTGGTATCCGCGATGCTCTGTCGCCGGGGGTCGAGGGCACGATTGGCAAACGTGACAAAGGCGAAGAGCAGCCAGAACACGACTACGGTAGCTACCTCGCGCCGAGTAACGGAGAACACGTCTGCCCGACTCTCTGCTGAGGCGGCAGGT
>JBBSPO010000194.1:0-7237 GCA_038258695.1 Gemmatimonadales bacterium | reverse complement strand
TGGTGCATCCGGTCGTGGCCAACGCGCTCACGGAATACTTCAAAGGCCGCGAGTCGTAGTTCACCGCAACGGCCGGGTATTGATTAATGCACACGTCAGCACCGCTTCCAGAGTCTCAGCCAGAGCACGTCTCCGCGCATCCGTTTGTGCAGTCGCTGGCGCGACGTGCTTCACAGCGCCCACGCACCATTGTCTTTCCCGAATCAGCCGACGCGCGCACACAGGAAGCGGTTGAGCGCCTCAACGCTGCAGGCACCGTGACGGCGTTGCTGCTGCACGATGTTGCCGACGATGCCCGTCAGGCGGAAGTCGCCGATTGGCTGCACCAACGACGAGCGTCCCGGGGCATGACCAGCGCCGATGCCGCGCAGGCGGCGCGCGACCCGCTCATGTTTGCCGACGGACTGGTGGCGCTTGGCCATGCGGATGGCTGCGTTGCGGGGGCCGTGCACACGACGGCGGCCGTGATACGGGCTGCACTGTGGATGATTGGTACGGCACCTGGGGTGCGCACTGTGTCGAGCGCGTTTTACATGCTGGTGCCGTCGTTTCGCGACGCCGACAACGAAGTGCTCACCTTCACCGACTGCGCGGTGCTGCCGGAGCCGTCGGCGCAGCAGCTGGCCGATATTGCCATTGCCGCCGCGGATGATCGCGTGCGCATAGTTGGTGACACGCCCCGCGTTGCGATGCTCAGTTTTTCAACGCGCGGCAGTGCTGAAGCCGCCAGTGTGGCGCGTGTTCGCGAAGCCACCGCACTGGTGCAGCGCGCGCGCCCGGAGTTGGCAATCGATGGCGAAATGCAGGCCGATGCGGCGCTGATTGCGTCCGTGGCCTCGCGCAAAGCGCCCGACTCGCGTGTAGCCGGATCAGCCAACGTGCTGGTGTTTCCGTCGCTCGATGCCGGCAATATTGGCTATAAGCTGGTGGAACGACTGGGACGCGCGCAGGCCATCGGGCCCATCCTTCAGGGATTGGCGCGTCCGGCCAGCGACCTTTCGCGCGGCGCGTCAGCAAACGACATTGTACAGGTAGCAGCCATCACCGCTCTTCAGGCATCGCGCACGCAGGTGTAGCGCGCCGCAGATCACGATCATACGCGTTGGAGCATTGCATGTCATTTGCCATCGAACGGGACGACGATCTGCTCACCGTCGCAGTTGACGGCCAGCTCGTTGTTGGAAATCGTCAGGAGCTCAAGCAGCTCGTGCTTGATGAGGTCGAACAGGGCGCCAAGCGGGTGCTTATTGATTTCAGCAACGGCGGTTACATCGATAGCTCCGGTCTGGGAGCGCTCGTGTCGCTGAACAAGCGCATTCGTGAGCAGGGCGGGGAGCTGCGTCTGGCAGGTCTCAACGAAGACTTGCGTACGCTTTTCGAGCTCACCCGTCTCGACACACTGTTCCATCTGTACGGCACGCGTTCGGATGCGCTCGTTGGTTTCTGATCCCGGCGGTGGTTCGCTGGCGCCGTGTGGCGAGTGGACTATCGCGTCAGATATTGGCGAAATCGATCGCGTCGTACTGGCCGTGACCACGCTATGCGAAGCAGCTGGATTCCCGCCCAAGGTGTGCCGACTGAACGTGCCAGTGGCACTCACCGAGGCCATTGCGAACGCCATTGAACGCGGCAACGGCGGCGACGCGGCGCGATCGGTGCACGTATCGGCGCGCATTGATGATGCGGGGCTGTGTGTTGAGGTGACCGATGAGGGGACCGGCTTCGATATTCACTCGGCCCGTGCATTGTCGGAAGCAGACGGATGGGTTGAACGGGAAGACGGGCGTGGTGTGTTTCTCATGTACGCGCTGATGGACAGCGTGGAATCGTCGTGCAATGCAGGGCACACCATACGTCTGGTGCTGCGACGGTCATGAACACGCTGAACGCCGTGCTGGCAGCCTATCGCGCAACGTCCGGACGTGACGCGGCGCTCTGGGAGTGGCGCGCGGCTGAGCAGCCGCCGCGTATGCTGGCAGCATCGGAGCTGTCATGCACCGCCGCACGTACGACTCCTGATTGTGCGCCGGAGGATGTCGCACGCTGGGCCGCCACGCTCGGCTGGCGCGCGTTCAGCATGGGTACAAGCATGCTGCCGACGTGGCTGATTGTTGCACCGCCGTCAGCTCCTCGTGATGACCTGTCATTGCCAGTGAACAGCGAACAGGTCGAAGCGGTAGACCGGTTGCTGGCCGATTTGCTGCCGCATGTACGCCGGCTCATGCGCGAACGCGACGGCGCCACGCACGAACTCGCCGAACGCTACGAAGAGATCAGTTTGCTGTACGCCATTGGCGAGTTGCTGGGCAGCGGGACGTCGGTGGAGGAGGCCGCATTTACCGTACTGCGGGAGCTCGCGCAAACGGTTGGTGCGCCACGCGGCGCGCTCATGTTGCACGATCCGGTACGCGAGGTGCTCGTACCGGCGGCACTGCTGGGCATCTCGCCGTCCGACATGACGGTGGTCTCGGTGCGTGAAAACCACCGGCTGGTAGTGCGTGCGTTCAACACGGGCGAAACGTACGTCGAAGACGGGGGCGCAGCGGCGCGCGCCGGTGCACCGCTGCTCGCGGCCGACGGTGGACCCGTGCTGGCGGTCCCGATTCGTCGCATCTCGTCGGCGGGAACGGTGCCGCTGGGCGCGATGCTGTTGGCGAGAAAGGCTGGCGATGCCCCGTTCAGTGCCGGTGACCGAAAGCTGGTCACGGCCATCGCTTCGCAGGTGGGCACCACACTGCACAACGCGCGACTCGTGCGCACCGCACTTGAGCAGGAGCAGTTGGCGCGCGAAATGCGATTGGCGCACGACCTGCAACTCAAGCTGCTGCCAGCTCCGCAAGTTGTCGGACCCGAGGCGCGTGCAGCGGCGCGCGTAGTACCGGCCGAAAGTGTGGGCGGCGATTTTTATCTGTTGGCTCGCCTGTCGTCTGATCGCACGGCGGTGGTGATTGGCGATGTATCGGGACACGGCTACCAGGCCGCACTGGTAATGGCGCTGGCGATGAGTGCAACGGCCATTCACGTGCAAGCGGTCATGGACCCGGGCGTCGCGCTTGATGCCGTACGCCGCTCGCTGGCTGACGAACTTGAAAGCACCGAAATGTCGATCACGCTTTTTTGTGCGGTGATTGATGACGCGGCCAACGTTGTGCGCTTTGCCAACGCCGGACACCCGCACGCGTTTATTCTGCGACACGACAGCAGCGTGGTACGGCTACGTGCGCAGCTTCCGCCGCTGGGGTTGAGCGATGCACCCATTCTCGGCGGTGAGGTCGCATGGCAGGAGGGAGACCGGTTGCTGCTGTTTACCGATGGAGTGGCCGATGCGCGCAATGCGCACGGTGATCGTTTTGGGGAGGCGGCCGCGCTGACGGTCGCACGTGCTACCACGGCCGATGGCAACATTCAACCTGATGCAACATTGCAAGACATTCTGAATGCCGTGAGTGCGTTTCGTGGCGACACACCGCTCATGGACGACATTGCTGTGGTGGTTGTTGATCGGCTGGGAACGGCCGCGCTACATGCATCAGGCGCAAGCGACGCGCCACAGAATGCCGCAGCCAACAACGCGACCGGCGACGCCACCAACAACGCCACCAATACCACATCCGATGTTGCACCCAGCGACATGAATGCCCGCCGCGTGCTCGCGTGACGCTATGACGCGCAAAGGCAAGGCCGGACGACCGTTGGCGCAGCCAGCGCGTAAGTCGTCCGCCTTTCACACACCACGCAAGCGCCTCGGTCAGCACTTCCTCAACGATTCGCGCGCGCTCGATGCGATCGTGCAGGCGCTTGGGCCGCTGGAGGGCAAAACCGTCATCGAGATTGGTCCGGGTCGTGGTGCGCTCACCGATCGATTGGTGGAGCGCGCGGCGCGCGTGATCGCCATTGAACTGGACCGTGATCTCGCGGCCTCACTGCGCGTGCAACATGCCCTGCATCCGCACGTGCAAATTGTTGAGGCCGACGTGCTTGATGTAGCGCTTGGTGAACTGGCTGGTGGTCCGTATGTGCTGGCGGGCAACGTGCCGTATTACATCACCACTCCCATCCTGTTTCACGCCCTCACGCCTCCGCGCGCGGATGTCGCAGTGTATCTGGTGCAGCGTGAAGTGGCCGATCGCATGGGCGCCGCACCGGGCAGCAAAATCTACGGTGCGCTGAGTGTGAACCTGCAAGCGTTTGCTGACGTCACGTTTGTTCGTGAGGTAGGTTCGCGCAGTTTTACTCCCCCCCCCAAGGTGGAGTCAGCGATTGTGCGCGTTGTACCGCGCGCAGAGGCGCATGTGGAACCGCAGCTCGAGGCGCCGTTCCGCACGCTGGTGATTGGCGCCTTCGGGTTGCGTCGCAAGCAGATGATCCGCGTCATGCGCACGCTCACCCCGCTCGATGCTGCCGCGTGTGAATCATTGCTGCGCAGCTGCGACATTGACCCTATGGCACGACCCGAAACGCTGGCTCACGAATCGTTCGCCCGACTCACGCGGGCGCTCGCCGAACTCGGGGTCAGTCTGCGCGGTTCGTAAGCGCGAACGACAGCCCTTCGAGCTCCATGGCCATGTTGACCGTCTTCACGGCAATGTGAGGCGGCACGTGCAGACTGGTGGGCACAAAGCTGAGAATGGCGCGGATACCCGCCGCTACAATCTTGTCTACCACGTCCTGCGCGTCGTCGGCCGGAATGGCGATCACCGCAATGTCGACACGCTGTTCAGCGACATCGACGGCCAGCGACTCCATGTCACGCACCGTGGCGTCTCCCCAGGCCCGTCCGATCTTCTCAGGATTTTTGTCGTACACGCCCACGACCTGAAAACCGCGCTGTCGAAAGCCGCGATACTCGGCCAGCGCCGAGCCGATTTTTCCGGCGCCAATGATCACGATCTGCCAGGCGTGTCCCAGGCCCAGAATCTCGCGCAGGCGCTCGGTGAGCTCGTGCACCGGATAGCCCAGCCCGCGCTTGCCAAACGACCCGAAAAACGAGAGATCCTTGCGCACCTGAGCTGGCGTGGTGCCGCACAGGTGCGCGAGTTCGTCGCTGGACGCGGTAAGCTGTCCGACACCGTCGAGTCCCTCCAGATAGCGGAGGTACATGGACAGGCGGCGGACGGTGGATTCAGCGATGCGTTTGTTGGCTGGCAGTGTCATGGGGAGGCTTGTGAAATACTTCACAAACTTATGCGCCCGCGCACGCTGATTCCAGCCATCGGCTAGTTTCCGGCATGTCCGCTCCTGTTGACCCACCGGATTCGAGGCCTGACGGGCCGTCAGGACCGCGCCACGATCAGCGTAGTGCGGACGGTCGTGACGGTCGCGACCATGTCGAGCCTGCCGGCCAGGGGCGAGTTGACCGCCAGGTTGACGGCCAGGTTGACCGCACGCTGCGTCGGGGCCGCATCCGGCCGCTGGATGAGGCGGTTGAGGCCATGCTTCCGGTGATGAGCCGAGCGGTGCCGGAGCCGTCGTCGCTTTCCGAGCGGGCGGCGCGGGTGTTGGACGCGGGCCCAGCCGATGCGCTGTCGCTCATGCGTGAGGTGTGTCGGGTGGACCGGCTCAAGGCCGTCGCAGCGGCGCGCATGGCCGATGTGCTGCTCGGGTCCCGACCGGACTTTGTGCAGCTTGATGATGATCGGTGGGCGCTGTTGCGGGACGGGCAGATTGTGCGCGGGCGTGACGATTCGACTGCTGGCAGCACCGTTGTCGGCGACGCGATGGATGATGACACGGGCGAGGCTGACGGAGACGGCGCAACCTACGGTGATTCCGATGGCACCAAAGCTGGCGCCAACAATAGCGCCAGCGACAGCACCAACGATGGCACAGCTCCCGTCACCGGCCATACCACCCCCGCCGCACTGCGCGTGCGCAGCCCGCGAACCCGCGCAGATCTCAGCCCAACGCTAAAGTCCATGCGCTTTGCTGTGGTGGATGTCGAAACCACCGGGTCGCACACCAACGGCGCCGATCGCATCACGGAGATCGCGATTGTACCCGTGGAGGGGCTGCAGGTTGGCGAGCCGTGGGAGCAGCTGGTGCAGCCGGGCAAGCTCATTCCGCCGTTTATTCAGGCGCTGACCGGCATCTCCAACGCCATGGTCGCTCAGGCGCCCATGTTTCACGAGATTGCCGACGAGGTGATCGCGCGACTGGACGGTCAGATGTTCACGGCCCACAACGCGGCCTTTGACCGTCGCTTTGTGGCCAGCGAACTGCTGCGCACGCGTCATATCTTCCTTGATGGGCAATCACTCTGTACCGTGCGATTGGCCCGACGGTTGTTGCCCACGTTGCCGCGCCGTTCACTTGATCGTGTCTGCGAACACTTCGGCATCGCCAACGCCGGCCGGCATCGGGCCGGCGGCGATGCGCTGGCTACGGCGCACTGTCTGGTGCGCATGTTGCACATTGCACACGACGACGGGCTCACCACATGGGCTCAGCTGCAACGTTTTCTCTCCGGTCCAACGCGCCGTTCGGTTAAGCGATCGGCGCTTCCATCTCCTGTACGCGAGGACACATCAGCGTGACTGCACCGCAACCCCTTGTACAAACTCGGCAGCTTGGCAACTGGCGCATGCACGCCATTCAGGCTGGCGGCCAGCAACTCGACGGCGGTGCCATGTTTGGCGTCGTCCCCAAAACGCTGTGGGAAAAGCGCATTCCCGCCGATGAGCGCAATCGCATTCCCATGGGCATGCGCTGCCTGCTGGTGGAACACGATGATGGTCTGGTGCTTATCGACACCGGTTCGGGCAACAAGGAGAATGAGAAGTTTCACAAGATCTACGGCATCGAGAACGCCGGTGCAGAGGGCCGCACTCATCTTGAAGATGGCCTGCGCACGCTCGGCTTCACGCCTGATGATGTGTCGCTGGTGATCAATACGCACCTGCACTTCGATCATGCGGGTGGGAACACATGGCGCACGCCATCGGGCACCGTGGAGGCGTCGTTTCCCAATGCACGGTACGTGGTGCAGCGAGGCGAGATGGAGTGGGCGACGCACACCAACGAACGCACGTCGGCGAGCTACTTCGGCGCGAACTGGGATGCGATTGTCGCGGCCGGACGCTTTGACCTCGTGGAGGGAGAAGTCGAGTTGCGCCCGGGCATTCAGCTGCTGCACACGCCCGGTCACACCCCGCATCACCAGAGTGTGAAGCTGACATCGGGCGGGGAGACGGCGGTGTTTCTCGCCGATGTCACGCCTACGGCTGCGCACCTGCCGCTG